>NZ_FNGA01000001.1:0-351971 GCF_900101105.1 Maridesulfovibrio ferrireducens
TTGCTTGAAAAATCTAAGGCCATGACTAGCAAAATAACAAACAAAACAGTTAGATGCTGGCTTTTTAAGATCTAATATATTTTGAATAAAAAAATCTTTGCCAGAGGGGATCGGAAAACTGTAATAAATGTAATTAATTGCAGTTATAGATGCAAGACACTAAAATTGCTAAACTAAAACCCTTATCTAAGTGTAATGAAAAGTGTAATTTTCTGTAATACATATTACACTTTGAGATTACATTTCTTAAAAACACAACCACCTGAAAAGACAGATCATTACATTTTAAATTACATATTATTACACTTTTATTACATTTAAAAAATAGATTATTTCTCTTTATTTCAGCCGTTTAAGCTCGAAACGCGTAATGGCTTACAAAAGTTACACTTTTCCGAGACCCCCCTCGTACCGCAGAACCAGCCCCAGACGGACATTTTTTACTCCGTGTGCCTAGGCTATATGAGGGGAGATATTATAGGATTAGCAGATTTAAGTTCCAATTTTTTACCCTCATTGTTTTGAAAGTTAAAAGTAGACTTCTTCGGCTGTCTGGGAAGATTGCCATCCAAATCAAAGCGGCAAAAATGAACGTAGCTTATCGTCAGCAACTCATCATTTTTTAATTTTTTATAAATTGCTTTTTTCGAATAGCCCTTCTCAGTCAATTCTCTAATCACTGACAACGAAGCTATCACTTCAACCCTTGCATCATATTTTTTTCGCACTCTATCCTCCTTTTGTACTCTGACTTACTAGCCATAATAAGATCACTAAAACTAACAGATTAATCATTTTAAAGTCAAAAGTATTAGACTGTTAGCATGTGAAATTTTAGGACACTATGTGATACTTTCAGACACTAAACGATATTATAGACGATTAAAGATGATTTTCTGATATTTAACAGTGAGCATCACAAATTATCTAAAAATAACCATTAATCCTGTATAATAATTTAAGCTTTGAAGGCAGGACAGGTAAGGTGGGCCCACTTTTTTAAAGTGGACGCCCTTACGTCCTGCTCCCTATGGGAGAAGAGCTTATTCGCCTGCGGCTCAATGCTGGGGGGATATGATAAATTTGAAGCAGATCAAAGCGGTAGTTTCAGTAAATAAAGAGTTGCTACAATTTTATTGGGAACTTGGGGCAGATATTATTGAACAGCAAAAAGAATCCACATGGGGAAATGGATTTTTGAAAAAGTTAAGTGCAGATTTAATCCACACTTTCCCTGACACTAAGGGCGTTTCATATAGGAACTTACGGTATATCAGTATCTGATTTTTATTTTACACAAGTCCTAAATTCAATTTGGCAACAGCTTGTTGTCAAATTGAAAAACAGGCACATCTTTTCCAAAATACTCTGGGGGCATAATTTAGTAATTATCTCGTAAGTGCTGGGGTGATTTGATCTGCTGACTTACTGTAATCTTGTTTTCAAGGGAATATATACTCCTCTTTTTTTATCGCAACTAATATAAAAACTATCTTAGGTGGTATTTTGAGTGTAGCTTTGTTACAATAAACAATTAGATCATTTTGATTTCCAAATCAATTTAAAAAAAACCATTAATTGAGTAGCTTAGTTCATATTTTTAATAGAAGGAAATCGTTATGGGAAAAGAAAAAAAAGTTGATCAAGCGGATAGCGGGTCCGAAAAAAATACAAAATCGGTTGAAAATATGACCTCTCAGGATCAACAATCTATCGATCACTATACACCTGAATTTCCTATTGTCGGTATCGGGGCATCTGCCGGTGGGCTTGAAGCATTGGAGTCTTTTCTACGAAATGTGCCTGAAGAGAGCGGTATGGCTTTTGTTATCGTTCAGCATTTGGACCCGTCGCAAAAAGGTAGCATGGTTAGTTTGCTCCAGCGATATACTTCGATGCCTGTCTTTCAGGTTGAAGATGGGATAAAGATCAAGCCCGACCATGTGTATATAATTGCTCCAGGTAAGGAAATATCCATCTTGCAAGGTGTGTTGCACCAGTTTGAACCTACTCAGCGACGAGGGTTACGTCTCCCTATAGATTCTTTTTTCCAATCACTGGCTGAAGACCGGCATATAAATGCTATTGGCGTTGTTCTTTCAGGTATGGGGTCAGATGGAATGCTTGGTTTACGGGCTATCAAGGAAGAATACGGCATGACTTTCGTGCAAAATCCGGACTCTGCAAAATTTAATAGCATGCCGCTTAGTTCTATAGATGCTGGACTAGCGGATGTTGTAGCCCCAGCGCGCGAGTTGCCCTTGAAGATTACAAACTGTCTTAAACGGACACTAATGGGCTCCGATAAAATAATGACGAGAACGCATCAGGATTCGATGGGAAAAATAGTACTTGTTCTTCGTTCGCAAACTGGACACGATTTTTCTCAGTATAAAAAGAGCTCAATTTATAGGCGCGTTGAGCGTCGCATGGGTGTGCATCAAATAGATAAAATGTCTCAATATGTTCGTTTTTTAAGAGAGAACCCTCAGGAAGTAGATCTTCTTTTCAAGGAAATACTGATCGGGGTAACAAATTTTTTCCGTGACCCCGAGATATGGGAACACCTTAAGAGGATTATCCTTCCTGCTATGATGAAAGACTTTCCCGATGGTGAAACCATGCGAGTCTGGATGCCCGGATGTTCAACGGGGGAAGAAGCATATTCTTTATCGATGGTTTTCAATGAAGTTCTGGAAGGCCAAATAGCGCCTAAAAAATTATCTATCCAGATATTTGCTACCGATCTTGATAATGATGCCATTGATAAAGCCCGTATGGGAGTTTATCCTCAGAATATAAGCTCAGATGTTTCAAAAGAAAGATTGCTCCGATTCTTTACACAGGAAGGAGAGTTTTGGAGGATAGAATCGGATATTCGAGATACCGTGATATTTGCGCCGCAAAACATAATTATGGACCCTCCGTTCACAAAACTTGATATCATCGTCTGTCGCAATCTGCTCATATATCTTGATCAGGAATTGCAGAAGAAACTTATTCCTATGTTTCATTACAGTCTTAATCCAAATGGAGTTCTTCTTCTTGGTAGCTCGGAAAGTTTAGGAATCTTCACTGATCTTTTCACTCCTCTGGAGGCTAAAATGCGCCTTTATAAACGTCTTGATAGTGATGAACGTCATATTCCAACACTTTTTTCTCGCAGGCTCCCCCCCCTTTATTCTCCAGTTATTAAAGAGCAAGATCCTAAAACTCCCATAATTAATGTTCAATCTTTGATGGAACAATTGATTCTAAAGAATTATGCTCCGGCCGCAGTTCTAGCCACAAGCGATGGTGATATATTAAATATCACCGGGCATACTGGAAAGTTTCTGGAACCGCCAGCCGGCAAAGCTAATTGGAATTTGTTCGCCATGGCACGGGAGGGGCTGCGTTTTCGGCTTAGTTCAGCATTTATACAAGCTTTTCGAGATCAAACTGTCACAACAATCAAAGGTGTTCATATAGAGGATGGAAATAGTTTTAATGTGGTTGATGTTGTTATCCATCCATTAGCGAAGTTCAGTCAGATGAAAAACATGCTTATGGTTCTTTTTAGCGCAGGGTACTCGCCAGAAAAAGACTCGTCAGTCATAGTGCCTACGGTAAAAGCAAACATTCTAGGTGTTACAAAGGGGATGCAACACGAATTACAACAGGCCCGTGATGAAGTACAATTTCTTAAGCATGAGATGCAAACGTCACAGGAAGATCTGAAGAATAGTAATGAAGAGATGCAATCAACTAACGAAGAACTTCAGTCAATGAACGAAGAACTGATGACTTCCAAGGAAGAGATGCAGTCAATGAACGAAGAATTGCAGACGGTTAATCAGGAATTGAAAGTCAAAATAGACAATCTCTATGAGTCTAATAATGATATGAAGAACCTGCTCGACAGCACTAATATAGCAACTCTGTTTTTGGATGAGGATCTCAATATTCGCCGATTTACGGCTCAGGCTACGACTATCTTTAAACTTCTACCCGGGGATGTCAGTCGTCCTTTTACAGATATTGTTTCTAATCTTGACTATCCGGAGATGTCTGCGGACGCAGAAGAAGTAATGAAGTCTCTGATTTATTCTGAAAAGGACATATCCAGCTTGAACGGGATGTGGTATAAGATTCGTATTATGCCTTACCGAACGGATGACAACAAGATAAGCGGACTGGTAATTACGTTCTCCAATATAAGTCAGGCCAAGCATCTTGAAACTATGTTAAGGCTGAAAGAACGTGAGGCTCTGGATCTTTTTACGGAGATGCCTAACCCATTCGCTCTGCTTGATTCTGTTTTCGATGAAAAGGGAAATTTTGTAGAAGCGCAGGTTGTTTTGGTCAACGAGGCTTATGAGCATTTGATGGCAGCATCGGATGTGAAAAAGACCTTGCACGAAATCTGGCCGGGAATTGAACAAGCGGCTTTTGAGGCATGCAAGGAAACTGTCATGACTGGCAAGCCGAATAGTTTTGAGCAACATCACGGACGGCTGGGAAAAAAAATACGAGGTTTCGCCTATAGACCGGGTGTAACTCCTAAGCGCTTCTGTCTTTTATTTGAAGTTAGTTCATAGCTATACACGGTAAGGCTGCGAAGCACATATTTGCCTGAGTAAGTCGGAGGAGAATGTCATGAAGAAGAGTGAAGTTAAATATATGGATCCAGATACTCTCCGTAGTCGCGCACAAGCCTTATTAAAGAAAGACCCTTTTGCTCTAACTACCAATGATAATCCAGTGGAATTGCAGGCAGTAATTCAGGAGCTCCAGATTCATCAAATTGAGTTGGAACTGCAAAACGAGGAGCTGCGGTTAACGCAAACAGAGTTGAAAGAGTCTCGGGACAGCTTTGCAGACCTTTATGATTTTGCTCCCATCGGTTACCTTACTGTTGGCCGGAATGGGGCCATTCGCCACATCAATCTCACTGGAACAAAACTGCTGCGAACGGATAGACAAAAAATTATTAACAGTCGGTTACAGTTGTTTTTTGAATATGACTCTCTCTTCGGTTACAATCAGTTTATTGAAAAAGCTTTTGATACAAATGTTCAGGTGGCATTTGAAACGCAGCTGGTAATAAAAAACAATCCCGGGCCATATGTTCGCCTTGAAGGTTTTGTCTCTGAAGGTACGCAGGAATTTCGTATCGCCATGATAGACATTACGGAGCAAATTAAGGCCAAAGAAATTTTAGAGCACAATCTTAATCTAAGCTCAGCCCTTGCAAAACTATACGCCCCGATCATAATGCCCGATGCCACAGTCTCGACTTCTGCACATGTTGTTCTTGAAGAGGTCATTAAACTCACAGGCAGTCAGTATGGCTGTATTGGTACATTTGACGCGAATGGGAGTCTTGACCATATTTCTACTAACACAATGAATGATTGCCGTGTTGTTTCTATGGATGAGTCTCCAATGTTTAGAGTAAACAGTGCTGGAGAATTCGCGTCCTTGCAGGGGTACAGTCTTAATACACGAAAACCATTTTTCACAAATGATGTTGCCAAGCATCACGCCTCAACCGGTATTCCTGATGGGCACGTTAAATTGAACAACTTACTAAGTATTCCTGTGCTGCTTGGGGATAATTTGTTTGGACAAGTTATGCTGGCCAATAAATCAAGTGACTACACAGAAAATGACATTGAAAATCTCAAGCCTTTTACAAACATATTTGCTTTGGCCATTCAGCGATTGAAAAACAAGCATGATTTGACAGCTGTTAAAGAGTTGCTGCACAGGATTCTGCTGGGAATAAAAGCAGGAATAATAGTTGTTGATCGGGAGACTCAGAAAATTGAAACGATTAACAACATAGCTCTGGATATGCTGCAAGGGGCAGAAGAAAATTATGTAGGCATGAATATCGATGTTCTTAATTGTATAAATTCAAGTGGAAAAAAAGTGCCGTTTTGCACTGCAAACATTGAGAGGAATGGGGGAACTGACCTCAGGATCTCGAAGTATGATGGCCAGATGGTCCCGATACAGAGAATTGTTTTGGAAGATGTTATTGATGGAAAAAATAAATTCCTTGGGATCATATTTGACATAACAGGCAGAAAGAAATTGGAACGCCGCTTAGCCTTGTCGCAAAAAATGGAATCCATCGGGCAGCTGTCTGCTGGAATAGCTCATGAAATTAACACCCCCTCACAATATATTGGAGGGAATCTGAAATTTATGAGCGGTGCATTTGATGAGATTAGTTCCTTTTTGAATAAATATCGAAATGACTTCGATTCTCTCTGCAAGACGGGTCAAAAAGAGTTGCAAACTCAGTGGGATAAACAGGATATTGACTATTTTCTCACAGAACTACCGAATTCTATTCTGCAATCGATTGAGGGAGTAGATCAGATTTCAAGTATTGTTAGCGCCTTAAAGCGTTTTTCACATCCCGGATCTGATAGTAAAGTTTCTTCGGATATCAATGATGCACTGAAAACTACCAGTATAATATGTAGGAACGAATGGAAATATCATGCAGATGTCGTCTTTGATTTTAAAGATGAAGAATTTTCGATTCCCTGTTATATTAACGAACTGAATCAGGTTTTTGTTAATATAGTAATTAATGCTGCCCACGCATTAAAACAAAAATATGAACACAGTGACACGAAAGGAACCATCACTATTCAAACACGAGATGTTGATAAGTGGTTTGAAATTATAATTCATGACACGGGAGCGGGTATTCCTGCCGAGGCTTTGCCGCGTGTGTTCGATCCTTTCTTTACAACCAAAGAGATGGGGGTAGGTTCAGGCCAAGGTTTAGCTCTTGCGTACTCAATTATAACCGAAAAACATGGTGGTACAATAGAGTTTAAAAGTGAGGAAGGAGTCGGGACAACATGTTTAATCCGGCTGCCGATACAATGAGCTTCACCCCAAAAACTCCATTCTTATCCTGATACGGTTTATTTAAACCTTAAAAAAGTTCAAATCAATTTACTATCCCAACCGCGCAATTGCCTCTTCAGCTACACTCTGGCTTGATTTCGCATACCTTGAAACCATAGTGAAATCTCTGTGACCTAACAGATCTCTCAAGATCGTTATAGGTGTACCTGCATTGCCGAGTCTCGTTGCGAAGGTATGCCGTAGAGAATGAAAATCAAGCGTCATTCTGCGGTCTGTTATGCCCTCGTTTAATCCTAATTTTTTTACAACTCTGGGAAAAGTTTCACTCACACTCTTGAACGGGATATTGCCTCGCCCGGGCCAGACTAAATCAATCTGTTTGGGATTTTGCTTTTCAAACTGGAGCTCTAACGCTCTATAAAGTTTTTTATGGATTGGAATTAATATTTTACGATCCAAGCCACCTTTACCTTCAAGACAATTGATATGGCCACTTTTTAAGTCTATGTGCATCCACTTCAAATTCGCTGCTTCTGCAAATCTAAGCCCTCCATAAAGACTGGTCATTGCAAGCCCATAAGTAACAAAAGACCTTTCCTCAAGGGAAGCCATTAATCTGCGTTCATCACTCCCTTGCTCCCCCCTCTTAGAATCAAAAGTATCTAAAGTTCGTTGCTTAGAATTATCACCAACTAAATTTCTAAGCTTTACACCTGCTATAGGATTAACACCATGCCACACAAAGTGCTTTTCATTGACCCCAATAGCCCCTTCAATGGCTCTATTGTACACCTGCCGAACTATCACGAGACAATGCTTAGTAGAGGCAGGAGAAAGCTTTCTGAGCAGCGTCGCTTTTATCTGCTCAAGAAGATAGCTGTTAACCTCATTGAAAAGAACTGTGTGCAGGCTACCTTTCAAATGTGAATTGTAACGCTGCTCGTCATCTTTCCAATGCTTTTTGTTGTTTTTAGCCCAGATCAAATAAGCCGCAAAAACTTCACCAAAAGTAATACCTTCATTATGTTTGGATTCCGCTTCCTGTAGTTCGATTTGACTATCTAGCTCGTTCTTTAGTTTTAAAAGCTCAAGTTCTTGCTTATAGGTATAGGGCTTTTCGCCCTTTTTTAAATTTTCCAAATATTCGTCACGTTTTAGATATGCTTTCTCTTCAGACCATCCGGCCGATTCCCAGCCAAGAGTTGAAGCAAATCTCTGACCTGAACCTGAGTACCTGATATCAAAACAACGATCATATCGAACACCATACTTTCTGGATTCGTGCTTATACCATCGAACGCCTTTGAACTTCTGTGAAGCTTCCCATTTAGGAGTTGCCATCATTCCCTCCTCTTAACTTTCTTACCATCTTCTTACCACTTTCTTACCATTTTCGGCCTTATTAGCTATGAAAACGTATGAAGACATGTGAAGACTTTCTACACAACAAGAAAGATAAAATCAAGCAATCAAAGGAATTAAGAGCACTAAAGATAGGCATAAAAAATTAGTTTGAGCGCCGGACTACGAATCCGTAGGCCAGAGGTTCGAATCCTCTCAGGCGCACCACAAGAAAAACAAGGACTTAGATGAAAATCTAAGTCCTTTTTCTTTTTTGCGCTGTTTTTGTCCAATCCGTAAGATTCCCCCCCGTAAAACCCTTTTTTTTAGACAACTAATAAACACAACAATTTAAGATAGATAAAGATGCTGCACCTAAAAGAGTTTTTATATTTTTCACAACACAACCTTGTAGAATTATAAAATATTAAATACAAAAAGCCTAGTTCACTGCCGGATAGGCAGCTTAGAAATGCGGTCAATACAATTTTGAAGTGTACGCAGGGATTCACTACCGGATTGTGCAGTGTGTGACAGTGTGCAGGTGGTGCCTGATTTAACAGGGTTACGCATGCTGCTGCTGTGGATTAGGAAACAAAAAAGACACAAAACAAGCCCCACAATGACTTCTGTCACTGTGGGGCTTGTCTTATATCTCTACTGACTTAAAATGTGCAGGTCGGTTGGTTAGCAAATCCCTGCAATACAATAACTAATTATCTAATAAACTTTACGCCGTGCAAACGTTCCGCCAATAACACTAAATGTGTTTTCAACAACGAAAACAGCTTGGGGATCACAATCAAAAACCAACTGTTCCAATGAACGTAGACGGATGTTATCCGAAATCGAAAAGACCATATCTACGTCATCGTCGGTGTAACCGCCCTTCCCTTGAAAGACCGTCACATGGTATTTTTCTTCCGTCATAATCTTTACCAATTCATTAGTCTTTTTGGTTACGATACGCACGGCCTTGCGTTGATTCAAAAGCGACAGAACATACTCAGTGACCACTGAACAAATGAAAATCATCACCATGGAGGCAATAAGCTTGTCAGGTGTATAGCGGCTCAGAGCAGAGAACATAACACATGAGTTGACAAAGAAATAAAAAACTCCAATTCGTATTCCGAACTTGCGGTTCAAAATAACCGCAACGACGTCCAGACCTCCCCCGCCTCCGTAGGTACGAAAAATGAGACCACAACCAACTCCCATGATCGCGCCGGCAACGATGGCTGCATTCATCTCGTTTTTGATCCCCAAGTCAAGATGGACATAGGAGGTCATCAACGTCACGGCCACCAGCGTTGCAAGATTAAGAAAGAAGAAACGCCTTGAAACGCCCTTCCAGGCAGCAATAAACATCGGGATGCTGATGGTAAAATACCAACTGGCCAAGGAGAGACTCGGCAAATTCTTCTGAATAACAACCGCTAAGCCATACGAGGTGCCAGGCACGAAATCATGATGCACAGCCACTCCGTTGTAACCGACAACATATACGAAACCGCCAAGGACTAGCAGAAACAGGTTCCACGCAAGGGAATCGGTAATATTTCTTAGTTTATTTTCCATGATTTATCTTATTAATGAGTTTAAAATTGTATTGGCTGTTCTGGACCAAAGGGCAGCCATTTTCGTCACGCACACTTCTTTAGAAAAATAGAATCCCTGCACAATGAATCACCTTACAAAGCCCTCTCTACTCTTTCTTTTCCGTAACAAGACAAGAAATATCGTTCCTCTTCCACCGGTGAGAGTTTAAGAATCCCGACTGCCTTTAAGGCCATCAGGTCGCTCTCCACATTCTTATAAGTAAAATGCTTTTCTAATTCATAATCAGGCTGCATTCTCTGCAGCACTTCGTCAGTACCCAGCGAATGCTCATTCAAAAACAGAGAAGCTATTGCCAATCGAAAAGGCCGTTTCATATCCTTATCCTCCTAATCCACATTTCGCAGATTGATCATATCTTTTGGATTACCGATAACGAAGAGCGACCCAACAAAGATACAGGCGGCTCCAAAAATTAACTGCATTGTGATGTCAATTTCTGTAAACAGGGCACTCAAGACAATAGCCCAGAGTGCATAAGAAATATTCAGAGCCATGGCACGACTCACGCCAGTCATATTCATAGCCCGATACCATGACACATACGTAATGCCGCCGACGACACCGGCACACGCCATAAACAGCAATCCTTTGCTGGACATGAGGCTGCTGACAATCATCGAGGCAGAAGCATCTATCGGAAATTCAACAAAAAGAAAACAAGCCATCAAGAAGCAAATGTAGAAGCAAGAAGAAATGATATAACGGATATTGAGGGCCACCACCGGATCAATGAAATCCATGCCGGATGTGACGCATACTCCCTCCGCCCCCCAACCTATTGTTGCAACAATGGCGAAAATGATACCCAGCGTGAATGTCGCTGTCCTGGCACTGTCAGCATCCGACGGTGTGTAGCCAATTACTACGGCTCCTACAATACAGACGGCAATACCAACCCAAGCCAACGGCTTGATCGATTCCTTGAGAAAAATTACGGCCAAAACAACCGCCACGCCTGGATACAACGCAGTGATAGGCATCACATAGGCAGCCGGAACCAATTGCAACGCAGCCATATAGCCGCCCATTCCGCAGGAAGCCCCAATCAGGCTGCCCAGAATGATAATCCGGCCAGGCTTGCTGACGACACTTCGCCCAACTTCACACAGCTTACCGGCCTTATAATTATAGGCCGAAACAAATATAGCGGCAAAGAAGTCATGCAATCCTGCGCACAAGGCCGCAATAACCATAAACACTAAACCTGCCGAATCCATGTTGAACGGCTGGTATCCATGCGCCAGCTCGACCAACAAACCATCCCAGGCCCAAAGAAAGCCGGAAAGCAGGCCAAATATTATGCCAACCTTAGCAAAGGCCAGAGCTTTATCTTGAAGTTCTGCCCTTGCAGGCTTTTCTTCTATCAATTCCATTGTATATTTATTCCCTTGAAAAATTTCTTTCTGCGTTATTCAACAATCTTGCTTACTTTCCGCTCACGGCGCATCTGCTTCATCTTTGCGGCATAAACCGCAGCGGTGTCCTCACTGTCGAAACTCAAGTTGGGGGAAACGGGTTCAAGAAGCAAATGGGCGCAGATGGACGCAGCAGATTCCACATAGTCCAGGCACGGGCCCTTGGATTCTGAATTTGGATCACGACCCTCACACAACACACGGCAACACGCGCTGCCATACGAAGTAATGAATCGATCATGTAACTCCTTGGAAGCCTTGCGCACCTGCTTGTCATCGGCAGGCTGGGGGCCTTTGCCGAGGATGAGGCTCTGGGCCATGACCGCTCCGGTCAATGCGCCACAAATACAACCAGCATCCCCGATACCGCCACAAAATCCCTTGGACAATGCAATGACAAGGTCTTGTGACAAACCGCCACCGAACTCATTATTAATCACGGTAAGCACGGCTTCGGAGCAGCACAGAGCATGACTGCCGTACAGACTCCGAGCCTCTTTGCCGACCTTGGCAATTTGCATATTATCCTTTGAATTAAGACTCATTTCACTTCCTTCGAGAACTCGCATCCCCTGACCAATTCACCAAGAGGCTTCAGGTTCGGACTTGAGTAAATTTATTCAGGCGCTTTTGTTATACAATCAAGGCCCTTAAACCATGATGGGCAAATCGTCCCAGCACGACTTCCAATTGTTCAGGCGCGTATTCCTCAGAGATAAGATATTCCCATCCCAAAGCTGCATATTTATTCCGGCCAAAGGCGTGGCACGGCATGACCTCAATCTCGTCCTTGCCGAATTCCTTGAGAAATTCAGCCATGGCTCCAATATTTTCATCAGAATCATTGAGATTCGGCATAAGCGGTACGCGGATAGTTACTTCTACGCCGGATTCCAGAGCCGTCCGCAGATTGCGAAGAACGATCTTATTGTCCTGCCCCGTCAGCCGCTTGTGCTCTTCCGGGTCCATGTGCTTCATATCGAACAGAAAAAGATCGGCTACCTTGATAACCTTATCAAAACGGGCCGGGGCACAGAAACCGCAGGTGTCTATAGTGAGATGGAAACCTTCTTCATTGATCGCGTTGGCCAGATCGAAAAAGAAATCACCACCGGAGGTGCACTCTCCGCCCCCCAAGGTCACACCGCCGTTTGAATTCTCATAAAACAGGCTGTCCTTGCACACGATATCCATGACGTCCTCGACGGACAAAGTCTTGCCGACCATTTCCCGAGCCTTGGAAGGACAAGCCTCGACGCACTTGCCACAGTCGATACACTTGTCACGGTCAACGATAAATTTACCATCCTGCTCACTCACTGCACCCTCGGGACAAAAGGCGGCACAGGCTCCGCACCCCACACACAATTCATCATAATACAACAGTTGTGGCTGGAAACTTTGCGATTCAGGATTGCTGCACCACCGACATTTCAATGGACACCCTTTGAAGAACACTGTTGTTCGAAGACCAGGCCCATCCTGCACAGACATTCGCTGGATATTGTTGATTATTCCCTGACTCATCATTATCTCCGCAGCCATCAGCATAATGTCTGCTCTTGTTAAATTATTCCGCTCTCCATGCCCTCAGGTAAGGATTCAAAGGCATGGAGAGCGGGATGTGGGGGGAGGAGGAGATTATTCTGCGACGACAAGAGGCAATTTTTTGTCGTCCAGAGAAATCTTGAAACTCTTACCGTAACGATCCATCACTTCCTCTTCAACGATGAAATTAATGCCATAATATTCGGCTTCAACTTCGTCATTAAGATCGTCCGGCTCATCTGGAGTCACACCAAGCAAAATCTTGCGACAGCAAGGGGAACCAGTGGAGTACTGAAAAATTCGGATGCCGTTTTCATCTTCCTGCTCTAAAACGGCCTTCAGGTGGGCCAAAGCATCATCGGTGGTTTCTACTTTGAACATATCACTCATCTCCTATGAATCGTCTTTCTTTGGAGGGCTGTACCGTATTGGCACAGCCCACTCTGTTTTCTGGTTAGTTGACGTACTCGGTACGCTTGATAATTTCTTCCTGCACGCCCTTATCCAAGCGGGTAAAGTAGGCGGTAAAACCGGCAACTCGCACAGTTAAATCACGATATTCCTGCGGTGCGTCCTGAGCCTCCTGCAAGGTTTCGGAGCTGACGCAGTTGAACTGGACATGAGATCCACCGTAATCGCAGTAGGTTTTAATAAGGGAAACCAGTGTACGATATCCGTTGGGGCCTTCCAATGCAGAGGGCAGGAATTTCACGTTAAAATGGTTGGAGCTGTACGATGCGGTATCAATGGCCTCAGCACCGGACTTAATGAGCGCGGTAATGCCCTCTTTGTCCGTACCAGGCATTGCGGAAACCGAGCCATCGGTCAGAGCCTTGCCCGCCTTACGACCAGTGGGAAGTGCACCCATGAGCGCGCCAAAATAGTTGTGATAAGAAAGGGAATAAGCGTCGATCAACGGCTCACGGCCAAGAAAGTCCACACCGGACGCGCGATGGATATTATCCACGTCGCGGTAGAACTGCTGAACGAACTTTTGTGTTTCCGGCTCATCGTTGCCGTGCTTAGGCGCTTCGAAGCACATCTTCTGAATATCTTCATGACCGACAAAGTTAGTTTCCAAAGCCTCAATAAGTTGGTGCATGGAGATTTTCTTGGTGTCGAAAACCAGATGTTTGATGACAAGCAGAGAGTTAGCCGCATCCACTCCGCCTGTGGTGATGCACAAAGACTGCGGATAAGTTACGCCGCCAGCTTCTTCACAAATACCCTTCTCGATACAACCGTCATACATGGCAGAACGGAAAATGGAGGGTACGACCTGAAGACGGGCCATGTTGCCAAGGTCGGAGTGACGCATGGAAATCTTGAACAAGTGCTTCAACTGCTCCTTGTATGCGTCATAGACATCCTCAAAGGTTTCCCACTTGGACGGACACCCTGTCTCAGCACCAATCTGATACTTGGTGATTGGGTCCTGACCATTATTCAGAATCAACTCAATGAGCTTGGGCAAAGACGGATGATTCTCCTGATAAAGATAACTTCCCTTACCCGCGATACCTGTTGTCACACAACCGATATTGCCGCAGTTGCGAGCATCTTGCAGAGTTATACCGCCCTCGTAAGGAGCGAAACGAGCCAGCATGCGCTGAATCACTATGTTATTATTCAAAATCTGAGGCTGACCACCACCGACTTTGATGCATTCTACAACCTTCTTCATGTAAGAATCTTTGATCTTCGGGTGATAAAGCAAAGTCAGAGTTGGCTGCGGGTTCCTCATCTGAGTCTGGACTTCGAGGATAACCTCTTCCAACTCGGTGCAGGCGTCCTCACCATCAGCAGTCAAACCGCCAAGGGTAATGGTCTGGCCAGTGTGACCGGACAAGGCCATGGCATAGGCATTGCCCTGGTATTCGGCCAGCTCAAGGTGACGAATCCACTGGAACTTGAGAAGCTGCATGACCTGTTCTTTGGTAATACGGCCTTCATCAATATCTTTGCGGTAGTAAGGATACATATACTGACCGTAGCGGCCAGGAGTGTTGGCGCAAGCCATCTGTTCAATTTCGAGACAAATATGGACCATCCAAAAGGACTGAATTGCTTCGCGGAAGTTACGAGCGGGGTACTCGGGTACACGGCGACAAACTTCGGCGATTTCCAACAATTCCGCTTTAACTTTTGAATCAGACTCTTCGGCGGCGGTAGCTTCACACAAGTCCGCGTAACGGTTGGCGTATTTAACAACAGCCTCGAGAGAGATAATCACAGAACGATAGAAATCGACCTTCTCTTTATTACCCACAGTGGTGGGCATAGTACGCAAACGATCCCTGACGTCATCAACAAGCGCGCGGATACCCTGCTTGAGAACCTTGGGGTAATCGACCATACCAGAGCCGGAAGTTATGGACACATGATCGTACCAAAGGCCGGACTTACCATACTTGGTAGGATTATCGCCGTAGATGTCCTTGTACATGCGATTATTCATGTCGATGCAAGTACGACCACGCCATTCAGTGTAGGTCTGCTTCAACAGGTCTTGAGTCTCGTCAGCGATCTTCATTTCACCGAGAGAACTCATTTTGGCGAGACGCATCTCATCTTTAATCCAAGAGACGTTCCACTCGGGGTAGGCATACACGCCAGCCCGGACACCTGTCAGAGTGCCAACAAGAGGATTGCCATCAAGAAAAATAGTCTTCTTGGCAAGAACCCGCTCCAACAAACGTGCACGAATAAGCAGGGTGCTTTCACCGGGATTCTCAGCATAAACTTCGTGCAGGAACTGCAAGCGTTCGGGGTCCATCACCTGAGGAGCGTTGAGCAAGAATTCCTTGCACTCCTGAACACGCTCATCAGCGGTGTCCCAGTTAACAGCGTAACTAGTGGTAGCGGCGGTATCTTCTTTTAACATTGTTCCCTCCTGATCAGGGATTGAATTTATTACGTATTGATTCAGCTAATTGTAGAAATGCACGATTCAAAGTGTGGGGGCTCCATGCACTTTCAAAATGATCATTTGCAGAGGTTGTGCCATTTGTATCAATCGCAAAAAAAGTTTTTTAAACATTGAAATAACAGGATAATTATAAAAGACAAGCTTCTGACAGGCCTCTCTCAAAATGCAAGTTTTAATATTAACTTCAAAAACTTGCATTTTTATTCAAAATCTGGGATTGCCTATCGCAACACCAATATGTATTCCGAATTGCAAGACACGTTAAAAAAAGTCGCCTCACCAAGCACACATTGAGAGGAATCATGAATATCGATACCGAAACATTCCATAATCTGAACAGGGAAACCCTGCTCCATCCGTCCATCACCTGCCTGTGGGATCACTTCAGCATGGGTATGGTCATCGTGAACGGCAAAGGCATCGTCAACTACATGAATCCATTACAGAAAAGGATTGATGGATTTGAACACATCTCAGTCATCGGCGAACCAATCAATAGACTGTACCTTGCTAATGAGGAAAACATCATCCCCACACTTCAGTGTTTGCGATCAGGCAAACCGCTTCTGAAAAAGACCTATTGGTACAAGACTCGAAAAAACGAATTATTTGAATCTTACAACGACTTCTTCCCTCTCTTCAGGGACGGCAAAGTGGACGGTGTGATCTCTTTCACAATGAACACCAGCACAAACCAGATATTCACCGATGCACCGCCCCAAAAAACGAAAAGAGGTAAAAAACACGGCGGCAGTAAACAGGCCCTCTTCACCTTCGACAAAATCATAGGGCAGGATCGCCGCTTTCTCGACGCCATCGCCCACGCCAAGGCCGCCACAAATAATGACTCTGCCGTGATGATCTGGGGCGAAAGCGGCGCTGGAAAGGAACTCTTTGCTCAATCAATCCATTCCGCCAGCACAAGACGCGAAGGCCCTTTTATCCCAATCAACTGTGCGGCCATTCCCGAAGCTCTCCTTGAAGGAATGCTCTTCGGTACAACCAAGGGAGCCTTCACAGATGCCCTTGACAAAACAGGGCTGTTTGAAGAAGCAAACGGCGGCACCATCCTCCTCGACGAACTGAATTCCATGCCCATGGGATTACAAGCCAAGCTGCTTCGTGTCATTCAGGAGAAACGCATCCGTCGAGTAGGTTGCCTCAACGAAAAAGAGGTGGACGTTAAAATCATCAGCAGCCTTAATGAACACCCACTCAAGGCCATTGAACGAGGATCTCTACGCCGTGACCTCTATTACCGACTTGCTGTGGTTGGCGTATCAATCCCTCCGTTACGGAATCGACAGGATGACATTTCCATACTCATCAATTCATTCCTTAAAGACTCATACAATGGCCTCGATCAACAACCCGTCATCTTTTCTGACGATATCCTTGACCTTTTCCAGAAACATGACTGGCCTGGCAATGTCCGAGAACTCAAACACGTCATCGAAGGCACTCTAGCGCTTCTGGACGATGACCGTATCATCACCAAACGGAAGCTTCCTGCGCATTTCCTTGATTCCTATGACAGAACCGAACTCACCAGCGGGACTCAGACCATGTTCCCCAGCACGAATTCGCTTGTGGCCGACGAGGAAATCATGGATTTCAATGATATCGGGTCACGACAAAGCATCCCGCTCAAAGCTTGCATCAAGGAATATGAAGAACGATGTATTCGCAAGGTGCTTCGCCTCACTGGTGGCAATGTAGCCAAGGCCTCACGAATTCTTGAAATGTCTCCATCGAGCCTGCATTACCGAATCAAGATGCTCGGCATCCTGTAAGACAGCTACAACACAAAAAGCCCCCCGCAAGATTCTTCTTGCGGGGGGCTTCGTTATTCAATCGAAACGAGAACTTTACATTTCACCCCTGTCGATCATCTTCAGCATCCTATAGAGCGAGATGATCAGCATGACCTGGATGATACAGAACGGAGCAGAACCGGCAACAGCCAATGATTTCAGCGCATTCATAGCTTCTTCGCCGCCAACAGCCATAACGGCCACACCAAGCATCCCCAGAACCAATCCCCAAAGGATACGCGAGGCAGCCGTGGGGTTCCGGTTTCCTTTGGACACCTGCATGGAGATGAAGAAGGAAGCGGAGTCGGAGGTTGTGATGGTGAACACCAAGAGACTGATCAAAGCAAAGACGGCCGCAATATTACCCATGGGATAAGATTCCAACAGCATGTAAATAGCAGGTTCACTGCCTTGCGCCTGCATGGTGGTCCAAATAGGCAGATTGTGGGACAATTCAGCCCAAGCACCGGCCCCACCCATTATAGTGAACCAAAGAAGGGAAACGACTGTGGTTGCCAAGGTGACGCCCACGACAAATTCACGAAGGGACCGCCCTTTGGAAATACGAGCGATAAAACCGCCAACGAACGGGATGTAGGAAATCCACCAGAGCCAATAGAAAACTGGCCACCACCTGATCCAACCACCCTGCTGCAGATGACCGGCGTCGGTGAAGAAGTTCATATTCATGAATTGACTGACGTACATGCCTGTAACCTCAGTCACCATATTCAGAAGATAAGTTGTCGGACCAGCGACGAGAACAAAAATAAGCAGTCCGGCAGCAATGACAAGATTACCGATGGATAGGATTCTAACGCCACGCTGCAAGCCACTGACGCTCGAAATGATAAAAGCAACGATAATAGTGGCCATAATACTGAACTGGCCAAATGTACCAATCTCTACCCCAAAAATACGCAGCATTGCCGTGGAGATGGACATTACACCCATACCAAGAGCTGCCGAGTTACCACAGATTGCACCGATGATACCTAAAGTATCAGCAGCTTTGGCAATGGGACTAGTCGTGCACTTTTTGCCCAGAATACCGAACAGTCCGGTACCTACGCACATGGGCAGATTCTTACGATACGAAGGCAAAGCAATGGCCATTCCACCGACTGCGAACAACGCCCAGCAAGACGCGCCCCAGTTGGACACTGTAATCTGGATGGCCATGGGCACGCCCGCAGCTGCGCCGGTAGCTCCCATGTTTGCAGTATGGGTGGAGGTATACAGATGCCACATGGGTTCTGCCACGCCGAAGCAGACAAAACCAATACCAACACCAGCACTGAACAACATAGATATCCAGCTGAGGTAGCTGAATTCTGGCTTGTCGCCTTCATTACCGAGAATGATTTTACCATACCTGCTAAGGGCAATCCACATGGCAAAGAAAAAATTCACTCCAACCAGCAACATGATGAACCACGTAAAGTTCACGGTAATCACATTCTGAAAAAACGACAGCGCACTGCTCACCGCAGCGGGGTTCATACTAATGGCGGTAAGAATACACAGCATCAAGGCCATGACAGTAACAAAAATCGAATAATCGGTCTCTCCCATGAGAGCTAATAGACGGGCTTTCATCCCTTCCCCTTTTTTTTCTCAAAGATAAAAACGACACATACTCCTGCCAAGTATTGCATTAAGACAGCACCACAATACGGCCCCCACAGCACTGCGGTGCATCCGCTTTCCGGTTCTTGAAACAAACAAGAGAAAGCATGAACGCAACCAATCACAAAAAGCAAAACACGTGCCGAGTTTGTGAAAAAAAAGACATCCAGAGGTAAACACCTAAAATATATGATAAATACCATTTAGAACATCAAATAAAGAGGGGAACATGTGTACAAGATCTTGCATGCAAACAAGCAGAATCCAATATAAATATACAACTTTTTGAACATCTACTGTCTAAAGATAAACAAAATAAGAACAACGTTAAGTGGGCGATCATAACCGCATCAAATGGCAGCATTCGCCCTCTTGTTTTCTGCTGCCGCTTTATCTGTTGAACACCAAAAACGCAAGGCTGATTAGCACCGTCTGCTGTGTGCAAAAGTGCACACAATTCCGAGCACACTCCTAATCGGCTCTGGAGTCGTTTTCGACAGTATAAATAGATATTGAACATGCAAAGAAGAGGGCTCGGTTACACCACAAAAAAAGGACTTAGATAAAAATCTAAGTCCTTTTTCTTGTTTGCACTGTTTTTTGCTCAATCTGACGAAATAACCACTAAAAAAATCTATTCCTGCCGATCAACTCCATGCCGAGCCATTCTTTTACCTGAATCAATATAATGCTTTCTTATTGCCTTCTCAAGTCTGGAAGATTTTTTAGACTCAAGCGCCTCGAATATTAAATTATGCCGCTCATACACTTCTTGAGGTGTAAACAGATTTACCCAGTAGCGATATAGAAGAAATTTTGAGATTCCCTGACATGAACGTCTGCACAACTCGATCAGCAGTTCATTATTGATACGCGAAAATAAAATATTGTGAAAAGCGTTATCGAGTTCAGCTAAAGATTTTTCGTTCTCACCAGTCTCTGCAATCTGCCGCATCCCTTCTACAACCTCTTTAAGGTTACTTAGGTCTTCATCAGAATACAGAGATATAGCCTGAGTTACAGCGGCTGCTTCAAGAACGCCACCGGTAAAATAGCTGTCTTCTATCTGTTTTGCTGTCAGCGCTGCAACATATTTACCTTTTTGCGGCTCAAAACAAATAAGCCCTTCTCGAGAAAGCATTTGCATTGCTTCACGAATCGGAGCGCGGCTGATACCCAGAGTTTTGGAAAGAACTACTTCTTTGACCTGATCTCCGGGCGAAAGTTCACCTTCAAGGATCAGACGCTTGATATACTCAGCAACCTGTTCACTATAGGTCAATTTTTTTATACCGATCATATCTTCCTCTGAACTGAAAGGATCACGGGCAACGGATGAAATATTTGAATAATTATTGTTCATATCTTTACAGGTAAGTTCATTGGTTGTCGAGATTAACTCTGCCGACAGATTCGGCCGAAATATCAGTTCCGAGAAACTTTCCCCCAACACGGGCAAAGCGGCTCAGGGCATCCGTTGCATAAAAAGAAATGGTTCCTTTATCATCAGGAGCATGTGGATCAGGTATCTTAAACAGCCCTTTCAACTCAACAGCAAGACTTTCAGCAGGATCGATAAGAACTGTCTGCGGTCCTACTATCTTTTGAATCAACTCTTTAAATTGAGTAAAATGAGTACAACCCAAAATAAGACTATCCGGCATAATTCCGCCAAAGCTTTCAAGCAGTGGAGAAATATATCTTTTTACCGACATATAAGCGATTTCATCATCAGTCCATCCTTCCTCTGCAAGTAAAACCAGAAAAGGACAAGCGGCTGATTTAACTTCTATAGTCGCGTCTAAAGCTGCAACAGCTCTCTCATATGCTTTCGCGGTAACAGTACAAGTAGTCCCGATCACCGCAATGCTACCGCCCCGGGATTTAGAAACTGCCGCCCGGGCACCCGCAACAACCATCCCTGTAACGGAGACTCCGGGAAAAGAATCTTTCACAGTGTGGAGAGCTACAGACGAGGCGGTGTTGCATGCAATCACTACGGATTCAGCCTCTTGAGAAATCAGAAAACGAGCAGCCTGCATTGAAAAATCGATAATAGTTTCAGGACTTCTGTTACCGTATGGAAGTCTAGCTGTATCGCCTAGATAAATATAATTAAATTCAGGTAGTTGGTTAACAAGTTCTTTAAGAACCGACAACCCGCCGACTCCTGAATCAAACAGACCTATTGTCGGCCTGTTCGGTACTGAGCGAAGATTTTCATAAACTTCAGCTCCGAACCGTTTTTGAGCCGAACAAAAATTCATGATCATCCTTATTAAATGAAAAACGTTCATTGAGCTGTTCAGTTGCTTCATGGATGTTCGTTGCAAGAACAGGCAATGCTTCGCTGATAACTTGTAAAAATTTAACAGAATCGGCAGGTACAAATGCAGGGATTTTCCATTTACGGATGTATGCTTCAGAGACGGTCATCGACAAAACCGCACACATTCCAGGCATAATTCCGCCACCTCCGACCTGATCATGCATATGAGAACTCATAAAAGTTACTCCCCCGGCATCCTGACTGACAAGAAGGGCCAGTTCGGCAATGAGAGCAACTTTTTCTGCGGAAGTCTTTGTCTTACTAAAATTCGAGCCTATTTGAGAGATACGCTCTCCCAACGTTTCAACCGCATCTTTTAATTCACCGGTCCCTCTAGGGTATGCAGTATCTGAATTTATATAAGGAAATTTTGTTTTTTCAAGTGCCTTCAAGAGGGCTTCATAAACATAAACGTTGTCTGAATCTTTATTAATGCGAACCCAGAGTCTGTCATGATCGATTCCCTGACACAGAGACGGGACATAAGCTTTGCTTTCAAGAACAATTGTGGGGACAACATCAAGGCCAAGATCTTTCATAGCACGCCCTTTATCACCAAGCATGATATTCCCTTCCAGATCTTCATCCGGCCCCACGCCACCGTCACTGCTATTAACCAAAGCCATCACAGAAACAGGAATTCCTTCAATTTCAACACAAGCCCCGAAACAACCACCATTTTTATTAGGCATGTCTTCAAGACCGTATACAAGTTCACCGGGGAACTGTTTTTCGAAAGTATCCATAACGGCGAGACAGCACGCTGTCTGCAAAGCTACAGGAGCTTCAAGAATTCCCTGTCCGTAAATTCTACCGAAAACTTTAAAAGCAGCAGTTTGACTGTAAACAGCATCAAGCCCTTCACCTCTGTCCAGCAACTCAATTTCATAAGGAGTAAAACCACGCCGGGCTGTAGCTTTTCCAACTCCACCGCCGTCAGTGACTACAGTTATTTCACCAGAATAAAGATCCGCAGAAACGGAGGATATTGTGGTTCTTGCGGGAAAAGCCTTTTTAAGAATTTCAGTTGCCACAGCAAAACCAGCCGAATCATCCTGAACAAAGCCGCAATGGCTATGCACATGTCCGGCTCCGGCATGACCTGAAATACCTATAATACTCTTTTTTGAAACTGATTTAGTTACTTTCATTATGAACTGCTCCTAAAAAAAGTTCTCACTGCCTGCATATGCAGACAGTGAGATTCTTTACTACTAAAGTCCGGGAAGCCACAGGGATAACTGAGGAATGAATACGATTGCAAGCAGTGCCAGAACCATTGTGAAAAGGAAAGGCATAACTGCCGCACTGAGCTTTTCAATACTGATATTACCGATACTGCATCCGACAAACAGGTTTACACCTACAGGGGGAGTCAAAAATCCCATGGATGAACATACGATCATAATAATACCGAAATGAATCGGGTTCATACCCAGAACCTTAACCACCGGTAAAAGAAGAGGTGTAAGGATCAGAATATTTGCAAGAGCATCCATAAATGTTCCCATAATGAGCAGGAAAACAAGGATGATCGGAATCAATACATACTTATTATCAGAAATACCTACAAGAATTTCTACCAGCATCTCTGGAACATTATAGAAAAGCAGAATCTGTCCAAGAGCGGTAGCTGTCGCGACAACAAGAAAGATAGAGGATGTAGTCAGAGCAGTTCCTTTGAAGATTTCAGCAACTTTACGCCATGAAAGAGTTCTCAGGAATATGCCTTCAGCAATGAAAGCATAAAGGACAGCAATAACTCCGGCCTCTGTGGGGGTGGTTAATCCACCGTAAATCCCACCGAGAACAATAAGAGGAACCATCAGAGCAACAAGAGCTTCTTTTGAAGCAACCATGATTTCTTTAAAACCGGCCCGGTCGCCAGTTCCCGTGTAGCCGTGCTTCTTTGAAATGACATAACTGCATATCATCAAGCAAACTCCGACGAAAACCCCCGGAACAACTCCGGCAATAAACAAATCACCAACGGAGACTCCCGCAGTAGTTCCATAAATAATAAGTGGAACACTTGGAGGAATCATTACCCCGAGACAACCCGCTGCGGTGTTTACGGCTGTAGAAAAGGATCTACTGTATCCTTCTTTAATCATTGAAGGGACCATGATCCCACCAACTGCCGCAACTGTTGCAGGAGCAGATCCGGATAATGCTCCGTAAAACATACTTGTCAACACAGAAATATGAGCCATGCCGCCGGTCATATGCCCTACGAGTTTCTTAGAAACTGTAAGCAACCGTTGCGCCATACTCCCCTTTTGCATGATCTCCCCGGCCATAATAAAGAACGGGACAGCCATTAAAGGGAATACATCAAGAGATGTCACCATCTTCTGGATAATAAATTCGTAAGGCAGCATATCGCCCGCCCATACACCTACTATAACACTCATTCCAATAGCTATGCCGATAGGAACACTGAGGAGTAGAAACGCAGCCAAGGCCACGAAAGTCAGGATTATTGCAGTCTCCATATTGATTACCTTCTATTTGCAGGACATGGCAGCGAAATCTACTTCGCCTTTTAAAATTGAAATTACACGCTGAACTGTTCTTATAGCCATGAGGCCCAGTCCAACCGGTACGCTGAGGAAAATCCAGTACATTTGAATTTCGAGAGCAGGCGTTTTCTGTCCGGTTTCAGCAAGGAACAGAACCATCTGCATCCCCCAGACAGCTATACATCCACAGAAAAGAATTGTGAAAATATAAGCGACGATTGTTATGTATTTAGCTACGGCCGGACCGAACATGTTACGAAGAATAGTAACTTCGAGATGTCTGTCAGCTTGTGTGGCATAACTGCACCCGACATACACAGACCAAATGAAAAGATAGCGGGCAAGTTCTTCGGACCAATCCAGAGAACTCTGGAGGACATAACGTTGAAAGACCTGAACTGCGATAATCAAGGCCATTACAGCCAGACAGCTCGAAGAAAAAATTTCTTCTATTTTATCAAGATATTTTAATTTCATAAAACTCACGGGGACACTCCTCGTTAAGCGGGCTGCCGGGTTTTCCCGGCAGCCTGTACAGGAATTTATTCGCCAGCGATGGTTGCTTTGGCTTTATTAATCAAGTCCTTGCCGATACGATCTTGAAACTGTGCGTATACACCGGCAGTTGCTTTTGCCCAGCGTGCACGTTCTTCAGGAGTCAGAGTATAAACAGTTACACCTTTAGCGGCGAGTTTGCCTATGATTTCCTTTTCTCCGTCACGGATAAGTTTACGCTCATACAATTTACTTTCTTCAAATGAATCAAGAATGATTTTCTTGTTTTCAGGAGAAAGGCTGTCCATGAAACGTTTGGACATCATAACAAGGTGAGGACTGTAGAGGCTGTTAACAATTGTGAGGTTGTTGTTAACTTCAGGGAAGTTGTTGTGCCATGCGAGATTGAGGTCAATGTCGATACCATCAACTGTCTTCTGCTGCAAAGCTGTGTAAACTTCACCCCATGAAATAGGTGTAGGATTCATGCCCAGAGCTTTAAGAGTTGCGATATGAGCTTTGGAAGGAGTGGAACGAATTTTCAAGCCTTTTGCATCTTCAAGAGTCTTTACGGTACGTTTGTTGTTCCAAATGTTACGGAAACCGATTTCGATATATCCAAGACCGATAATACCGCTCTTTTCAAGGGCTTTTGCTGCGTTCATACCGACAGGTCCGTCAGTAATTTTGTCTGCTGCAGCATAATCAGGGAACAGGAATGGAAGGTCAAAAATCAGGAATTCATCTGAAAATGGAGCGAGATTAGGAGTTGCTGCAGAACCCATCTGCAACATATTGAACTGTAAGCCCTGAACAACGCTGTCAAAGTTACCAAATTTAGAACTGTCATAAATATCTACACGGAATTCACCGTTGGTACGTTTTTCAACAAGTTCTTTAAATTTTTCAAAGCCCTGTCCCATTGGATGCTGGGGAACGTTGGGATGAGCTAATTTGATTACAGTTGGTCCTGCGATTGCAGAAGAAACACCCATGGCGACAACCATGACAAGCGCTAAAATCAATGTTTGGATTCTGGACATGTTCTAATACTCCTAATTTTTTTTTAAAATTCAGAGAGAGAATTTACACTCTCGCTCCCTCCAGGTTTTATAAAAAAGACCCGCACTTAAAAGAAGTACGGGTCATTATGTAATTAGTCTCTGAATGTATCAAGGTATGCGTAAAGCGCAGGTGATCCGCCGGTATGTAAAAACATAACATTAGAACCTTCAGGGAAATGCCCTTTGCGTACGAGATCAATAAGACCAGCCATAGCTTTACCGGAATATACAGGGTCAAGAAGAATGCCTTCAGTGGAAGCAAGCAGTTTAACTGCTTCTACCATGCTGTCAGTAGGAAGTGAGTAACCAGGTCCGACATAACTATCAAAACAAGTTATTGCTTCTGCTGGGATTCCACCTTTAACGCCAACGCGCTCAGCAGTTTCTACAGCAAGCTTATGAACAATTCCTTCCTGAACATCTTTAGGACGGCTTACGTTGATACCGCTTACAGGAATGTTAGCGTTACAACCGACCATACCTACGACCATACCTGCATGAGTTCCTGCGCTACCACTTGGAACAACCATGTGATCAATATTAAGGCCGAGTTCGAAAAGCTGCTGCATTGTTTCTTCAGCACAAGCAACATAACCGGTAGCACCGATTGTGTTTGAAGCGCCACCGGGGATGATGTAAGGCTTTTTACCTTCTGCTTCAAGTTTAGCAGCAAGTTCTTTCATTTTAGCCATCATATCAGAACCACCGGAAACAACATCAATGCTCTTCACGCCCATGATCTGGAAAAGAAAGTTATTACCGGAAGCCTGAGGAGAATAAGTTCCCTTCACGCGTTCTTCCAGAATAAGGTGACAATCCATACCTTCTTTAACAGCCCATGAAAGAGTCAAACGACAATGGTTGGACTGAACAGCTCCACAAGTAATGATTGTGTCAGCACCGTTTTCAAGAGCGTCAGCAATACAAAAGTCGAGCTTACGAGTTTTGTTACCGCCTGCGCAGCCTGGAAGCAAATCATCACGCTTGATGAAAATATTTACTTTTCCGCCAAGAGCTTTAGAGAACGCTGGAAGAGCTTCGAGAGGAGTAGGGCCCTGTAAGTAACCACGTCTAGGGAATTTTGCGAGATTCATGATTTTTTCCTTCTTAAGGAGTTGAGATTTTAAAAATTAGAGACTGATGATGGCTTCCATTTCAATGTCAGAACCAAGAGGAAGACCCGCAACCTGAATTGCGCTTCTGGCAGGAAATGGTGCTTTGAAATATTCGCTGTAAACAGCATTAACAGCCTGAAAATCTGCTAAATCTGTCAAAAAAACAGTTGTTTTAACTACACCGTCAGCATTACCGCCTGCGGCTTCGACAATTGCACAAAGGTTTTTAAAAACCTGATGCGCACGGTCTTCAATGCTTCCTTCAACCATTTTGCCCGTTTCGGGATTAATGGGAAGCTGTCCTGATGCAAACAACAGATTACCGGCTACAACTCCCTGAGAATAGGGACCGATAGCACCGGGGGCGTTGCTTGTTTCGATTGCTTTCTTGTTACTCATTTTTACAATTCTCCAGTTGGAATAATCATTCCATTCGGGTTTATCGACATCATGCTGACTGGCGAATGTCGACATTAGACATTTGACACTTCGTTAATTAGGTCTATGGATTCCCACCAATCTTGTCAAGCACCTAATTCAAAATTTCACAAACTATTATTAGTCTATAAAAAATAATACAATTAAATTAGATAGATAAGATATCTAAATGTCGACATTTTACGAAGAGTTTTGATTTACCAACCACAGGTCGTGAAAAAAAGCATAAGAGAAGACAAGCGCAGCAAGAGAGGTTTACATGGAAAACTACTCAAAATTAAAAGAAAAATTCTCCTGATTCACCTTCGGGGATAAGTTTTCTGTCGGTTATTAATAACTGTAGTCCCAATATTCAAATCCGTTCTTGTATCATTGAGTACAGAGTGATAACAGATTTAATTAGAAAACATTGTTTGAGAGACTACAAATTTACCCCGTCACTTGGACAACTTCCTCTTATAAACTTCAGATATAATTTTTAGTCGGTATTTTTATGAAGAGTATTGTCTCAACCCTAGCCCGCTATATATTTACATTTTGTATTTCATCAATTCTTATATTTGGTGGAATCATCTTTTATTTCATGATTTCAGATTATCATGATGAAAATATCCAGACCGAAGAAGCTCTTATGGGCAACGTCAAAACAACACTGAAAACAAAGATGAGGAGAATTGAAGACTACATAAATTTCAGTAAAAGCAAAGCCCGGACAATTGCAAAAAACTCAATCAAAGCAGAATTATTAGAAGCACATAAAGTAGCCCTTCACTTATATAAAACATATAAAAATTCCATGAAAGAAGACGAGCTAAAAGGTGTGATCATCGAGGCATTACGTTTTCTTATTCATAACAACAACAACGATCACATATTTGTATTGAGCATGGATGGAATGCAAATCATGTCATCCGACCAGCCTGAATTAGAACGAACAAATGTGCTGCCACGACTAGCCCCGGACGGACGGGCTATCATCAAAGAAACAATTGAACTCGCCAGATTACAAAAAGAAGGATTTATTGAGTTTCTTTCACGAAAACCGGATAAAACAGGGAAATCTTATCAAAAAATTACATACATAAAATACTTCGAACCCTTCAACTGGATTATCGGAGCTGGACAAAATTCAAATTCAATTAAACAAGCAACTCAGACTGAAGTTCTTAAACGGATCAGTCAGATGCACATAAATAAGGATGAATATTTTTTTGGAGCAACCTACGATGGGCTTGTCCTTCTAGGTCCGAAAAAAGGTCAAAACATTCTCAAAGTCAAAAACTCCAAGGGTGCTGAAATTACACAAAAACTAATTAGCATGGCAAAGTCGGGAGGTGGTTTCTTAAACTACACTGTTCCGTCTATAGATCCGAGTTATAATCAAGTACGAAAAATCAGCTATTGCCTGCCCGTCACTGATTGGAACTGGTACCTTGGGTCCGGATCAGACATTTCTCTGATCGAACAAAATCTCAAAGCAAAAAAAGAAGAGCTCTTTGAAAAACTTCTGCTACAAATTTCAGCGGTATGTGTACTGTTTTTTCTACTTTCACTTGCCGTTATTTTTTTTACTGAAAAATTCAAACAAGTTTTAACAAACAATTTCAATTCTTTTGAAAGTTTTTTCCGCAAAGGAACTGATTCACCAGTTAAAATTGATCAATCAAAGATAGCATTTAAAGAATTTGACCAAATGGCTGTCCTTGCCAATAAAATGATCGACAGTAGAGAAGCTGCTCGAAAAGATCTGTTAAAATCTGAAATTACTTACCGCGAAATATTCAACGCGACTAAAGACGCTATCGGCGTTCTAGACATTGAACTGCGTGTATTTATTGATATAAATCAGGCTTTTCTTGACTTCTTCGGACTTGAAAGAATGCAGGCTATCGGAATGGGCCCGGAAGCAATCAGCTTTAACACTCCTCCATATGATAATAAATATGCGATAGAATTATTCAAGAAAGCCCTGCTTGGTGAGGCCGTTCACTTCGAGTGGATGGTAAAAGACAATAACGGAGAACCATTCTGGACTGACAACCTCGCAAGGGTTGCAACCATCGGCGGAAAAAAACGGCTTCTGATTGTTATGCGAGATATTACCGAGCGTAAGAAAATGCAGGAAATTATGATCCAAACGGAGAAAATGATGTCTGTCGGGGGCCTTGCAGCAGGCATGGCTCATGAAATAAACAATCCGCTCGGCGTTATTCTTCAAGTTACCCAGAATATTATCCGCAGGACTTCACCGGAACTTCCCGGTAATAGTCCTGTAGCCGAAGAATGTGGTATAGATCTCGTCAAGCTTCAGCATTACATGGAAAAACGCGGAATAAACTATTACCTGTCAAACATTCAGGAAGCAGGAATCCGCGCGGCAACAATTATCCGATCCATGCTGGATTTCAGCCGCAAAAGTAATTCGGCTAAGGTATTGGGTAATATTGAAACAGTAATTGAAAATGCTCTGTCACTGGCCGCTAACGACTACGATCTAAAAAAACAATATGACTTCAAAAAAATTAATCTTATAAGAGAATATAATCCTCTTCCGCTCTTCAATTTCACTGAGATGGAAATCAGTCAGGTCATATTAAATCTGATAAAAAATGCTGCACAGGCTTTATCCGAAAACTACAAAACCTCAGAAATTCCAACAATCACAATTCGTACATCTATGGATAAAAATTCAGTTCGCATTGAGATCGAAGACAACGGTCCGGGACTTTCTGACAAATATTTAAAAAGGATATTTGAACCCTTCTACTCTTCCAAAGCTCCCGGAGCAGGAACCGGGCTGGGTCTATCTGTTTCATATTTCATCATTACACATAACCATGGCGGAACTATCACCGCAGACTCCAACCCCGGAGAAGGAACAAGGTTCACTGTAACCCTTCCAATCTTCACCAACCAGTGAAAGCCTTAATACAAAAAATTATTCCTGCTGAGACAAAAGCATATCTGCATATGACTGAGACTTTGTAGATCTAACTTCCGGCAAACATTCATCCTCGGAGATAAGAGCCCAGACCAGCCTTGCAAGCCTTTTCTGTGCAACCTGAGTGTAATTATTTCCCGATTCTGCCAGCTTTCTGCGCAAAATCTCAGCGACCTTTTCATCCCCGGTAAAATCAAAAATAACATCGATTTCAACACCCAGTTTAACGATGTCATCAATACAACCAACCGGAACGCCCTTCTCAAGCGCCAACCGTTTACCGGCTGTCTCAGTCAACTCGCAAACGCTTTTTATTTTAAGAGCTCCGTCATTATTTAAAACCTTCTCCAAAAAAACCGCCCCGACTCGCCCCAATCCGACAATCGCAATATTATGATTTTCCACGAGGGCCCCCTTCTGAATATTTACAAACCACTAATAACTACAAGGCAGTTATTACAATGGCGCCTAAAAACAACTATCTCATACCCTGTATTTAAGCTATTTCGCAAGTAAACTTATTAATAGTCCTCAGCACTGAACATCTCCTTTTTATTCGATAAGTAAAGTTCCATCTTACGATGACTATATAGAAAAAAAATGGCACTATGCCTCAGTCGCTGAGAACAAAGAAATAAACGCTATATATATATGATGAGGATTACCCCATGGACAGAGGACCGTCACCTTTCAGAGATAAAAAGAATATCATAATCGGAATGCTGCTGATGCTATGCATTATTCAGGCATCCGCTCTACTCAAAAACAAACATGAATCCATTTCAGAGCGAATGAGCGCAGGTGACGGGGTAATCATTACTGATGTCAGCCTCGACAGTCAGGGATACTCACAACTACTCATTGCTTTTGACAAACCCATCGGACCGCTGGGAGTTTCTGCGGCATTAATAAATCCCCCGGCACAAATTACTCCCGAAGTAAAAGGTGAATGGAGATGGATTAATCCTTATGGCCTGCGATTTAAGGCAGATCCTTCATTTGCGCCCGATACACGGTTCACAATTGAGATGCAGCCTGATAATTTACTGCTTAAAGGTCAATCGCTCACCGGAGAAACCTCTTTTTCAGTTCAAACAGGCAGTTTCTCCGTCACTGAAACCAATTTACAAGCTGAGCCAGTCCCCGGTCCGGGCAAACAGGTCAGGATCGAAGGAAATATTTCTTTCAGCAGTTATGTGAACCCTGAAAACACCCTGAAAAACATTTCCCTGACCGGACCTGACGGCAAAGATATTCCTATAAGCATCACCACCAATTATGATGACTATTATCAACGCTTTGTCAGTTCTCCGATTGAAAAAACTACCGACAAGAAAACCTATACTCTCAAAATTGCTAAAGATATGCCTGACGGTAAAGACAGCATGGTACTAGGTAAGGACTACGAAAAAAATATTGAAATCGTCTTTGACCCAGTCCTGAAATATAATGGATATAGCGGAGCAAGTACCATTTCAGGTTCAAGAGTCGAACTGGGCTTTTCAAGTCCGGTAATTCCGACACAAGGGCTGGAAATGATTTCAATTAAGCCCGATGTTTCTGTCTCAGCCTCTTCATCCGGCAAAAAATTAATCCTATCCGGCTCATTTCTGCCCGGCAAAAAATATAAAATTACTCTGAAAAAGGGACTTACCGCCGCTGACAGCGCAGTGCTTGAAGAAGAAGTCATTGCAGAAGTAAATATTCCAGACATCACACCTTTTGCTGACTTCACTGCCAACGGGATGTTCCTGTCAGAATCCGGATACAAAACTCTGGGTGTTGAAACAGTAAACGCCAAACATGTTGATGTAGAAGTCGACCGGGTTTTCCCCAACAACTTATTTTCGTTGTTCACCCATTACGGATACATGGCCTTTGATTCAACAACCTACGGCGGCGGAATATCTCCTGCTCTCGGTAATAAAATTTTCTCCGGCAGAATTGATGTTAAAGGCAAGCCGAATAAAAAAACAATCACTCCACTATCCCTGCAAAGCTTTATAGCTGAAGGCGGAAAGGGGTTATACAGAGTCAGTGCCGGGATTCCCCGCCAAGGACAAAAAGCCCAGCGCTGGGTAATGATCACAGACCTCGGAATTGTGGCGAAACAAGGCGAAGATGAAACACTGTTCTGGGTATCTTCAATTTCGAATCTTAAACCGGTCCTCGACGCGAAAGTGCAGGTTATAAGCGACCGGAATCAGGTGATGGCAACCGGAACCACCAGTAAACGCGGCATGCTCATCATCAAAAAGGATGCTTTCCGCCGCGATGTAGGCAATCCCTACATGGTTATTGTAACACTCAAAAATGATATGACTTTTCTACTTTTAGACCGCTTTGCTACAGACATGGCGGGACTTGATGTAGCAGGACAAAGACTTTCTCCGAAAGGTTTCACCGCTTTTTCATACGGCGAAAGAAATCTGTACCGCCCCGGTGAAACCGTTAAAGGCGTGGCAGTTATAAGAAATGAAAAGCTTGCGCCCTCAAGCAAAATGCCCGTTGTTCTGGTTTACACAGATCAGCGCGGAAGAGAGCTTTTCCGTAAAACAGCCTCCACTGATAGTCAGGGCATGGTTGAATTTAAAAGAGAAATTCCGGATTACTCACCAACCGGACATTTCTCTGTAAAAATTCTGGCAGGCAACGAAAATATCGGCAACTATCGTTACTCGGTTGAAGATTTTATGCCGGACAGAATCGCGGCTGAAATAATCACATCCAAGACCCCATCTCCGGGTGAAAATCTAGGATTTGAAGTTGAGGGCAGATATCTTTTCGGACCTCCGGCAGAGAATCTTCCGGTAACAGCGCGAGTATCTCTTGAACCGTCTGAATTCAAACCCGACGGATACAAACAGTTCCGTTTCAACACGGATTCAAGCTCCTTTAAGCCGCGCGAAATCATGGTTTCCGATGAGAAACTTGATGAAACAGGCAAATATTCTTTCTCCGTCCTTATCCCTGAAAACTTAAAATCAGACTCAGCCTTACAGGCGAGGGTCACCGCAAGAATCAGTGAAACAGGCGGACGCGGAGTTACGGCAACAAAAACTGAACCCGTTAATATTTCTAAATTCTATCCCGGTTTAAAAACACTCACCAAACAAGGATATGAGCAAAACGAAAAGGTCAAACTAGACTACGTGACGCTTACTCCGGCAGGCGAGAAAACCGTAGCCGCCAAGCTGATCATGACTCTTTATAGAGATCGCTGGCAAACTATCATCCGTACCACTCCGTCCGGCGGTTTCAAATATGTTACCGAACGCGATCCGCAATTGATTGAAACACGCAAAATATCACCTTCGAAAGCGTTAGGATCATTTAAAGTGACTCCCTCCGAATTCGGAAGCTATCGCGTGATACTCAGCGATCCCGAGTCCGGTGTTTCCGCACAGGCAAACTTTTTCTGCGGAGGATGGGGTTATTCTCCATGGGCGCTGGAAAACCCTTCACGGCTGGATATAATCCCGACCCGAAAAGGCGATTACAAAGCCGGAGAAACAGCAAAATTCCAGATACGCACACCGTTCTCAGGGCGTATGCTTATTACTATTGAAGATCGCTCTGTCCGCTGGATGAAAACTCTGACTATAAAAGGAAACACAGCAACCATATCCGTTCCGGTTCAAAAAGGATTAAGCCCTAACGCATATGTCACTGCTACCTTGATCAGGTCTATCAATGATATCGAACCGGGAGCATCCGCACGCGCGGTGGGGGCTGTGCCTATTTTCGTAAACAGGCAGTCGAACAGACTTCCAGTATCCATAGATTCCCCTGAAACGACCCGTCCTGAAAAGACGGTTACATTTAAAGTGAAAACCACTCCCGGAGCAAAACTGACCATTGCGGCAGTAGACGAAGGGATACTCAGACTTACCGGACAAAAAACTCCTAATCCTTTTAACTACTTCTACGCAAAAAGAGCGCTCGGAGTCAGATGGTCGGACACTTTCGGAATGCTCATGCCCGATTCAGGTCCGATCAACAATTCTCCCGCAGGTGGTGGCGCGGCTCTTGCCATGATGAAACAATTTGCAGGTAGTGGGTCGATTAGAAGAGTTAAGCCTGTGACATTCTGGTCCGGCGTAATCACAGCCGATAAGAACGGAAACGCGTCTTTTGACGTTGAAATTCCAAGCTTCAATGGAGCCTTAAGAATCATGGCTGTTGTTACCGACGGTAAAAAATTCGGTTCTTCATCGAACCTGATGACAGTTCGCTCACCGCTCATGGTGACACCGACTCTGCCTAGGTTCCTTGCTCCTGACGAAATCTTCGATATTCCGGTAAGTGTCCGCAACGACACTCCTGCTGACGGCAATTTCACTGTCGCTGTAAAATCATCCGGCGCTTTCCAGACTGAAATGAGTTTTGAACCATTGATAGTAATCAAAGACAGACAAAGCACTGCCTTCTTCAAAACACAAACAGGCAAAGATATAGGTAAAGCAACCTTTACCGTCACAGCAGAAGGCAACAAAGAAAAAGCCGAAGAAACAATTGATATGAATATACGTCCTGCCCTGCCAGTTCAACGCAGCAGTGAATCAGGATTTTTAAAAGACAAGGAAACTTCATTTCCCGCTGAATTTGAAGGGATGATGAATTCAACCATAAGCCGAACTCTGACCATCGGTAATCAGCCCATGATCCGCATGGCAGGAAAACTGGATTATCTCCTTCGCTACCCTTATTCCTGTACTGAACAAATAGTATCAGGGGCTTTCCCTCTGCTGAAATTACCCGAACTGGCCCGTGAACTTTCACCCGAAAGTTTTGATAAAAATTCTCCGCAATACATGGTGCAGTCCTCGCTCAGCAGACTTTCCATGATGCAGACCGGAGACGGCGGCTTTTCCATGTGGCCCGACGGACGCAAGGCTGAGAAATGGACCTCTGTTTACGCACTTCATTTCCTCTACGAAGCCGGGATTTCCGGTTATCAGGTAGATACTCTGCTGTTAAACTCAGCACTGGGCTACGTTTCAAATGTAGCAGGAAATATAAAAGATAACGCATCATTCAGATTACCCAGCTATGCACTCTATGTTCTGGCAAGATGCGGTAAGCCTATGCACGGCCCCATGAATTATTTACGTGAACAAAAAACCGACAAACTCGATGAACTTTCACTGACCCTGCTCGGCGGAGCTTTTGCCGCAACAGGCGACATGAAAGCATACACACAGCTTTTATCAACCAGACCTGCTCCGATTTCAAAAACTGACAAAGACAATGTTTTCAGTTCCGAAACACGCGATCTCGCACTTGAAACACTTGTCCGCATGGCGTCAGACAAAACAGACGATTCCATACCCAAAATGATTCAAAAGCTGTCCGACCTCATGGCTGACAACAAAAAAGATGTTACGCAGGACAACGCACTGGGTTTCATGGCGTTAGGTTCATTCTTCGGTCAGACAAAGGCTGAGCCCATCCCTTCAGGACGGATTATGAGCAACGGCAAAGAGCTTGCCAAATTCGACAGCAACTCAACCACAGTTGTGACGGTTCACGGTGACGCTTCGCTCTCAATTGAACTGAATTCCGCGCCGACAGCGGGAACAGCCGTATGGACCATAAATTCACGCGCAGTGCCCCTAGTCACCAACTGGAAGCCTTTTTCACACGGACTGGAAATCAAACACGAATTCCTGACCCGCGAAGGCGAACCTTTAAATCCCGAAGAAATCAAACAGGGACAGCTCGTAGCAATGCGAACCGTTGTAACAAGCACAGGCAAAGCCGTATCAAATGCGGTTATTCAATGCTTGCTTCCGTCCGGTCTTGAGCCTGAAAACACCAAGCTTGCCACACGCGAAGATCTACCTTGGATAGAAAAAGGTAATGTTCGTCCCGACCACGTTGACATCAGAGACGACAGAGTGCTCGTGTTCACCGATATTCCTAAAAAAGGTAAAGTCGAACAAGTAACCTTACTAAGGGCCGTGACTCGTGGAGAATTTAAAATCCCTCCGGCACAGGTCGAAGCTATGTATGATCCTGAAGTGGCTGGTGCTACCGATATCGGGGAAATGGTAATTGGGAAATAGAAAGAAGAAGAAGAATGATGCCTCCGGCGGCTTAAACCCTTTTGGAAAAGGGTTTAAGAATCCCAAAACTTTTTATTAGTTTAGGGATTTGATGAACTTGATAAATTAGGCGTTGTAACTAAAGTCTTTGGTTGGCGATAAGTTGAACAGACATAAAAAATTAATGATTATTCTTGGCGGCATTGCTTTTTGCTTTGCCGCCTTTTTTGCTTTGGATATAATTTTTCCTTTCCCTGAGCATAAACTCCATCCCGCAACCGCTACGGTTGTTTATGATCGGGATCATAAACCCCTGCGTATTTTTCTGCCTTCGGACGGAGCGCGGCGGATGCACACGGACATTTCAACAATTTCACCGGTTTTGATACGCTCGCTCATCGCTTCGGAAGATGGACTCTTTAAATATCATCCGGGCGTTAATCCAATCTCAGCTCTGCGAGCGGCGGTTTCTAATATAAAAGAAGGACGCATTGTTTCCGGCGCATCTACTATCCCCATGCAGATTGCACGTATGGCGGAACCGAAATCACGTACAATGTCGTCCAAACTGACAGAATCGTTCAGAGCAATACAGCTTAAATTACATCACTCAAACGATGAACTTCTCGAAATATATCTGAACATGCTTCCTTATGGAGGTAATATCGAAGGAGTTGCGGCAGCCTCGCATTTCTACTTCGGACATGATCCATCTACTCTTTCACTTGCACAATCGGCATTACTAACCACTCTACCCCGTGGACCTGCTTATTATGATCCAATCAGACATCCTGAACAGTCTAAACAGGGCCGTAATCATGTAATGGATCAACTGGAAAAGCACGGTGTTTTCCCCACCGCAGAAGTTGAACGAAATAAAAAAGTTCCTCTTCCAACCGCAATACGCCCCGTACCACTTAAAGCACCTCACTTTTGCCGCATGGCGCTTGAGCGGAGCGGTTCAACACCTGAAATCATCACGACTTTAGATTACGTTTTGCAACAGACTGCGGAGGAACGGCTTAAAAATCATGTTTCCCGTTTACGCAATGATGATATCGACAACGCCGCGTGTGTCATCATTCATATTCCCACACGGGAGATTCGCGCGCTGGTCGGTTCCGCTGATTTTCTCGAAAAAGGTTACGGCGGCGCGATTAATCTAGCTAAAACCAAACGCTCGCCCGGTTCGACTCTCAAACCTTTTCTTTATGCACTGGCAATGGATAAGGGACTTATGGCACCCGCTTCATTTTTATATGATATACCTGTAGATTATTCGGGCTATTCCCCTGAAAATTATAACCAGACATGGAGCGGACAGGTTGAAATGCGTGACGCGCTGGCCCGTTCACTTAATGTTCCGGCAGTAAAAACATTAGCCCGAACAGGCGTTCCTGATTTTATAGACCTGCTCAGAAAAGGCGGGCTGACCACCTTAAATAAAAATCCGATGGAATACGGGTTACCGCTGGCCCTCGGCGGGTGCGAAGTAAAACTCACGGAACTGACAAATTTATATGCCAGCCTAGCTGATAGCGGAAAATATCGTCCTTTCAAAATCACGCCATCTACAAATGACATAAGTTCACAATTGTTTTCACCCGAAGCATCATGGATTACGCTCCAAATGCTTTCAAAAGTATCAAGACCGGAAATGAACGATACATGGATGCTGACAAACGACATGCCGGAAGCGGGATGGAAAACAGGGACATCCTTCGGGCATAGAGATGCGTGGGCATTGGGTATTTCCGGTGATTACGCAATAGGAGTGTGGGTGGGAAATCCTGACGGCAGACCGCGCAAAGGGATATCAGGAGCTTCCCATGCGGGACCGCTGCTTTTTGATTTGCTACGCGCAGCATCCCCCGGCGGTAAACTTCCGCATCAGCCTGATGGAGCAGGAATAACCGAAATAAAAGTCTGCGCCCACAGTCATCAATTGCCCGGTCCTTTCTGTACAGAAAGAATCACCATGCAGACCCTGTCCGGTAAAACACAGCTTACCCCCTGCAAATATTGCAGACAGATTTTCATAGATCCCAAAAGCGGATTCCGTCTTTCCGGTGAATGTTTAGACCGTAAAAAGCTTGAAAGAAAAATTATCAGAACACTTCCGGCTCAACTTGCCAGATGGCGGGCTGAAAACAACATGGAAGTACCGATCCTTCCGCCTCTTGCACCCGACTGTGATTTAATTCCAGCAGGTAATGCGCCGAGAATTATTTCACCGGCCTCAACCACCCCCTATCTATTAAGAAAGGGAACGCCTCTAAAATATCAGCAGATTGGACTGAAAGCGAATGCAGAAGCCGACAGCGGAACGCTGCACTGGTTTCTAGACGGAAGGCTGGTAAATAAAGGCAAGTTCAATCAAAAACTTTTCACAGAAGCTAAAGCGGGAAAACATAAAATATCCGTAACGGATTCACTGGGCCGGACCGATTCTGTTTTATTTGAAGTGCGGGGCGGGAAATAACTCCTTACACAACACCAAGCCTAGCACCAACCCACCTACTACCAAGCGACTTGGCAGCAATGCAACACCCTGCCGCCATTGCTGACCATTCTATTATTTCGGGCAATGATATAGCCCCGTTGAAATCACCTAGATGCGGCCCTGTTACCAGTGGAATATCAGCCTCACCTTTCGTAATTATTGCAACTTTCTCAGGTGCCAGTCCATATTTCAGCAGATAATCACGAAACTCTTGATCTTCCAGTATGTCTTGATCAACAACCCGCATGACCTCGAACATATGCTGATCGACACCCATTTCATCAATCATGCACTTTACGAGTTTAGCAGGATGCAAATCAATTTCGTGCTGAAATTCTATTCCCGTAAAACCTCTATAATACTCTTCGAAACAGGACATCACTGCTTTTTCGAAAAATTCAGGATCAAAAAGGGCACGCGCATCGACAGGCTTATCATTTTCATCCAACCCGCAAAGCTCGGGATTCTGCGCCCTGAACCAGCTCCCGATAACCAGCAATATACTCATAAAATGGGCGCCGACGGCCCTGTAAAATTTATCTGAGCCGGGTTTCATAACTTGCAGATGTTCAAAATCGCGTAGCCCTGAACGACCGAAATTCGGGAATCGACAGGAATCAAGCCAACGATCAAGCCGCCCGAATCTATGCCACTGGTATACGCCTTCGTCTGTGCGGCGTATGGCCTGAACTCTGTTGTGAAACAACGGAATGGGAGCGTCGTGTACAATTCCTCTGCCTGCGAGCCAGCCCAATATATATGAATTGCGGAACATTATTTCTAAAAAATCCTGCTGTCCCGTGCGCCTGCCCTCCCTGTCATCGTTAGGGTATACAAAATAATCGCTGTGAGCATGATAGGCCATTGCATAGCCTTCTTTGTGCAGATTAGCAGGGCCGTTTTCCGGCAGATCCGTAATCTTAAAGACGATCTGACCCGAAACAGAAAATGGACGGGGACAATCAAAGCGCACTGAGCAGGACTGCGCATCATCAAAAAGCTTTTCCATCCATTTACCTTCAAGATGAAGACCGTCAGGAAATTCTCCCGCACGCGCAATTTTGACTGCAAAAATTTGGTTATCACCCGCAGATTCCATCACAGCGCTGCGACCTGAAAATACGGGCTCGCCGGTAACTTCTCCGGCTTTCAGCAGCTCATTCCATGATATAGACGGAGATCTGCCTGAAAATTTAGCTGGAGATTCTGGAAGAACAAGTTCAAACGGCAACACGCCAAGTCCGCCGGAAGCTTCTATTGAGGCATGTTCGGAACAGGTACTTGCTGCCTGAACTTGAAGACTGAGCGCCTGTGAAGAAAGTTCTGAATCTGTGCAGGAAGCACCCACAGCCGCAAGGGCTTTGGAGCACTCTCTATATAAAAGGCGTGACATGGTCTGACCTGAATATCTCTGCTCGACAATCACATCCCATACAGCTTTTATTATTTCATAGTCGGCGCTGTCAGGACTCTTTTGAAGAATTCCTCTCAAATTTCTCAGATCCATATAAGCAGCGCAAAACTCCCTTTCAGGAATTAAACCGCGAGCATAAGCCGTTGCTTCCGCTTTCTTCAATTGCACCCTCTTTGGTTAATATGCGGCAGAAGTATATGAATAAACATATTAAGGCTAGCAAACGACCTTCACAGTTATTGGCCTGACAAATAGCAAATCGCGTCAAAGATTATTTAAATCAATTTGTCCTATTCTCATAACTCCTTTATTTCGAATGATTATATCAAATTGAAATTTAAACAATTTTCACGGGGGAACCAACCATGTCAGAATCAGCTTACAAAGAAATGTGGGAAAATCTGAACCTTGATGTCGCGGCCCATGAAGGGTTGCTTGAAGTACTTGGTAAATTCTACGGTGACATTTATATGAGCCAGCAAGGCCGCCTACAGGGCATGGAATACCTCGACTTCGTACTTTCGGAAGTGCATGGCCTCCGCATTAAGGAACTGATGGATGCCAAAGCTGAAGGCAAAAAAATCATCGGCACCTTCTGCGTGTTTGTCCCCGAAGAACTTTCTCTCGCGGTTGAAGCTGTTCAGGTCGGGCTTTGCGCCGGAGCGGATGCTGGAACTGAAGCCGCCGAAACAGTCGTCCCCCGTAACACCTGCGCACTGATCAAGTCTTTCATCGGTTTCAAAATGGCGAAAATCTGTCCTTACACCGAATCATGCGACCTTATCATCGGTGAAACAACCTGTGACGGAAAGAAAAAAGCATACGAAGCTTTCGGCGAAATGGCTCCCATGCATATTATGGAAGTGCCGCAGCGCAAAGAAGCAAGTGACAGAGTTTTATGGAAATCTGAAGTTCTGCGTTTGAAAGATGAACTTGAAAAACTTACAGGCAAAACCGTCACGGCTGAATCCCTTAAAAAGGGTATCAAAATTGTTAACGAGAAAAGACGCGCTCTGCAAAGGCTCAACAAACTGCGTGCTGCTAAGCCTACACCTATTTCGGGCCGTGATGTTCTGCTCATTAATCAAGTCAGCTTTTACGATGATCCAATTCGTTTTACTGCGTCCATCAACTCCCTGTGTGATCAGATTGACGAGCGCATTGCAAAGAACGAAGGCATCGTCCCTGAAAATACTCCCAGACTTATGCTTTCAGGCTGCCCGATGGCTGTCCCCAACTGGAAACTTCCTTACATTATAGAAAGCTCCGGCGCAGTCGTTGTTGCAGAGGAATCCTGCATCGGAACACGCAACAGCCGAGATCTTGTTGATGAATCAGGCGAAACAGTTGAAGAAATGATTGATGCGATATGCGATCGTTATATGAAAATCGACTGTGCCTGTTTCACCCCCAACAACGAACGCATGGAAAACATTAAAGAGCTTGCCAAAGAGGCAGGCGTAGACGGTGTTATTCATTATTCACTCATGTTCTGCCAGCCCTACACTCATGAAGCATTCAAAGTAGAAAAGGCTCTTGCAGAAAAGGATGTGCCCATGCTCGCAATCGAAACAGATTACAGCATGGAAGATGTGGAACAGCTCAAAACAAGAGTTGAAGCCTTTGTGGAAATGATTTCCTAATATTATTCTAGGTACTGAATAAACAGAGGGGTGATTTACCACCCCTCTATATAAATAGATGAGAAAAAAATGATTGCTGGAATTGATATAGGCTCACGGTCAATGGAATTAGTTCTGCTTGATAAAAATGGAATAGTGCTTGAACGCAAGTTGCCCACAACTTTCGATCCTGCCTCACAATTAAAAATAATTCTGGACGGAGTCAAAGCGGATCTGATTTCCGCAACCGGCTACGGCAGAAAACTTGTCACCGAAGAAATATGCGGAGCACCTTGCGTATCTCTGACTGAAATAAAAGCTTACGCACTCGGCATTTCATACCTTTTTCCTGAAGCACGAACCATCCTCGATATAGGCGGACAGGACACTAAAGCAATCTCACTTATGAAAAACGGCAAAGTTGCCAAATTTGAAATGAATGATCGCTGCGCAGCCGGAACAGGAAAATTTCTTGAACATCTGGCAACTGTCTTTCAACTCCCCATTGAAGAGTTCGGAAATTACGCTCTCGGGGGAACCGAACCGCTCACAATAAACAGCATGTGCACCGTTTTTGCGGAGACAGAAGCAACCTCACTTATGGCTCAAGGTAAAAATCCTCGTGATATTGCTCTTGGTTTACATGCTTCCATTGTGCGCCGCACAACAAATATGCTGCACAGGGTGGGACTGTCTGAACCCTTTGTTTTTGCAGGAGGAGTTGCCAACAACCCTTGTGTTATCAACATGTTAACAGACGCACTCAACATTAAACCGCTGATTCCGGAAGGCCCGGATATGGTCGGAGCACTCGGTTCTGCGCTCTACGGAAAGTCCTTAACTGAAATATCTTGAATAAATCGTTTGAAAAATGCTTCCATTACCGTTAGGTTCCCAATGTTCGCGGCACTAAAAAACACATCTGTCGCGATGACTTTCCCCCCAGGAGTACAGAGAATGTCCGAGCAAAACTTGGAAGCAAATGGCGAAGAAAACTTTGCCGAACTTTTTGAAGCTTTTCAGTCAGAATCAAACGACAACCTTCAAGTCGGTGATCTAGTTAAAGGAACTGTAATTTCAATCACTAAGGATTCCGTGTTTATAGACACCGGATCCAAAGTCGATGGAATAGTTAACCGTGACGAGCTCCTCGATCCCGAAGGCGAACTGACTGTTAAAGACGGAGACTCCGTAGAACTCTACGTAATCTCCATCGACAGCAATGGAATCAGCCTATCCAAAGCCATGTCCGGCGCAGGCGGCCTGAATATGCTTCGTGAAGCATACGAAAGCGGCGTTCCGGTAGAAGGTAAGGTTACAGAAACCTGCAAAGGCGGTTTCAGAGTTAGCATGATGCACCGCAAGGTGTTCTGCCCCGTCAGCCAGATTGACGCAACTTTCGTGGAAACCCCCGAAGATTACGTGGGTGATACACACAACTTTAAGGTCATCAAGTTTGAGGAAGGCGGTCGCAACGTAGTTGTTTCCCGCAGAGCTCTTCTTGAAGTTGAACAGGAAAAATTCCGCGAGAAATTTGTCGCGGAAGTTGAGCCTGGAACAGTTCTTGAGGGTAAAGTTACCAAACTCATGGCCTTCGGCGCATTTGTGGAACTTGTTCCCGGTGTGGAAGGAATGGTTCACGTTTCAGAACTTAGCTGGTCACGTTCTGCTAAGCCTGAAGATGTAGTTCAGCCCGGTGATGAAATCACTGTCAGAATCCTTTCCATTGAACCTCGCAAAGACGGCAAAGGACTTAAAATCGGTCTTTCTCTCAAGCAGCTTCAGGCTGATCCTTGGGACGAAGTCGGTGACAAGTTTAAAGCCGGCGACAAAATTACCGGAACAGTTGCCCGTTGCGCTGACTTCGGTGTATTTGTTGAAATCGCTCCCGGTATCGAAGGTCTCGTTCATATCTCTGAAATGAGTTATACCAAACGCGTCCACAAGCCAGGTGATGAAGTCACTCCCGGACAGGAAGTTTCTGTCATGATCAAAGATCTTGACCCAGTCAAACGCCGTATTGCTCTCAGCATGAAAGATGCTGAAGGTGATCCATGGCTTGACGCGGCTGATTCTTTCAAAGTCGGAACAGAAGTAGAAGGCGTTGTTGAAAACAAAGCTGAATTCGGAATTTTCGTGAGCCTTGCTCCCGGCATAACCGGACTTCTACCAATGTCACGCATCTCCCGTTCAGAAAGGAAAAGTGAACTGGAAGCACTGACTCCCGGCCAAAAAGTTAAACTTCTCATTGAAGAACTTAACTTAGCTGATCGCAAGGTAACCCTGAACGCAGGTGATCCTAAAGAAGATATCGACTGGAAGAAGTACGCAAAACCTGCTGCTTCTAAAAAGTCAGCTTCCCGTAAATCCGAGCCTAAAGTCACCACTTCCGGTGATTCCAGCGGATTCGGCGGACTTCTTGGAATGAAACTCCAAGAAGCTATGAAGAACAAGAAATAATATTCAGGGCCGGATTCTTTACGGAATCCGGCCTTGTCTTCAAGCTTAATCATTATGAACACAAATGAAACAGTCATCTGCTGGGCCGATTGCTGAGCCGGCTTCATAGAGACGAGTTCTCGTCTTCAAGATCTCAAATCGGGCACAACGCTTTCTGTTGAAATCTCTTCAGACCAACGGAAACGAATCGATATTATCGCAAAGGTAAAACATGCCGAAGTGATAACAGAAACACCCCTTCGTGAAGATAGAACGCTTTTAGTCCTACTCAAAAATTAATCCCTGAAATATTCCGCAAGACTTTTAATTAACAGCAATTTCGCTGACCTTTTTGCCCCCCCCTGATATCAACATGACACCTTTTATAGCAGTACCATTAATACTTCTAAGTTCAGGCTTTTTGCAAGGTTTAACCGGCTTCGGTTCAGCGCTTATTGCAATGCCGCTTCTTGCTTTTATCATCGACATTAAAACGGCTGTTGCCGTCTGCACTCTCTGCGGGGTTACCATCACCCTCAGAATGTGTCTCAACTTACGCTCAAGCCTTGACCTTAAAAAGATTATGCCCCTGATTATAGGCAGTGTACCCGGGTCAATTTTCGGAACTCTCGTCCTCAAAGAATTGGACGGTCATATTATAACATTATTTCTCGGAATCCTTGTGTCGGGCTACGCAACATATTCCCTTTTCGTCAAACCTGTTGCCCTGAAATTAAAACCCGCATGGGGACTTCTTGCAGGCTTTTTAACAGGATCTATAACCGCCGCAATCAGTGCCGGCGGACCACCGACTTTAATTTATTCCTCCCTTATGGGCTGGAAAAAGAATGAGCTAAAAGCCACGCTGTCCGGTTTTTTTCTGGCAGCAGCGGTAATGGGAGCAACAGGACATCTGTTAAGCGGGTTGACCACCCAGTATGTCCTCAAACTATTTCTCGCTTCCATTATTCCTGTTCAACTGGGAGTTTACCTTGGCCACACTCTTTCAGGAAAGGTTTCTGAAGGATTATATAAAAGAATGGTCATGATTCTGCTTGTCTTCATGGGAATCATGCTTATTTTTCAAAGCACCGGATAAGATTTTAAAGCACGGAGAAAAAATTAATGCTTGGCAAACTATTTTTAGCCTTTGTTATTATTCCGATCTTTGATTTATACCTATTAGTACAGATAGGTTCAGAAATCGGCACACTTAACACCGTTATGCTGGTTCTGCTCACAGCTTTCATCGGAGCATCACTCGCCCGTTCGCAAGGCATGTCTACAATGCAGAAAGTACGCGAAAGCATGGATCAAGGGATCATGCCCGCCGAAGAAATTCTCGATGCAGTCATCATATTTGCAGCAGGACTTGTTCTGCTAACTCCCGGATTTATCACCGATGCACTCGGTCTTCTCTTACTCTTCCCGCCCACACGCGGATTTTTTAAACGCTGGTTGCGCATCCAGATGGAAGAATGGAAGAAAAGACCTAATGTCCACATGACCTACCATCAGACAGAGTTCAAAGCTTGGACTAATCAAGACCAAAACTCACAAAAAATCGATAATGTAATCGACATTGAAACCAATAATCCGAACGATAAAGATACTCCTCTTCAATAAAAACAGACATCACACAAAAAAACCCGCGCTCGATAATTTCGAACGCGGGTTTTTACTTTTTTAATTCCCTTAAAATATAAAACTTAAATTCTACTCCTGAATCACATCCGCGAGTACAAATGATCCGGGAAAACCGGCCCCTATTTTCAAAGAGGCTTTACGCGCACTGGCGAGAGTTTTGTACATTCCCAACTGAACCTTGAATATTTGAGCAGTGTCAGTCACAACCCTTACAAGTCTGGCATTATTAAAACCGGCCTTTCCGAGTCGTTCAATCAATCTATCAGCATTTTCTTTAATCTTATATGCTCCAACCTGAATATAAAAAGCACCATAAAGTTTTGTAACTACAGGCGCAGCGACAATTTCTTTTTTCACTTCCGGGCGGTAAGGCTCAATACGGACATTAGCCTTGCCTGCATCGATAAATCCGAGCTTCTCCGCTGCTGCGCGGGAAAGATCTATAATCCGGTCCGGCACAAACGGACCTCTGTCATTAATAGTTACGGCAACACTTTTACCGGAACCAAGATTTGTAACAGTAACTTTTACACCAAGTGGCAGATAATTATGGGCTGCGGTCAGCTTTTCCATATCATAAGGTTCACCGCTGGCAGTTACTTTTCCCTGAAATTTTTCTCCATACCATGAGGCAACGCCCTCTTCGGTATAGTCAGCGGGAATAACCTGAGCAGGAGCTTCATCTATAATAGAAGTTGAATTCCCCTCAGTACCGTTCTCAGCCTGCTCTGCAGCAAATGCAGCGGATGCAAAAATAAAAAGCATAAGCAGCATTAATAAAAATCGTTTAAACATAAAAATCTCCCGCCGTATGATATGTAGAACTCCGGTTACAGCACTGTACCTTTATTCAGAATACGCCGTTTTTGCAAGTAGATATCGATAATTCATAACTTCTTCATCTCACGTTCACGCATAGAATCATCATATTCACCGAGTTCATACATTCTTATTTTATTACTACGGGGAAATTCACGCTTAAAGAGAGTTTTCAATAGCTTGCGCACCTCTTTCAACTTTACATTATGCTCAATCGTTTCATAACCGTCTTCAAATATAGTGAAGTCCTCACTCTGATAGTGTATAATGAGCAAAGAACGGTTGCGTTTGTATGTTCGCAGGTCTATGCAGTGCCCTACAGGAAGCTTTTTTAACTTCCGCAGCACCGACTCGAGAGCGGTTGCTTTATCAATCATGAGCCGGAATATATAGCGGCTCAAGGAGAACTGTCAAATATGACTAATGAAAACAATGCCCTTGCAAAGGGCAGTACTATAGAAATTGAGATTGAGTCTTTAGCGTTCGGAGGACAGGGTATTGCTCGCCATGAAGGATTGACAATTTTTGTGGACAACGCAGTACCTGGACAGGTTTTGAGTTGCGAAATTACTAAGCTCAAAAAAAGATTTGCCTTCGCAAAACGTCTTGAAGTTGTCACTCACTCCAAAGAAGAAGCTACACCTTTTTGTGAACACTTCGGAACTTGCGGCGGCTGCCTGCATCAGGACATTGATTACAAGTCGCAGACATACTGGAAAGGACGCCAAGTCAGCGATACTCTAGCCAGAATCGGTAAGATTTCACAAGAAACCGAAGGTATGGGTAAAGATACTCTGGGTTCGCCTCTTGAAACAGGCTACCGCAATAGAATGAATTTTTCTTTTCAGGGATACGGAGACGAGCTGACCGTAGGCTTTAAAAAACGCGGTTCTGAAACAGAAGTAGTCAGTGTCGGCACATGCCCTTTGCTACCGGAATCCTGCAAAAATATTCCTGCTATGGTTCAGTCATACTGCTCAAAAAGCAAGTACGGAACATATAGACATGGTAAAGGCGGATACTGGCGCAAACTGGTTGTCAGAGTTTCACACGAAAGCGGTAAGATCATGATTCACGTCATTACCGCACCTTCAAAAACTCACAGCGCTATTAAAGGACTCGAAGAACTTCTGTTCGCCGAAATTCCAGATCTTAAAACCTTTGCGCATTCTACTCGCATCGGCAGACCTGACATCGCAGCAGGCGAACGCCTTATTTCCCTCAAGGGAGAACCGTTCATCACCGAAACTCTGAAAAAATCCGACGGCACTCCTGTCAGCTATAAAATCAGCCCTAACGCATTCTTCCAGACCAATTCAGCCGGAGCGGAAGTCCTTTTCCAGAACTGTCTTGATATGGCTGCCCCCGCTGCAAGCGACGTGGTCTACGACCTTTTCTGCGGATCAGGCGGAATCGGAATGTTTATGGCAAGTTCGGTTAAAAAAGTTATCGGTTTCGAACTTTCTAAGGAAACCGTTCTTTCTGCCAGAGAAAACGCCGAACTGAATAAAATCGAAAACTGCCAGTACATCACAGCAAATCTTGCAGATAAAGACGGAATTCCCGTGGAACTGCCAAAGCCGGACGTTATTGTATTAGATCCGCCTAGAAGCGGAGTTCCAGCACCGACTCTTGCGAGAATACTGTCTATGGCTCCTGAAAAAATTATTTACGTTTCCTGCAACCCATCCACTCTTGCCCGTGATGCGGAAAGACTGGAAGGAAAATACACACTTACAAAATTCAGCTCTGTAGATATGTTCCCGCATACAGCACACATAGAATGTATTGCTTTGTTGACTAGACACGACAAAAGCTGACACGATTCAAAAAACTAGCAAGGGGTGAGGGGCTTTCCTTACATTCTTTAAAACCAATGAATATATCCTCACGGAACTCTGAGTAATCTCAGGGTTCCGTGATTATTAATGCTTATGTCCGAACCGGTAAAACATGACACTCTGCTCCGGGAATTACGACGCTTTAATCTTTACCCGCCGGAAGAAAGACAACTTTTCGATTTGCGGTCCAAGGTTGAATCGAGATTTCTGGTGCCCGACAGAATTTTCAATCCTCAGCAAACAGCAAGATTTGCAGTACTCCTTTACGGCCTTGCTCTTAAATCGTTAGAAGCTGAAACTTCTTCAACGGTTTCCTCACCCTCTGCATATAAAACAGAAGACTCTGCAGTCGACATATGTCTGGACGCCCTTTCCAATCTGGACCTTTTCGGTCGTACTCTTGCGGCTGAAATACTTTCCTGCAAACTCATGCCTCTTTCAAAAGTGAAAGAATGGTTCAATCGGCAAACCGAAACATCTCATATTGCAGTTGCCGACAGAATGCTTGCTCTGAGTCATGACCTGCCTCAAGAAAGGAAAAAACTAGCTCAAGCTATTATCTCTAAAGTTTCCGATTTTGACCCTGAAGAGGCTGTTACTTTTTTCAAAAAGAATGGAACCCATAAAGGACAGCTGACCTTTTTCACTCTGGAAAAGTTCATGTCCGGCAACTACGGTTCTAAGTGCCGCAAAGAGCTTACACAACCGGAATCTCTGGAACAGATCAGCTTTTATTCTGGAACCGTCCCTTCATATCCAGACAATGAACTGGTTACAGATGTGGCTCTTCACCTGCGCACCATGGACCCGCTGATCATGGAAAAAGTTCTTTGCGCCATAAACAGACTTGCCGAGTCGATTGACAACAATCTTTTAAAAGAAATCATGCCGCTTGCTGAATCTCCGACTCTGTCTCTCGGTAAAGCAGCCATGAATATTATCGCAAAATTCGGGTGCAGAAAAAGCGGACCTATCTTCGCCCAGCTTTTCAACAACGCACCCAAAATAAGAGCGGAAATAATCAACAGACTGCCCAGATTGGACAGCGATAATTTTGCTAAATTTATGACGGGTATTTCTCCCCATTTTCATGCCCCTGTAATTTCAGCCTTGTTCTCCACTCTATGTGAAGAAGACCCGCACTGCTTCGGTCAGAACGTATCAGCAATGATGAAAGGTTCGCGCGGTAAAAATAATAAAGCTCTCAGTGCAATAATTGCAGAAGCCATCAGAATAGATACTCCTAAAGATCCAGCTAAACCGGCATCTCCCGTAGGAAGACCTGTTCCCGGAGTGGATTTTGTCAAGCTGGGTGCACCAATTGTCTTAAATATTGAAAAAAAACAGGCTGCCAAAGGATTTAAAAGAATTTTCGGCAAAGAAATCGAAGAATCTGACGCTTCACCTGATATATATGTAGACGCGCAAATTTCAAACCAGCGGTTGCACAAACTTAATCGCTGGAAGAGCCTTTCAAAAAATCTGACCTTTCAATCTTCCACCTTCAATGCCTCTGACTTAAGAGCATCCACGATGGAAAAATGTAAATTTGTCGGATGCAATTTTGAATCAACCTCTTTTGCTGATGCTATACTGATAGAATGTGAATTTAAAAACTGTTCCTTCTCCGGCTGCTCATTCAACAATTCCATGTTGTACGATACTACCTTCAAAAAATGCAGCATCAAAACAACCCACTTTGATTCTGCAACATTCTTCTTGTGTTCAATCAACCAGAATGATTTTTCAGCAGTGACTATCGCCGGAGCTTTTTTATGCAGAACACAGATCAAATCATGTACATTCGACATTTCTGATTTTAGAGAAACAGTTTTTTTCCGGGGAGTTGTGAACGGGGTAACCATCAAAGACAGCGATTTTGAAAAAACCTTTTTCAACAACACTGAAATAAAAAACATTTCATTATCCAACTGTTCTACCGGAAAATGCCAGGCCGTTAACATTTTAACGGATGCTCCAGCCATGCTGACCGCCATGGAAAGAACTCTCGGTGCACGTCTGGCTGAAAGAGAGCGGCTAAAGAAAAAACCGGCTGGATTAAGTAAACTTGAAGAATCTGCCCGTGATCTCATTTTTAAGGCCATAAAAAGATGGTTTGCGGTAAAAGATATCAACCGCAATTATGAAAAATTTGCAGAAAACAACGAACGACGTACAAGCTGGGCTGAAGAAAAATTAACCGATAAAGCAAAAATTTTCTTTAAAATACTGCCCGTTCTGCTGCATACCGATATATTTGAAAAAGCGCTTAAATTAGAAGCGGAATCTGTCCCTTCAAAAATTTCAGGGTATACTCCTTCACCTGAGACGACTTCTATTCTCACGGACCTTTTCCCTGAGATTAAACCAGAAGAGAATCCTGAAAACTTTGTACCGATTGAAACCATACTGACAATAGGAAGTATTGGAACAATCGCTCAAACGGTATCATCGGATCTCGATTGCTGGGTATGTTGCGACTTCTCGCTAAACTCATCAGTAAGCAGAGATCGCTTAAAATATAAGCTGGGCCTTATTGAAGAATGGGCCATGCGAGAATTTTCAGTTGAAGTTCATTTCTTCCTGATGGATGTGCAGGAAGTACGTGATAACAATTTCGGGATAAGTGATGCGGAAAGTTCAGGCTCCGCACAAGGGGCTATTCTCAAAGAAGAATTCTATCGCTCCGCTCTGCTCATAGCGGGCAAGCCGCCTCTTTGGTGGTTCTCCCCCGTTGAGGCTACCGACAAAATTTATCAAACAGTTAAGAAACGGGTCGCGGTTCTGAAAGGGCAAAATTTTGCTGTGGATCTCGGCAATGTGCCTCGTATCCCCGGCGAAGAATTTTTCGGAGCATCTCTGTGGCAGATTGTAAAAGGAGTTAAAAGTCCTTTCAAATCCATTATGAAATTCGGTCTGCTTGAACGATATACTTCGGGAACCAGAGCACCTCTGCTATGCGAAACAATTAAGAAAAACATTCTCGAAGGACAGCGTGAACTGATTCGCGTTGACCCTTACATGTTGATGTACCGGGAACTTGCTGTTTTTTACAACAGGCAGGGGGAATTCGAAAACGGATGGCTGACAGGAATGGCTTTACGGCTTAAATGCGGTCTGCTCGGAGAGAAATACACAAATAAAACTCCTGAACGGCCGGAAGAAAAAGATCTGATCGAATTTACAGAAAATATTTCCAGACAAAGTATTGATTCTGACAAGCAAGACTTTGTGGACCTTACTGATTTTAAATCTGTACTCACTCTCGGTGAAAAAATTAACCTTTTCATGATCAATACGTATCAGAAAATCAGGAAAGAACAGAACAGGTTTGCCGGGGTTTCCATCACGCCCGAAGACCTCACAAAACTCGGCCGGAAAATTGCTGCGAACTATACACAACGCCAATTCAAAATTAACAGGCTTTGTCTGCCTGGCCCTAAAACTCACTTTTTCAAAAGTATTCTAGCCTCTCGCCCTAATCCTAAAAAATGGGTTTTAAATGGAGAATATCCTGATGAATCAGGTGCTAGGAATATTTTCACTGAAATTAAATCCAGTCCTAAACTCCCCTCCATACTTGCTTGGCTGGTGCTGAACGGACTATACGACAGCAGTATAAAAATAAAGACAGATCTCAGTTCATCTCCTGTAAGGGACCGCGATATCAGAAAATTATTTACAGATATTAAAAAGTTCTTTCCCCCGAAGTCCATATTCGACACTCCTATTGAGGAAACTCTTAATCCTGAACGCATGTTAAAAGCTTTTTTTATTGTTAATTTATCTATCCCCAGAGAAACGAATGCGGTTAAAGAAGTTTGCCTTTTATACAATACAAACTGGGGAGAAGTTTTCTGCAAACCTCTGAAAATAAACCGCAAATTAGTCGAATCTCCTGCGGCATACCTCCTGAGCGAAATGAAAGACATTTGCTCCACGCAACCGGAGATGCAGCAATATGTTCCGCAAAATTCCGCGTGCCCGTTTTTAAAAATTCCAGTCGGTTCTAAACGTGCTGTTATCAAACCTGAAGACTACGTTAAAACCAATTAATCTGACTCATTAATTCACGAGGTCTATTATGCCCAATATACGAAAAAGCCTGCTCCAACTCATTTTTTCCGGCTCATTTATGAAACGCTGGAATGACAAACTTCGCCCGATGGAACTGGTGGAAGTGGATAAACAGGCCCACAAAATGATTGCAGCATGGATTCTTTTCACTCTAAACAGTGAACACATGGATCAGCGCGAGAAAATTCAGCTTGGAAACGAAATTGTTGAAGGTGGAATCTTCGAATACCTGTTCAGAATGGTAATTACAGATATTAAACCTCCTGTATTCTACCGCATCAAAGAAAACCCGGAACACTACCGCAAACTATCCGAGTGGGTGCTGAAACAACTACGCCCCCGCTTGATGCCTCTTGGACTGGAATTCTGGGAAAGACTCAAAAAATTTCACTTAAATCCTGATGACAAATCTCTTTCTGCCAGGATTTTAGCAGCATCACACATGTACGCAAGCTACTCAGAATTCAAACTTCTCAAACACCTTAACCAGCCTGACGATGAACTCCTCGAAATCGAAGATAGTTTCAGATCGCGCCTTGAAAGCTATTCAGACCTTAAAGGAACTCAGGAACTACTCAATTCTGAATCAACGGCTCTGGGCAGATTTGCTGACCTTTGCGGACGGCTTAGATTTCAAACAAGGTGGTCTCAAACTCCTAGAATTCCTGAGACGTCTGTTCTTGGACATGTTTATATTGTCGCGACCTATGCATGGTTTTTCAGTCTTGAAATCGGAGCATGTCCCGCAAGACGGCAGAACAATTTTTTCACAGGACTATTTCATGACCTGCCGGAACTGCTTACCCGCGATATTATATCCCCTGTAAAAAAAGCAGATCCGACCATAGGTGATTTAATCAAAGAGTATGAAGATCAGGAACTTGAAAGCAAGATTATGAAACCACTTATTAATAACGGCTATGAATCCATCGCTTCAAGATTAGGATATTTCCTTGGGTCAGAAACGGGATCGGAATTCCAGTCAGCTGCAATAATCGGCGGTTTTGCAAAAAAGGTCACAACAGAAGAACTCGATTCCCGTTACAATGACGACTGCTATGACCCCCGAGACGGTGAACTTCTCAAACTTTGTGATCATCTGTCAGCATTCATGGAAGCATATAATTCCCTGCAAAACGGAATAACTTCAGCATCTCTACAGCAGGCATACTGGAGAATAAGCCAGAACTACATGGAAAACCCGGTAGTTGCAGGTATTCATGTAGGCCCGCTGCTTGCTGATTTCGATTAATTTTACTTTTAAGAATCTATAGCAAAAGGATTTCTTTTATACCCCTTACTCTTTACGAAAAGGGCCAGTATATGCTTTAACTTATTGCCAGTAGGAAAAAGCAAATGAATGCTTGCTCATATTTACTGAGACCTGTACGTTTTTCATATAAATAACAACAGCTTTGCGAAGGAGATGCTGATGCTGCTGAGAAAAAGAGCCTGGGACATGATGCGCGAAGATTTTGCTACTATTGATGAATCAGCAAGTCTTGCCGAAACAATAAGGCTTCTCCGGGACAGTATGAAAACTGCCCCTGATAATAATATCGTCGTGGTAAAAACTAAAAAGGGTTCTCTTCGAGGAGTTGCATCCATATGGACCATGCTCAAGGCTGTGGAAGATAAAGTCCTCAAAGATGAAGATCTGCGCCTGAATGAAGACACAGACTGGGACCGAGCATTCAAAAGAGCTGGAACAGCCTGCTGTCACAGCACACTTGATGATCACATTGAAACAGATATCCCCATCCTTAAACCGACAGACCCTATGCTTGTTGTGCTGGAAATATTCCGCAAAAAACATCGCTCATGGGCATTGGTGCAGGAAGGCGGAAGCATAATAGGTGTCGTCCTGATAAGTGACGTATACCGTGAATTAACTCGAGATCTAGTCACACAGTTTTAATAATTTATCAGCCCTCAAAAAAAACAGCCCGCAATCTTAGATTGCGGGCTGTTCTGTTATACGCCTAATTCTTTTGAACTGAATTACTTTTTTACAGTCAAAGCCCATGCTTGAATGTACTTAGTGACTTCAGGATCATATTTGGCATCCTGAGAAATCATCGAGGCAGCTTTAACCGGCTCAATAGCCTCTGTATAAGGCCTGATGGTAATCATGGAACAATAAGAATCCACCGCAGCGCAAATTCTGCCAAGCTGAGTTATCTCTTTCCCTGATTTTTTCTGAGGATATCCTTTTCCATTCAAGCGCTCATGATGTTCAATTACACAAGCTTCAATTTCTTTATATTTAAGATCCAACTTACTCAACATTTCATAACCGATCAAAGGGTGCTTATCTATTTTGTTACGTTCATCCGTGGTCAACGGTTTCGGTTTTTCACGAATGAAAGCAGGTATTTTAGTCATTCCAAGATCATGAAGAAACATGCCGGCTGTAAGTCTGTTAAAATGATTCCGGGTAATCTCTTTTTTAACAAACGAATCTGCTTTTATTCTGATGAATATTGCAAGCCCGAGAACTCCGCTGTTAACACTGTGTTTAGCCAGAGAGTGTTCCTTGTGGAGACGTTTTGCCAAAGCTTTGATTCTATGTACGTCATCCCAGAGATACTCTGTGAGCACCATCAAATCGGACCACAGTTTTTCTAAGACAGCCGCAATCGGCTGATCAAAAAATTCCGTCATACGCATTGTTAACGCTTCAATAAAAATATCAGCTATTTCGCTTTCTTTAAGATTACGATCAATAAGAACCAAATCAAGCTGATAAGCTATATGCTTTACATAAACAGCATGATCAGCACGGGATACAAATATCAATCCCTCCTGAACCAAGCCTGAAAGCTCTTCGATGCGTTCTTTGCTGAGTCTCTCTCCGACTTTATAGTACGAAGCTATACGGCCGATATCCTCTTTAAAAAGAAAAATATCCAAAGGTGGTCTGAACTTGTTAAAACTTTGAAGAATATCAGCAGTTATCTGATAAAATTCCTCATTCAACCCCTCAGGAACTGACATTTTACCTTTCGCATTCATACCGTAACACTCTCCAAAAGTAGGACAACTTTCCGTAAGATTTAACTACACAACATTATCCAAACGATCTTTACGTAATTTACAGAAAGCTTTCCCCCTAAAAAAAACAACTCTTTCCTAAAAATACTCACCCTATAGCAAAAGCCTATAGCATTCATATTCCCATTCGTGAAGAGTCTCTCACTTAAGATAGTATTTTTTAGTAATTATTTTTTAAAAAACACATTTTTTTTTATTCTCCAAAGTAGTTTTCTAAAGTCCATATATTTAAACTGTTAAAACACCAAAAAAAGAATTTAACGCCCGTGTTCAGTACATTTTTGTACTGCCATTTTTTTAAAGAGGTATTGACTTTTTGCATATTTTCACACACAGGTGGAGAGACGGGGGGAATTGGTGGTAGAACTGTGTAATTAAGTGGTAGACGGAATGAAATTTAGAAGTCACGCTCATCGAAGCATGGATGCCAAAGGCAGACTGATGCTTACACCGGAATTCCGGGATCAGATTTACTCTGATTCTGCGGAAGGTCTCGTGACTTTAACTATTTTTGAAGGAAACATCGTCGGTTTCACTCCTCCTGACTGGGCTATTCTTGAAGAAAACCTTGCTAAAATCAAGAATCCAAGCCGAAGTCTGAGAAATTTCATCCGTATTATCATTTCCGGTTCTGAAGAAGTTCACCTTGATAAACAAGGTCGAATCACCATCCCCTCCCATTTGCGTAAAAGCGGTAAGCTGGACAAGGAAATTGTTCTGGCTGGAGTCGGCGACAGGTTTGAAGTCTGGGACAAAAGAGCTTTTGAAGCTCTGCTTGAACAGGATTTCGACGACGTTTCCGAGGAATTATCTCAGAGCGGAGTAGAGCTTCCGTTCTAGACATCGCTTCATCGCCCCACTGTTGCACATAGTTCTTATTTAATTTTGGAAACTTAATTTCCTTAAGCCACCAAAGATTCAAAAAGTTCCCCCCAGAACCCAAAGATTGAATCAGGAAGTTATGGAAACAAAGAATACGACCCCTGAAAAGGTTCACACCTCTGTTCTACTTAAAGAAGTCATTGACTGGATCGCCCCTAAACCCGGAGGTCTGTATCTTGATGGAACTTTAGGTATGGGCGGACATTCCAGTGCTATTCTGGAAGCTGCCGGCGAAGGCGCTCAATTGATAGGACTGGATAGAGATGAACAGGCTCTTGATCTTGCAGAAGTGAGACTGGCTCCTTTCGAAGACAGGGCTCACCGGTTTCATTTGGCCTTCAGCAAATTTGAAGAAGCTCTTAATGAAATGGGCTGGGAAAAAATTGATGGAGTAATTCTGGATCTAGGAGTTTCATCTTTGCACCTTGACCGGGCTGAAAGAGGTTTCAGCTTTGCTAAAGACGGTCCGCTGGACATGCGAATGGACCCTTCAGGAGGAATGCCTCCTGCTTCAAGTATTGTAAATAAAGCATCTTATTCCGATCTTGTCAGAATAATTAAAATGTACGGAGAAGAACCTCTGGGTTCAAAGATCGCAAGCGCTATCATTAAGGCAAGAGAAATAAAAAAGATAACAACCACTCTGGAACTGGCTGCTATTGTTTCTAAAACTTACCCAGCCAAGCGGCGGGCTTTATCCAGAACACATCCGGCAACAAGAACATTTCAGGGTTTACGCATTGCAGTCAATTCAGAGCTTGAAGAGCTTAAAAAATTTCTGCACAGAATCCCCGAAAGACTCAATCCCGGAGCTAGAGTCGCGGTTATATCCTTCCATTCACTGGAAGACAGAATAGTTAAAAGATCTTTTAGAGATGAATCCAAAGAATGTGACTGTCTGCCAATGCAGCCGGTATGCACGTGTGGAAACAAACAAAGAATGAACGTGCTGACAAAAAAACCTATTCTGCCCACAGAAGAGGAAATGGAAGTCAATCCACGTAGCCGAAGCGCAAAACTCCGAGTGGCTGAAAGGTCACAGGAAAAAAAGTGATCCTGTCATGAAAAATGACCCCAAAGGCATCGCTTTAGCCCTGACCGCAACAATGGCCTCAGCTCTTATTTTAGGGCTTATATCGGTCTGGCTTAATATAGAACGTGTCGACAAGGCTTATAATTTAAGACGAATGGAAAAAATACTTAATGAGCAGGAAGCTCTTGAAGGGAAACTGGAAGTTGAAAACAACAACCTTCTCTCCCCGATAAGATTAAGAAAATTGGCGAAAAAGTACGGATTCGGCCCAGCCTCACAGGGGCAAATAAGAAGACCCCGTGAGAACAGAAAGCAATAGCACCGACAACTAAAAACAGGAGCCTGAATCGTGGCAAAAAGGAAAAAAGAAAACCTGAAGTCGAGCAAAAATAAAATGCTCTTCGTCATGGTTCTTTTCGCCCTTTTGTGGACAGGGCTACTTGGTAGAGCCGCATGGTTGCAGCTTTATAAAGGCGCTGATCTTTCACGACTTGCACTGCGCCAACATCTTGCGGCGGAACTTGAACGCGGAGAACGCGGTTCCATTTTTGACCGAAACGGTAATTTACTTGCAACAAGTGTTGAAGCTTCATCGCTTTATATACGCCCTGTAAATGTCAAAGACGTTGGAAGGACTGTAACTAAGCTTTCAAAGATCCTTGGAATATCAAGGTCTAAACTTAAAAAAAGTCTTTCCAAGAAATCGAATTTCATCTGGATTAAAAGGCAGCTCGACGATAGAGCCGCCAATAAGATAAAAAAGGCAAAATTGCCTGGAGTTTACCTGACAACGGAATTTGTCAGGCTGTATCCCTACAACCATCTGGCAGGACAACTGCTCGGATTCGCAGGGATTGACGGAAAAGGTCTTGAAGGTCTCGAAAAAGAATTTAATGACCGCCTTGCAGGACGCAAAGCACAATTCGTGGTTCAAAGGGACGCATCAGGACGCAGGCTCTATCTTGATGAGATGGGTCGTGAAGTTGATATCAGAGGCAAAGACATTCACCTGACTATTGATTCGCATCTGCAATCAGTGGCTGAAAATACTCTGGTTGAAACTATAAAAAAATACGATGCGAAATGGGGTACGGCAATTGTTGTGGAAGTTGCGACAGGAGAAATCCTCGCACTGGCCAACTGTCCGAGATTCAACCCGAATATTTTCCGCACCAGCTCTCCTAAGACATGGAGAAACCGTGCGGCGATTGACGTGGTCGAGCCGGGTTCTACAATGAAACCCTTCTTGATCGCCGCCGCTTTAAAACATGGAGTAATAACTCCTGAAAAACTCATCGACTGCGAAGGCGGAAGATGGAACCTGAACGGAAAGTACATAAAAGATACGCATAAATATGGCTGGCTGCCGGCTCATAAGGTGCTCAGATATTCCAGCAATATCGGCTCAGCAAAAATCGGACTTGAACTTGGTGCTCAAAATTATCACAAGTTTCTGATCGACGTTGGATTCGGTAGAAAAACAGGTTTGCCTCTACCCGGTGACCGGGTCGGTTCAATCCGCCCTGCCGCAGACTGGAACGAAATTGATCTTGCAGCGGGATCATTTGGACAAGGCATAGGGGTCACGGCTCTACAAATGGCGAAAGCCTTTTTATGTGTTGCCAACAAAGGAATTGCGAAACCTTTGAGATTGGTGCAATTGCCCCGGTCCGAAGAAGACGAAGCACCTAAAAGAATTTTCAGTGCAGACGTAGCAGAAAAAGTTCTCTCCATGATGCGTGAGGTTGTTCAGGAAGATGGGACTGGAAGACGCGCCAGAATCAGCGGAACAACCGTTGCTGGTAAATCCGGAACGGCGCAAAAAGCAGGCAAAGGCGGATACGGCGATCAATATATGGCCTCTTTTGTCGGCATGGTTCCGGGATACAACCCCGAATATATCGTGGTTGTACTAGTCGACAGCCCGACTGTGAATCATTACGGCGGAACAGTTGCCGCGCCTGTAGTTAAAACAATCATGACCGAGGCTCTTGCCTACTACGGCAAGTTGCCGGAAAAGCAGAACTCGCTTCCGGTCATGGCGGCAAAGATGGAAACATCTTCTGAAATGCCCAAAAAAGCGGTGAGGTTAAACTCAACGCTTAAAGCTGTTTCCGGAGAAACAGTACCTGATGTAAAAGGAATGCCCATTCGCAGGGCTGTTGAAATAATGGTGAAGAAAGGATTCATTCCCAAACTGAAAGGTCAGGGAATGACAATAATCAAACAGGTTCCCCCCGCAGGCGATAAATGGCCTGAGGAAAAGAACGCAGAAATCGTTCTCTGGTTATCTTAAAGAAAGGCGAAGATGTCAGACATTATTATGGACATAGCAAAATGGAACAGACTCCTCGATAAAGTAAAAGAGGGGCTCATGGTTCGTACCGATTCGCGGGAAGTGCAGGATGGCGACGTTTTTGTCGCTATTTCCGGCCCTCTTTGCGATGGCGCTGATTTTGTGAAACAAGCCATTAAGAACGGAGCCGCATATATTGTTTGTGCCTCTCAGATCGACACAGAATCAGCAGAACTGATTCTTCACTCTGATCCCCGCAAAGCGCTGGTGGATCTCGCTAAAGCATATTTCAAGACCGACAGCAGCACAGTTAAAATTGTCGGGATTACCGGAACAAACGGTAAAACAACTACATCTTACCTCATCGAGCAGATGCTTACCTCAGCAGGTATGAAAGTGGGAGTTATCGGAACCGTCAGTTACCGCTGGCCCGGTTTCGAGATGGATGCACCTCTCACCACTCCCGGCTGTTGGCAACTGCATGAAATGCTCGCGCAGATGAACGAAGCAAATGTCGACGTCATGGTGATGGAAGTGTCGTCACATGCCCTTGATCAGGAACGCGTCGCCGGGCTGAATTTTAATGCGGCTATTCTGACAAATGTCACTCAGGATCACCTTGATTATCATGGTGATATGGAATCATATTTTGAAGCTAAATCTCTGTTGTTCAGCCACTATCCTCTGACTGACAAGCGTGGAATCATAAATTTTGATGACCCATACGGGAAAAGACTTCTGGAATCTTACTCTCCTTCCATCGGATTCGGGCTTGGATCTCCTGACGAACTCAGCGGTGACAATCTTTGCGGTGAAATGATTTCATGCACTGGCAAAGGAATGGTTCTGAAAATGACTTTCGGTACGGATACATGGGAAATAGAAACCGACTTTATCGGTAAGCATAACGGCTCAAACCTGCTTGCAGCTCAAGCAGTGGGACTGCATCTGGGCCTTACGCCTGAACAGCTGAAAGCAACATCTTTTCATGGAGTTCCCGGAAGGCTTGAAAGAGTAAGAAATGATCACGGGTTCGATATTTTTGTGGACTACGCTCATACTCCCGATGCTCTTAAAAATGTACTTTCCACTTTGAAGGATTTGAATTTCAAAAGAATCATCACTGTTTTCGGATGCGGCGGCGACAGAGACAAAACAAAACGTCCTCTCATGGCAGAAGCTGCATGCAAATATTCGGATGTGGCTGTGCTGACATCAGATAATCCGAGAACAGAAGATCCCCTTGAGATAATCAAAGACGTCCGCCCCGGCATGAAAGGTTGCCCTATGACTATAGAGGAACCGGACAGAGCTGTAGCGATTCGTAAAGCTGTAAAAGAAATGACCTCCGAAGATGTCCTGCTTATAGCCGGAAAAGGTCATGAAACATATCAGATCATAGGAACGGAAAAACGCGACTTCAGCGATGTGCAGGAAGTCACTCTGGCAATCAAGGAGATATACGGTTGAAACTAACCTTATGTGAACTTGAAAAACAGCTCAGAGGGGGAAGTGAAATCCCCTGTGCAGAAGACACCGAAATCACAGCCGTGCGTATAGACAGCAGGCTCGTGAGAAAAGGTGATGTTTTCTTCTGTGTAGACGGTGCAAATTACGACGGCCACAATTTTGCGGCAGCCGCTCTTAAGGCTGGAGCTGTTGCAGTTGTTACATCACAGCATATGCCGGAGCTTGATGGCAAACCGGTCATTATGGTGAGAAACACAGTAGCGGCTCTCGGTAAACTTGCTGCATATTGGCGCACTCGCTCAAAAGCAAAAATGATCGCGGTGACAGGTTCAGCCGGGAAAACCACCGTTAAAGAAATGCTGGCTCATGTCATTGCCGGAAAGCACTCTGTTCACAAAAATTTCATGAACCTGAACAACCAGATAGGACTGCCCATGTCCATGCTGGAAGCTACAGGTGACGAAGATTTCTGGGTAATGGAACTTGGAATAAGTCTTCTGGGAGATATGGCGGAACTCGGACCCGTGGCAATGCCGGACATGGCAATTATCCATAACATCGGTCCCGCACACCTTGAAGGTCTAGGCTCAATGGAAAACGTTGCAGCTTCAAAAGCATCGCTTTTCAAATATCTGCAACCGGATGGAAAAGGACTGTGCTGTAAAGATCACACTCTGCTCTGGAACGCAGCATCCGAGCTGACCGAACCGATTTCTTTTTCTTCTCAGGATAAAAGAGCATTTTATTATAGCGAACTGCTTGAAACCCTGCCGGACGGCACTGGACGTTTCCTTATTAAAGCCGGAAATGAAACGGCTGAGACAATTTTGCCGACCTGCGGTTCTCATTTCGCTGAAAACGCTGCCGCTGTAACCTGTGCGGCTTCACTGCTCGGGTTCAATCTGCAGGAAATTGCTGACAGATTAAATACTGTACAATTGCCGAAACAAAGATTTCACTGCCACGCTCTCGGAAAGTGGACACTTATAGACGATTCATACAATGCGAATCCTCTTTCCATGAACAAGGCAATAGACACAGCAAAACAGATTGCTAAAGAAAGACCTCTGGTTCTGGTACTCGGAGATATGCTCGAACTTGGTGATGATGCTGTGGAGGCTCATCGCGAACTAGGCAAAAAAATCGCTGCGATCAAACCGGATGTAACTTTCTATTACGGTAAACATTACGATGATGTTGCTTCAAGCACAAACGGCTCAACTTTTGTTCCGGTGAACAAGCCATCGGAATTTTTGAACGGAATACATGAGCTTGGACTGAATGATGCGGTGGTTCTTTTTAAAGGGTCAAGATCCTGCCGCATGGAAAATTACTTCCACGCACTTAATAACGAGGTCACTGGGGAGACCGGAGGAAACAAAGCATGATTTATCATTTTCTTGTCCCCCTGAGCGCACAAATCAGTGCTTTGAATGTTTTCAGATATATCACATTCAGATCAATCTACGCCCTGCTGACTGCACTGATAATTACTATCGTTCTCGGCCCTGCCATGATGCGCTGGCTGCAAAGAATCAAGTGCGGTCAATACATTCAGGAAGACGGCCCTCAGCATCAATGCAAAGCTGGAACCCCTACCATGGGCGGCCTGCTTTTAGGATTCGGAGTATTAATTTCCACCCTTCTTTGGGCGGATCTTTCAAACGTATATGTATGGTTGACAATGTTCGTGTTTGTGGGATTCGGAGCTGTCGGTTTTGTCGATGACTACATCAAAGTGGTCAAAAAACAAAATAAAGGTCTCTCAGCCGTTGCAAAACTCGGAGGACAGTTGATCGTTGCCGGAATCGCAGTTGCGCTCCTTATTATGCAGCCCGCTTATTCCACGGAACTTTCAGTCCCGTTCTTTAAAAACATAAGCCCTGATCTAGGCTGGTTCTATCTGCCGTTTGCACTGCTGGTTCTCATTGGTTCATCCAACGGAGTAAATCTTACAGACGGACTCGACGGACTGGCTATCGGACCTTCCATTGTCGGAGCGAGTTGTTTTGCATTTTTTATTTATGTTGCGGGACATGTCGGAATAGCAAGTTACCTGAACGTCACCCACGTTCCCGGAGTGGGAGAAGTAACCGTTTTTTGCGGAGCTTTGGTCGGAGCAGGACTGGGATTCCTCTGGTACAACGCCTATCCCGCTCAAATTTTCATGGGTGATGTGGGATCGCTCAGTATAGGTGGAGTTTTAGGTTTTATCGCGGTTCTAGCCAAACAGGAACTTCTCTTGACCATCGTAGGCGGAGTTTTTGTTTTCGAAACTCTCTCGGTAATTCTTCAGGTTGGATATTTTAAATTCAGCGGTGGCAAACGGATTTTCCGCATGGCTCCGCTTCATCATCATTTTGAACACAAAGGCGTTCCTGAATCAAAGATCGTCATAAGATTCTGGATACTTTCAGTATTAATGGCCTTAATGGCTTTAAGCACCCTGAAACTCAGGTAAATAAAATGGATAGCGAATTCGTCAAACAGGTCACTAAGACCCGCATGTTTACTAACCGACTGGCCGTTGTTGCCGGAGCCGGACGCTCAGGGCTTGCCGCCGCAAGGTTGCTTCACGCCCTCGGTGCGACAGTGCGTATTGTTGATGAAAACAAAAATATTACTGAAGATATTCTGAACGGTCTCGGTGCGGATGCACAGCTTATGATCGGCCCCGCTTGCCCGGAACAATTCAAAGGAGCCGACGTTATAGTCGTCAGCCCCGGTGTTCCTGTCCGGAAAATCAAACCGATGCTTGGCGACATGCCGGAAAGAAAAATCATTTCCGAATTGGAACTGGCTTCATGGTTTGCAGACGAGCCTATGATTGCCATCACCGGAACGAACGGAAAAACAACGACCACTGCACTCATAACGCACATACTTGAACACTCGGGCAGAAAAGCATTTGCGGGAGCCAACTACGGAACTCCCCTCTCCGAATACATTCTGGCTAAAGGACAGTGTGATGTTCTTGTTCTTGAAGTTTCAAGCTTTCAATTACAAAACTGCCACCTTTTCAGACCTGATGTTGCGATTCTTCTTAACATTTCAGCTAATCATCTGGATTACCATCTGGATATGGATGAATACGTTTCCGCTAAGCTTAAAATCTTCGAACGGCAGGCTCCGGATGCACTTGCAATCCTTCCGGCTTCGATGTGCAATGAACTGAATCCGGCTGAATTCACAAAAGCTTCAGTCAAATGGTTCGACGGAAAAAACGTTAAAGAACAACCGAATCTTCCCGGCATACATAACCGCTCTAACATCGAAGCGGCATGGCTTGCCCTTGAAAAATTAGGACTGACCAAAGAAGAAATTCAAGCGGGTATTGATTCATTCAAAGGAAAACGCCATCGCATTGAAAATCTAGGTTCTGTAAACGGAGTAACCTTTATTAACGACTCAAAAGGTACAAACCTTGATGCGGTCGTTGCCGCGCTCGGCAGCTTTGACGGTCCTATAAGACTCTTGCTTGGCGGAGTGTTTAAAGGCGGAAAGGTTGCGGATCTAATTCCTGCTATGAAAGGAAAAGTTACAGAAGTAGCGCTGTTCGGAGCTGGACGGGAACATTTTGAATCCCCTTTGAAAAACGATTTTAAAATTTCGTGGCACGAGAATCTCGAAAAGGCAGTTAATACTCTTTTCGCAAACTCAATGGCAGGAGATACAATTCTGCTTTCACCTGCCACTGCAAGCTTTGACGCATACACAGGATATGATGCCAGAGGCGATGATTTCAAAAGGATCATGGAGGAGCTGTCTTGAATAAAAAGAAGACACTTTCCGATAAACCGGAACGCCCGGACTATTGGCTCTTAGGTGCCGCATTATTGCTGGCATGCTTCGGGCTTATGATGGTTCTCTCTGCCAGCGGCATTATGGCGGAACGGTTTTTCGATGATAAATACCTGTTTTTCAGAAAACAGGCTATCTTCCTTGCGACTGGCGTCTTTATGATGTTCATATGCTCAAAACTGCCTAAGTCCTTTTTTTACAATATGGTTTATGTATGGCTTATGGTGGCGTTCCTGCTATTATTTCTATGCGATTTCACGCCTCTTTCTATCTCAGCCGGCGGAGCTAAACGGTGGATTGCAATGGGACCGCTAAGAATACAGCCACTTGAGTTCTGTAAACCAGCGCTAATACTGTATCTGGCCTACTTTTTCTCGCGCAAGCAGGACATGATCAGATCGTTCAGCATAGGCTTCCTGCCGCCTTTCGCCATTACCGGTGCATTGTGCCTGCTGCTTATGCTTCAGCCTGATTTCGGTGGAGCAGTATTCCTTGCCATGATCCTGTTTTTCATGAGTCTGGTTGGCGGAACCCGCATATCATATCTGTTTACCTCCCTCCTTTTCGCAGGCGGCGCAGGATATCTGCTGATTACAAGCTCGCCTTACAGACTAAAGCGTATGACAGCTTTCATGGACCCCTTTAAAAGCGCTCAAAACGAAGGTTATCAGCTAGTTCAGTCGCTATATGCTTTCGGTTCAGGAAACATTTTCGGACAAGGTCTTGGCGCCGGTAAACAAAAATTATTCTTCCTACCGGAAGCACACAATGACTTCATCATGGCTGTAGTCGGCGAAGAACTCGGTTTTGCGGGAGTTACAGTCGTATTTCTTGTTATCGGATTCCTGCTTTGGCGTGGCTTTAAAATAGCTCTGGCACAGGATGATCTTCAAGACAGATTCACAGCTTACGGAATGACAATCATGCTTGCACTCGGATTTACTCTGAATCTAGCTGTGGTCATGGGCGCTGTACCTCCGAAAGGAGTCCCGATGCCCTTCGTAAGTTACGGTGGTTCCAGCATGCTGATATCATGCGTTTGTATAGGCATTCTCCTCAACCTTTCGAGGGGGAAAGTCTGATGAAACGCATCATCATCACCACAGGAGGCACCGGTGGACACGTTTTCCCTGCTTTGGCAGTTGCTGCTAAAATTCAGGAAAAACACCCACACTGTGAAATCCTTTTCCTCGGCGGCAAAGGGCCGGAAAAAGACATGGTAAGACATGCAGGAATCGAATTTATAGGTCTTCCGGCAAAGGGAGTTCTAGGCGGCGGGTTTAAAAGAATTTTCGGTTCGTTTTGGATATTTAAAGCTTTTGTTCTTTCAATAAAAGAACTTGTAAATTTTAAACCGGAAGCAGTCATAGGTTTCGGTGGATATGCCGGATTCTGTCCAGTGCTCGCAGCATGGATGCTCGGAATTCCTACTGCGATACACGAACAGAACAGCATTCCGGGAATTACAAACAGGATACTCGGTAAAATTTCAAAGGCAGTCTTCACCTCTTTTGAAGATGAAAACGAAGCTTTCCCGGCAGAAAAGGTTGATGTTGTCGGAAATCCTGTTCGTAAAGAAATAATTGATTTCGGCAGTCAGGCAAAAGAGATGAATGTACTTATTTTTGGCGGAAGTCAGGGTGCGACCGCAATCAACAATGCAGTTATCGAAGCACTGCCCATGCTCAAAGATGCAGATATCAATCTGCGGCACCAGACAGGGAAAGAAGATTTTGAACGAGTTAAAACTGAATATAAAAAGGCAGCTGTAAATTCCATGACAGTGTCTTCGTTCATTCATGATATGTCCGCCGCATATTCAGACGCTCAGCTTGTGGTTTGTCGCGCGGGAGCATCTACAGTTTTTGAAATTGCGGCAGCAGGAAAACCGGCGATTTTTATCCCGTTTCCACAGGCCACGCATGACCACCAGACCGCCAATGCCGATTCTCTGGAAAAACTCGGCGCGGCCAAGGTCATTCCACAGAATAAACTGACCGGAAAAGTGCTGGCCCATGAAATATTGAACTTAATTTTAGATCAGGACGCGCTTCAAGAAATGGGCAAACAGGCCCTCAAATTTGCACGCCCGGAAGCAGCCGCCGCAATAGTGGACGGCCTCGAAATAATTATTCGCATGAAAAAGGTGAGAGGTTTAGCATGATCGCAGCAGAAGGACCTAACGTACCGGCAAATATGGACACAGCATGTCCCCTTATGCGCAGCAGAGTAAGTACCATTCATATGATCGGTATCGGCGGCTCAGGCATGAGCGGAATAGCCGAAGTTCTGATCAATATGGGCTTTACCATTACAGGCTCTGACCTTGCGGCAGGAGATCCGGTTAAAAGGCTTCTCAAAATGGGCGCACAGGTTTTCATCGGACACGGCGCTGAGAACGTAACTGACGCGGATGTTGTGGTAAAATCCACTGCAATTGCAGATGATAATCCAGAACTGATCAAAGCTCGCGAACTGGGTATTCCAATTATTCCAAGAGCGGAAATGCTTGCTGAGCTCATGAGACTGCGCTCCGGTATAGCCGTTGCCGGAACACATGGCAAAACAACGACAACTTCATTGCTTGCAACAATTTTTACTGAAGCAGGACTTGATCCTACTGTAATTATCGGCGGCAAATTAAATACATTCGGCAGCAACGCCCGCCTAGGCGATGGACAGTTTCTCATCGCGGAAGCAGACGAATCAGACGGTTCATTCCTCTGCCTGTCACCGATCATCACCGTTGTGACCAACGTTGATATGGATCACATGGATTTCTATCCTGATCAGGAAGCCATAGACACATCATTCAGAACTTTTATGAATGCCATTCCTTTCTATGGAATGAATGTTGTCTGCGGAGATGATCCCGGAGTAATGAGACTTCTGCCTTCCATCAAACGTCCGTACATCACTTACGGTCTGGGCAAGCAGAACAGACTCAGAGCTGAAATCCTTTCTTGCGAAGTACGCAGTCTTTTTAAAGTTTTTCTTGATGATGAACTTCTCGGTGAAGTTTCACTTGCCCAGCCCGGGAAACACAATGTGCTGAATGCTCTTGGAGCAATAGGCGTGTCCCTTGAAGCCGGACTCGATAAAAAAGCAATTCTTCAAGGACTCTCAAACTTCATGGGAGTCGGGCGCAGATTTGAAAGAAAAGGTGAATGCAAAGGTGTTCTGGTTGTGGATGACTACGGACATCACCCCGCAGAAATCAGAGCGACCATTGAAACAGCAAAAGCCTGTTATCCTACAAGACGACTGGTCATAGCTTTTCAGCCGCACAGATTTACACGGACACAGGCACTTTTCGGAGACTTCTGCAAGACTTTCGAACTGGCTGATGAGCTTCTGCTCACTGAAATTTATCCGGCATCTGAATCCCCAATTCCCGGCGTTAACGGGATGTCACTGGCTCAGGGAATCAGACAGGTGAGTTCAACTAAAGTACGTTTTTATCCAGACTTTGAAATGATGGAAAATGAGCTCCCGAACATTTTGAAACCCGGTGATATTTTCATAACCCAAGGTGCAGGATCTATTTATCGTATCGGTGAAAACTTTTTGAAATATCTGGAAAATGAATCTGAAAATGATTCAGCATCCGAAACAGCTGAAACAATTACTCAGCTTTAAAAGCGAAGAGTAATGGCAGAGGAAAAGTAATGACACTTGAATTGCTTCATGAACCGAAAATGGCAGACCTTACCTCTTTAGGTATAGGCGGAACTGCCAGAGCGCTCGCAAAAGTGCGGGACGAAGCGGGTCTGGACGAGCTGGCTTTCTTTCACGAGAAAGAGGCAGCCGGACTTATCGCTATCGGGGAAGGAAGCAATATGCTCGCAGCTGATGGAAAGCTGAATATTGCATTCGTGCATATGGCCCTTGCAAAAAAAACCGAGCCTGAAATATCCGGTCTGACAGTCAGAGTCTCTGCCGACACAAGACTGCCCGGTTTGCTCGCATTTCTAATTCGCAACGGCCTCAGCGGAATGGAAGGATTAGCAGGAATTCCCGGTTCTGTAGGCGGCAGCATCGCCATGAATGCCGGTTCGTACGGCACAGACATGGCTGCTTCAGTCACGAGAGTACGACTCTGGACTCCAAGCAAAGGGCTGTTCTGGAAAAACGTAGATGAAATGAACTTTGGATACAGACACTTTTCTCCCGAAACAGGTGAATTCACCTTGATATGGGAAGCAGAATTTTTACTGAACCGCTCCACTGAAGCAGTAGTTAAGAGCAAAGTTCAGGAAGTTTTCAGTAAAAAGAAAAGCTCACAGCCTGTTCTTGAAAAAACAGCAGGCTGCGTTTTCAAAAACCCGGAAGGTTACAGCGCTGGAAAACTTCTGGATGATGCAGGATTCAAAGGCAAGACTTTAGGGGGCATGGCTTTTTCTGAAATGCACGCAAATTTTCTGGTGAATAAAGAACAGGGGACGGGAGCAGAGGCATTAGAGCTTTTGGACATGGCCACCGAAGCCGTTAGTAATAAATTCGGTATAACTCTTGAGACGGAGGTCATAGTACTACAATGAGCGTTGCAAGATTAAACAAAAGCCGTCTGAACCTGAATAACACCGACAGGAAAACACGTGCCCGCAATGTCAACAAGATGCGTAGAGAGCCGTCTCGTCCGCTTTCAGATGTTTTAACAACTCTGTTTCGCAAGACGTGCATATCTTCCGTCTGCCTGCTGATGCTGGCAATAGTAGGACTCGGCTGCCTTGCCGGATATCGCTGGCTTACAGCACATCCCTACTTTGCATTGCAGGATATCAAGGTCACTGGAAACCATCGACTGTCTTATGGGGAAATTCTTGGAATTTCTGAGGTTGGACTGAATAAAAACAGTCTTGCTGTTAACATCGGAGACGTTGAAGGCAGACTGAGCCAGAACCATTGGATTAAATCCGCAGCGGTAAAACGTGAACTTCCGGGCAATCTGTCTATCCATGTAAGGGAAAAAACTCCTCAGTTCATGGTTAGACAAAGCGACAAACTTTTCTATTGTGACAGTTCAGGAGAACTGATTGCACCGGTTGCACCGGGCAAGTTCACCTCTCTGCCATTTTTAAATATTGAATCAGATGCCATGGGAAAAGCTGAAATACTTCCGGAATTTATGGCAGTTTTAAGCAGAAGAGAGCTTCCTTTTGATCCGGGCCAAATCGCATGGATCAACATCAAAGGCGGCGACAGAATGGAAATTTTCATGGACAACCTCGGCCTGACAATTAGGCTGGGGCTGGACAACTGGCAAGAACATCTTTCGGACCTGAACATCGTCTGGCATGACCTTAAAAACCGGGGAGAGTTCAGGAATGTTGCGACTATATCAGCTGGAAATGGTAGGGTCTGGGTTGAAAAACGGACTTCCGGCCAAGTAGCGTCGCAATGAAAAATGCCCCAATATCTAAGGTGATGAGGAGAAAATATTATGGCCAAATCTGATCTGATAGTCGGCCTCGACGTAGGCACCACTAAGATCTGTGCTGTTGTCGGAGAGGCTACAGCTGACGGAGTCGATATTGTAGGCATCGGCACTGCACCTTCTACGGGACTTCGTAAAGGGGTTGTGGTTAACATCGAGCAGACAGTTCAGTCGATAAAGAAAGCTCTTGAAGAAGCTGAACTGATGGCTGGATGTGAAATCCGTTCCGTTTACGCAGGCATAGCAGGAAGTCACATCAAAGGTTTTAACAGCCATGGAGTCATAGCTGTTAAAGGCGGAGAAGTGACGCAAAAGGATGTGGACAGAGTTATCGACGCAGCGAAAGCTGTTGCTATCCCACTTGATAGGGAAGTAATTCACACCCTGCCGCAGGAATTTATAGTAGATGACCAGCGCGGTATTGCAGATCCGCTGGGCATGGCCGGTGTGCGCCTTGAAGTTAAGGTTCACATTGTAACCGGTGCTGTGACATCAGCGCAGAATATCATTCGCTCATGTCACCGTTCAGGACTGGATGTATCAGACATCGTCCTTGAATCGCTTGCTTCAAGCAAGGCTGTTCTTTCTGAAGAAGAAAGAGAAATCGGCGTTGCCATTGTAGATATCGGAGGCGGCACAACCGACCTCGCAATTTTTGCAAATGATTCAATTAAGCACACCTCGGTTATCGCCCTGGGAGGCAATAACCTGACCAATGATATCGCTTTCGGCCTTAGAACGCCCATGGGTTCGGCAGAACAGATCAAGGTCAAATACGGAACGGCTCTGACCGATCTCGTCACAACTGATGAGACCATCGAAGTTCCTTCCGTTGGAGGACGTGACCATCGCAAGATGTCTAAACGTGTTCTTGCTGAAATATGCGAGCCGCGTTGTGAAGAGATCATAGCCTTGGTGGATCAAGAACTGGTTCGAAGCGGCTACAAGAATCTGATTGCAGCCGGAGTTGTACTTACCGGTGGAACTTCACTGGTGGATGGCATGCAGGAACTTGCTGAACAGGTTTTCGACCTTCCGGTACGCATTGGTTATCCAGCCGGAATCGGAGGCCTTAAAGACGTTGTTCACAGTCCCAAATACGCAACTGCGGTGGGTCTGCTTATGTACGGCGCTGAAAAGGAAGGCAGCACTGAACAAGTATTCCGTATTCGAGATGAAAATGTTTTCAACCGCATTCTGGGCAGGATGCGTAAGTGGTTCACCGATATAGCTTAGTCACGGCTGCATCAGGTGAAGGCTTTCCCGGACCCGATCATCCGGGGAATTGAAATTAATGGAAGCTTAAACAGGGGAATGAAAATGATGATGGATTACATGGAAATCGAAAACGACGGTCATGCAAAAATTAAGGTAATCGGTTGTGGTGGCGGTGGTGGAAACGCTATCAACAACATGATTCAATCCGCTCTTACAGGCGTTCGCTTTATTGCTGCGAACACCGATGTTCAGGATATCAACAAATCTCTTGCTGAATACAAAATTCAGCTCGGCGACCAGCTGACTAAAGGTCTCGGCGCCGGCGCCAACCCGGATATCGGTAAAAATGCCGCACTCGAAAGCATCGAGCTGATCCGTGAACTCGTCTGCGACTGCGACATGGTTTTCGTCACAGCCGGTATGGGCGGCGGAACCGGAACCGGAGCAGCTCCTGTTATCGCTCAGATTGCGAAAGAAGCAGGCGCCCTCACAGTAGCAGTTGTCACCAAACCTTTCTATTTTGAAGGCAAACGCAGACTTCTTCAGGCTGAAAAAGGTATTGAAGAACTCAAAAGCGTTGTTGACTCAATTATCACTATTCCTAACGACCGCCTTCTCCAGCTTGCAGCTAAAAAAGCAGCCTTCTCGGAAATGCTGAAAAAAGCTGATGAAGTTCTTTACTACGGTGTTAAAGGTATTGCCGATCTGATTACTGTTCACGGTTTAATCAACCTTGACTTTGCTGACGTTAAAGCAGTTATGTCCAGCTCAGGTCTCGCTCTCATGGGAACAGGAATCGCAAGAGGCGAAAACAGAGCTCGTGAAGCTGCAATGAAAGCTATCACAAGTCCTCTTCTTGAAGATGTTTCCATCGAAGGCGCTAAAGGCGTACTCATCAACATCACCTGCTCTCCTGACATGACCATTGATGAAGTCAGCGAAGCAGCAAGTATTATTTATGAAGAAGCTCACGAAGATGCACAGATTTTCTTCGGAACTGTTTTCGACCCTGAAGCAGGCGACGAAATGCGCATCACAGTTATTGCAACAGGCATCGAAACTGCTGAAGAAAAAACTATGCAGCCTGTGTGCGAAATACAGCAGCCTGTCCGCTCGAACATTACTCCGAGAGGAATGGCTCCAAGAGCAAAAGAACACGGTAACGTAAGACAGCTCGGTAACCCTCATTCAGAAGAAGACCGTTCTATCCCCGCATATCTGCGCACCGGTGCAAAACCTGCGGAAGCAGCCGGAAAACCGGAATCAGTTAGAAGTGCTGCAAACTCCGGAGGAGAAGAATTTATCTTCCACGATGATGACGATTTTGAAGTTCCTACTTTCATCCGCAAACAGGCTGATTAATTCTGTCTGCATATGAATAATAATACGGAAACAACTCGGATGAACCGGAACACATCGGACCTTGATACATGTCAGTAAAAGAAGATTTCTTCTATTATGGACGTGAAGAACCCGCAGCCGAAGAGACTGGTGGACGTCTGCCCACGGCCCTAGTCTTCCCCGGCAGAAAGGGTGCTGCGCTCTCCACTTTAGGATGGCAGGCTGTTTATCGCCTGCTGGCTCCTGATACGGAACTTGCAGTAGAAAGGTTTTTTATAAGTGAACCGGGTAAACCTGCTGTTTCCATGGACAGTGACAAAGATCTGTCCGAGTTTCCCCTGATCGGCTTCAGCATAAACTTCGAGGAAGAGTATCTCTACCCCGTAAGAATGCTGAAAGATTCGGGTGTTCCGGCCTTAGCGTCGGAACGCCCGGGCTTCCCGCTGGTTATGGCCGGAGGTCCGGTTGCATTTTTAAATCCTGCACCCATTGCGGCTTTTTTCGATTTTTTCTGGGTTGGAGAAGCCGAAGCCGGACTTAAAGATTTATGCGTCGAACTTAAACGGCACATATATGACGGTGGAAGTAAAGATGACTTTCTTGAACTAATTAAGGACAGATACGGAGTATATGTTCCGGGTAAGACCATGAATAAGGTCAAACGAGCCGTTGTTCTCCCTGAAACCAACGCGGAAAATAATCAAGTCCCTTTATTAACAACACCTGCATACTCATGCTTCATCAGTCCTGAAGCTGTTTTCAAAGACATGTTCCTCGTTGAAGTAAACAGAGGATGTCCTTACGGATGCCGTTTCTGCGCGGCAGGATATATTTATAGACCTCCCAGACACGCATCTATTGATAAGCTGAAAGAAATTGTTGAACTCGCAGATCCGCCTAAAGTGGGACTAATCGGAACAGCTCTTACCGACTGGCCCGATCTTCTTCCATATATCAACTGGCTCAAAGACAGAAAAACAAAATTTTCCTTATCCTCAGTCAGAGCTGACGGACTTACCGAAGAATTGCTCGACACTTTACGAGCTTCCGGTGTTCGCACTGTGACCTTGGCTTTAGAAGGTGCAAGTAAGCGACTGCGGGACAGTGCAAGTAAAAATCTTGAAGAAGAGGATTTCCTGCGCGCTGTAGAACTTTGCGCATCCAAAGGTGTAAATCATTTAAGAATTTACATCATCGTAGGTTGGCCCGGTGAAACCGACGAAGATTATGAAGAATTTGCCTGCATGCTCGAAAAAATTGATCAGGCCCGTAACCGCGGACAGGGTAAAAAGAAAAAGCAGTACATGCGCATCACCCTTGGCGCCAGTTGCCTCGTGCCGAAACCGTGGACTCCATTACAATGGTCTGCCATGCCTTCTGAAAAAGAGCTTAAAGATGTCCTTTCAAAAGTGAGTTCGCTTACAAAAAAATATAAAGGTATCGCCTTTTCCGGAGATTCGCCTTTCCAAGCCAGACTGCAAGGAATTCTTGCCCGCGGAAACGAAGAACTGCATAAATTTATTATGATAGCAGCAGAAAAAGGCGGCTGGAAAAAAGCTTTCAAATACTACGAAGGCGACCTTGAAAATATTATTGACCACAATCTGGATAAAAACGATCCGCTACCATGGGATTTTATTGATACGGGCATAAACAAAGCTTATCTGTGGCGTGAATGGGAACGCTATCAGCAAGGAGTTATTACACCTCCATGTCCTCCGAAAGGTTGCGCCGAATGCCGGTCCTGTGGAATGTACAAATGGATCACAGACGAAGCTGAAAACCACTAATCAGCCTGCACCATAGCTCTCCTCAACCTGCACTTGTGCAGTTAATGTGCAGACAACTGCACATAAACAGACACTCACATCTTACGTAAAACAACATAAGACCCTAATATTACATAACTAAAAATTTTGGCACGCATACTGCTATAAGTTAATTCGAGAGGGCAACAACTTTTAACAACAGGAGATCATATGAATAAAAAAACCTTGATCCCATTAATAGTCGTGTTTGTATTATCAATGGCAGCAGTAGCCATGGCACGCGGTGGCTCCCAGAACGGATACCACAATGGGGGCAACAGGGCTGTATTCAACCAGCTAACGCCAGAAAAACAGCAGCAAGCTCAAGCAATCATGGACAAGTACACACCTACTTTCCAAACACTCCAGAATCAGCAGTGGGCCAAACGGACCGAACTTAATGCTCTTGTAAATTCAGGCAAGGCAGACAAAGAAACAATCCATGCATTGGTAAAAGATCTCTCTGATGTAAGAGAAAAAATGTTTACCACTCATCAGAAGATGGCCGCTGAATTAGAAAAAGAAACCGGAATTACTTTCTCCGGACCAAGAAACGGATCTAGAGGGATGATGCAGGGCGGCAATAATGGCTGCGGCAACAATTACCAAAAAAATCAAAATTGCGGTTCACCGCAGGGATGTCCCCGCTTTAACTAAGCAATTGAATTAAGCGTTCATCTACACATAATTAGGAAAACGGGTAAAAAGGAGGACTTCTTAGTCCTCCTTTTTTATTAATTGCCTTTCTAACACGACAAGATTTACGCTATACGTAACAGAACGAAAACAAATGAATCAGGTTACTCAATATTTTTCATTAAACGTTCCATACGAATAGGAGGCTTTGCATGTTTAGAAAAATCACTTCACTAATCAGTTTCTTCGCAATTATCGTTATGTCTTTAACAAGTGTAATTCTCTACCTCGTGCCTCAAGGAAGAGTTGCATACTGGGCCGACTGGAAATTTCTATGGCTTACAAAAGAACAATGGGGTGATATTCATATCTGCACCGGAGTCCTATTTCTTTTTGTTTCAATCCTTCATATCTGGCTCAACTGGAAACCCATCACCGCATATTTGAAAAAAAAGGCAGCAGCAGCGACCTTTTCATCCACAGCTTTCTTTATCAGCATTTTCATCACTCTGTACGTAGTAGTGGGAACTTTAGCCGGACTGCCCCCTATGAAACAAGTACTTGAATTTTCGACACACCTGAAAACTCAGGGAGAAATTAAATACGGAGTTCCACCTTACGGTCATGCAGAACTCAGCCCTCTTTCAGTTTTCTGCAAACGCATGGAGCTAGATATTGATAAGGCTGTTGCTTCAATCAAAGCAGCCGGAATTGAAATTAAAAATCCCGCACAATCAATCAAAGAAATTGCCCATAAAGCCGGACTTACTCCAAAAGAACTTCACGAAATTATTTTGAAAGATCAGCCGAACCAAGCTGCCAATATAAAATCCGGAGCTCCGATCAACAAATCCGGCATAAATCAAAATTCAGGGAACATTAAAGGCGCTGGAATGCATAACGGTGCCGGAACAGGTCTAGGCCAAATGACACTTGAGCAATATTGCGAAAGACAGAATCTTGATCTGAATACGGCTCTCGGAATACTTAGAGAAAAAGGTGCGGTTGTTGACAAGTCTACAACCATCCGAGACATTGCCGGGATGCTTGAAATGACATCTCCGCGTCAAATCGGAATACTTCTGCACCCTTAAGAGAATAAATAGAATCATCCATGGAATTAAGTTCACAAAGATCACAAAAACTGCCGCTCGCTTTAGCGCTTCTGGCTCTGCTGTTACTTGGAGCAGGTTCCCTCTACCTTACGTGGCAGAACCTGCGTCAGATGCACCAGACTGTGTTTGAGCATATGCTTCTTTCTGCTAAATCCATCACCCGCGGGCTTGATATTCAGCTCTCCGACGGAATGCGCAGAATGAGACGGCAGGGAATGCACAACAAACAGGCACAAGAAAACCTTACTCCGGCGGCAAGAGATCTTTTCAAAGAAATGGTTGCACAGGGAGATCTGCTTTTTATCGGGTTATACGGTCCCGATAACAAACCTATCGTGGTCGTCGGACAAGGAAACGCTGCGACATCATTCACTCCCCCGGCCCCCATCTTTAATATGATCCAAAAACTCAACGAATCCAGTACTCCGGCTATGATCAACGGAAAAGCGGCTTTACTGTACGGTACGCTGGGACAACCGCATCTGCTCAGATTATACGGTCATAGAAACAACAAATTTCTACCACCTCAAAAAAGACAGACCTATCTACTGCTTGGTTTGAATGCCGAAAAACACCTCGCCCAGTTTAAACAGTACAGGCGTGCGGCACTCATGCAGACTGGCTATATTTTTCTAGCTGGATTTGTTCTATGGCTACTTGCCGTCGCCTACTTTCAACGCCGGGAAGAAGACAAACAGCTTATGAAACTTGAAAGATTTCAGGCTAATCTACTCGACAATATGCCGGATGGATTACTTACCCTTTCACCGGAGGGATCTATTTTAGCTGCCAACGGATCTGCCCATTCACTGCTCAACAGCACAGATGGAGAAACCCTTGTCGGCCGGAACTGGAAAAATTTTTCTTTTGAACCAATTCAAAAATTCAGACGGGGTGAAGTTCTTTGGGAGCATGTTAAACTTAATGGAAAAAATCTTGAGCTGATCATTTTCCCGTACTTTGAAAGTCCCGAAGAATACCGGACCATGATCATTATAAGAGACAGAACAGATATCGCCGTACTGGAAGACGACCTCAGCGAAGCCCGGAGACTGGCCTCAATAGGCTCACTTGCAGCAGGTGTCGCGCATGAAATCCGCAATCCACTAAGTTCTTTACGAGGTTTTGCTCAACTTTTTGCTGACAAATTAAAAGATGAAAAACCTTACGGAATGTATGCAACCACCATGCTCGAAGAAGCCGACAGGTTAAACCGGGTTGTTACCGACCTGCTGTACCTGTCAAAACCTCATGAGCTGGAGCCGCAAATCGTTAACTTAAACGACATATGTGAAACCATGAATACCCTTATGGGGTTTGAACTGGAACACAAAGGGGCTACCATTGAAAGTAACCTTGAAGTGCATGAAGTTTTTGCAGATCCAGACGGAATTCGTCAGGTTCTCTTAAATCTTCTGGTAAACAGCCTTGACGTCGTCCCGGAAGGTGAAGGTAAAATATTCATCAACGCAAAAACAGATGAACACGGTGTCTGGATAAGCGTCTGTGACAACGGTCCCGGCATGCCAGAAGATATACGCAAACATGCGCTTGAACCTTTCTTTACGGCTAAACCGAAAGGGACCGGACTCGGTCTTGCCATAGTAAACACCATTATGCGCGGCCATAGCGGCCGAGTAACAATTCCTTCTTCCGCTTCGACGGGAACGTGTGTAGAACTTTTCTTCCCAAGCTTACGCAACGAAGGATCATAACATATGACCATAAATGATAAAAATGTACTTATTGTAGATGATGAGCCCTCTCTGAGATTGCTGATCAGAGCTATTCTTGAAGATGACGGCTGGACTGTTCACGAAGCTGTTTCAGGCGAACAAGCCCTTAAAATGCTTCCCTCCCTTACACTGAATACCGCACTGATTGATATGCGCATGGACGGCATGGACGGCATGACTCTACTCACAGAGATACATGCAAAAGTTCCGGGACTCCCGATCATAATGCTCACAGCTTACGGCAACGTCGGTTCTGCGGTTGTGGCAATGAAGCATGGCGCTTTCGACTACCTCACTAAACCGGCAGACAATGAGGAGCTTAAAGCCGTTATGGCAAAAGCTCTCGATTATTCCAGACTTGTGGGCGAAAATAAGAGGTTGAGATCTGCGGTTGAAGCTACTGAGCGGATGATCGGAAACAGTCAGGCGATGCGAGATGTTAAGGAACTCATAGAACAGGCCGGACCTTCCGAAGCAACAATTCTGGTGCTCGGAGAATCCGGTACAGGTAAAGAACTTGTAGCCGAAGGTCTGCACCGCGCAAGTCACAGAGCGAACAAACCTCTTATAAAAGTCAACTGCGCCGCCCTTCCTGCCAACCTTCTTGAAAGTGAACTGTTCGGTTATGTAAAAGGAGCCTTCACAGGAGCCACAATAAACAAACCGGGTAGATTTCAACTGGCATCCGGCGGCACTCTTTTCCTCGATGAAATCGGAGAATTGGAACAAGTTCTTCAAGCAAAAATTTTAAGGGCAATTCAAGAAAAAATAGTTGAACCCCTAGGCAGTGTTGCTCCTGTCGAAACAGATGTCCGCATAATTGCCGCAACCAACCGGAACCTGAAAGCGGAAGTGGAAAATGGAACCTTCAGAGAAGACCTTTTTTACAGACTGAGTGTTCTGGAAATACGCATTCCTCCTTTGAGAGAAAGACCCAGCGACATTCCCGCTCTGGTTGCACATCTACTGGAAAAACTGGGACGCAAGAATAACAAAAAAGTTCGTTCAGTCAGCCCTTCTTTCCTTGATGCTCTCAGCCGTTACGGATGGCCCGGCAACGTCCGCGAACTTGAAAATGTACTTGAACGGGCTATCATACTAAGCAGGTCGGAAGTACTCGGCACCGAACTTCTGCCTCCGCAAGTACTTAGTCCTTCTCCTGCCCCGGTAAAAGGGGGCTCAGCAGAACCTGCTTCTAAACCCGACTATGTACCGTTGCCGCGCAAGACAACTTCGACATCACTTGATGACGCAGAACGCCAGGCATTAATTGACGCGCTTGAAGCAAATCAAGACCACCGCGAACGGACTGCGGACGCGCTCGGGATCAGCCGCAGAACGTTGCAGTACAAACTTAAAAAATACGGGCTTACCAGAAGGTAATTTTTCTACCCCGAACAGACTCCCGTCTGCACTAAAAAAACCTGCAATCAGGACAACTCAATACAAGTTGTCCTGATTTTTTTTAGCCTCATTCTATGCTTACCCTTTGAGCAACTTTAATTCACATAAAAAGGATGATTTTCGAGATTTTAGTAACACCTGCTTAACCCCCACCATGCCTACATTCACACGCTTTTATGTATTAAAATAATTTTTGCATTTTTATCGATTTAATTCTCAAAAAATCTAGCCTTTTTTACGCAAAACTTGTAACATTTGACAACGTACTCTTATTTAACTAACCTTAATAAAAGAAAAGACCCGTTCACTTCCCATAAAAAACAACAAATTGCTGTTTCAAATCAAACTTGTTTAGCAATTAAAAATCAAATTTTGCATCCAAAGTAAAACACATATACATATAGCATCATCCCCAATTTACAACAGTAAAACAAACACACAACAATACTTCATAATGTTAATTTTAAATACTACATTAAAAGTTACTTTAAAAGTACATTAAATACATTAAAAAGGAGAACGGACGCAGAAAAAAAATCTGCGAACCTCTTCTTTTTGCCCGCTTCAAAATAAAACGAAAGCGGCTCTTTTTCATTTTAACCGGAGAAGTCATGGAAAAAATTCGCGTAGAAAACCTTTACAAAATCTTTGGCCCGCAATCGGGAAAAGTCATCCCGATGCTCGAACAGGGAATATCTAAAGATGAGATCATGAAAAAAACCAAACACGGTGTCGGCGTAAATAACGCCTCATTCTCAGTTGAAGAGGGTGAAATCGTGGTGGTAATGGGCTTATCGGGTAGCGGAAAATCCACTCTCGTCAGGTGTATCAATAGACTTATCGAGCCTACTAAAGGCCACATTTATATCGATGGTATCGACATCACAGCTTTAGATAAAAATGAACTTCGTAAAGTAAGACTTCAAAAATTGGGAATGGTTTTCCAGAATTTCGCTCTCTTCCCTCACCGTACAGTCCTTCAAAATACTGAGTACGGACTTGAAATCAAAGGGATGGACCCCGAAGAACGGAGCAAAAAAGCATATGAAGCTCTTGAGCTTGTAGGACTTAAGGGATGGGAAGAATCACTTCCCAGTCAACTTTCCGGAGGAATGCAGCAACGTGTGGGATTAGCCCGCGCTCTGGCTTTAGACCCGGACATCCTTCTTATGGATGAAGCATTCAGTGCACTTGACCCACTCATCCGCCGCGACATGCAGGATGAGCTTATCAGCCTTCAAGAACGCATGCAGAAAACCATCCTTTTTATCAGCCACGATCTTGATGAAGCCCTGAAACTGGGCGACCGTATTGTGCTTATGAAAGATGGTGAAATTGTTCAGGTCGGCACACCGGAAGACATTCTCACCAGTCCAGCTAATGATTATGTACGCCGCTTTGTTGAAGATGTAGATATAACAAAAGTACTCACAGCTGAATCAGTAATGAAGAAAAGTGAAGCAGTTGGACATATCAAAACTGACGGACCAAGATCTTCTCTGAGAAAGATGCGCAAAAACAACATCTCCAGTCTTTTCATTTTAAATGAAGACCGCAGACTCATGGGCGTAGTAAACGCACAGGACTGTGCCCGTCTTGTTGAAAAGGACTGCCGCGATCTTACAAGCGCCATCTGTACATCCTGCAAAACAGCTCACCTTGATACCCCGGCTCAAGATCTATTTATCATCATGCAGGACCTCGGCTACCCGCTGGGTATTGTTGATGACGATAACCGTTTCAGAGGCGTAGTTGTCCGAGGTTCTCTAATAGCCGCCTTGGCCGAAAGAGGAGGTAATTAAAATGGATATACCACGTATTCCCGTAGGAAAAACAATTGAAGCCGGTATTGATTTTCTGGTCGAACATTGCTCATTTGCAACCAGAGCTTTCTCTGACGTGCTTGATACAGGTTTGGATATTGTCCAGACCGGCATGCTCGCCCTTCCTCCATTGGTCTTTATCCTCATAGTCGGACTGGTCACATGGAGACTTTCTAAAAGCTATAAAATTGGTATCTTTTCAATTGCCGGACTGCTGCTGATCCTGAACATGGGATTATGGAAAGCAACCGTCAGTACCATAGCACTGGTCATAGTCTCAACCCTTATGGCTCTTATGATCGGCGTGCCCACCGGCATTCTTGCCGCCATGAACAAATACGTAAACAAGACAGTCATGCCTGTGCTCGATGTAATGCAGACCATGCCGGCTTTCGTATACCTCATTCCTGCAATCCCTTTCTTCGGACTGGGTAAGGTTGCCGCTATTTTCTCAACTGTCATTTTCGCAATGCCTCCGGCCATCCGGTTCACATGTCTCGGCATTCAGCAGGTTCCAAAAGAACTCATTGAATGTTCAGAAGCCTTCGGTTCCACCCGCTGGCAACGACTGGTTAAACTTGAACTGCCGCTTGCTACCCCAACTATTATGGCAGGAATCAATCAGACTGTTATGCTGTCTCTATCCATGGTCGTTATTGCCGCCATGATCGGAGCCAAAGGACTCGGTGGAGAAGTCTGGAAAGCTATCCAGCGCCTCCAGATGGGTAAAGGATTTGAAGCAGGCATCGGCATTGTTATCGTTGCCATAATCATGGACCGCGTACTTCAGAAATTAGGTTCAAGAAAATAATCACTCTTACAACACGGAGAAACGCATGAAAAAGATTCTTACACTTCTTATGGCTGCCCTGCTTATTGCCTCGCTCAGCGCTACGGCTTTTGCTGGCGATAAAAAAGTTAAACTAGCCTACGTCGAATGGGACTGCGCAACAGCAACAACAAATGTAATCCAGGCAGTACTTCAAGAACGCATGGGATACGAAGTAGAAATCCTCCCCGTTGCAGCTGCAATCATGTGGCAGGCTGTCGGAACAGGTGATGTTGACGCTACAGCAGCAGCATGGCTACCTATTACTCACGCTGACTATTTGAAAAGAGTTGAAAATAATGTCGTAGACCTCGGCCCTAATGTAACCGGTGCAAAACTCGGATGGGCTGTTCCTTCATATGTAACAGTCGATTCAATTGCAGACCTCAATCAATATGCCGACAAATTAGACGACAGAATAATCGGAATTGATCCCGGTGCCGGAATCATGACTCTGTCTGAAAAGGCTATAGAAGAATATAAACTTAAAGATTTGGAATTAATGGAAGGCTCAGGAGCAACCATGACTGCAAGTCTTAGCAACGCAATCAAGAACAAAGAGTGGATTGTTGTTACAGCTTGGTCTCCTCATTGGCTTTTCGGTCGTTGGGATATGAAATTTTTAAAAGATCCTAAAGGCATCCTCGGCGGAGAAGAAACTATTAACACTGTCGTTCGCAAAGGACTCAAAGAAGACAAACCTGAAGTATACGCATTTCTGGATAAATTCGCATGGAAAGATGCTAAACAGTTTCAGATGGTGATGGCTTGGAATCAGGAAGAAGGCGCTGATCCTTATGAAAATGCTAAGCGTTTCATCAAGGAAAACAAAGAACAGGTCGACTCCTGGCTTAAATAAGCTCTATCTATAGTCTCTCAAAATTCAAAGCCCGGGAAAAGTTTTTTTCCCGGGCTTTGTTATGGACTTCGCATTAATTGCAATCACTGCTTTGCTAACAACTTTTTTTAATGTAATATTAATATAGAGATTTAACCTAAAGCAAGGCGAAACCATATGACCCAAGATACAACCATCCCCGAGCACACACTTCAAGCAGCTACAGCCCTGATGGAAGATCGCTTTGCACATGCCGACAAAAACAAGCCTGTCCTGAACACACTATTTGAACTCGGAGTTGCTCAGGTAGCAAGGGATTTGGCAGAGCACCCGGAACTTTATAAAGAATCCCCTCCCTTGCCCATGCCCACGGAAAGATTTGAACCGGTCGACCCCATATCGCTCATGCATTCCGATATAAAACTCCCATCCCTGCCGCAGGTTTTTCTTGAAATGAGACAGGTTATTAATGATCCGGCCAGTTCCGCAACAGACGTTGCTAGAGTTATTTCACAGGACACAGCTTTATCCGCTTTTCTTCTACGCATGGTAAACAGCGCTTTTTACAGTTTTCCTTCCCAGATAGACACTATTTCGAGAGCTGTAGCGGTTATCGGAACAAAACAACTTTCGACTCTTGCTTTAGGCACCTCCGTAATGGACATGTTCAAAGGCATTCCTACCAACATACTTGACCTTGAACTCTTCTGGAGACACAGCTTTGCCTGTGGCATCATTGCCAGTCAATTAGCTAAAATGTTCAAAAACGGTTCGCCGGAAAAATGTTTCGTAGCAGGACTTCTGCACGACATAGGCCGCCCTGTATTCATGATGGCCCTGCCGGACAGAGCTATTGCCGCAACAGCCATATCCAGAAACAAAAAAGCTCTGATGTTCAAGGCCGAAAGAGTTGTTGCCGGATTTGACCATGCAGAACTTGGCGGCATGCTTCTGCGCAAATGGAATCTCCCCTTCTCTCTTGTTACAGCTGTTCTTTATCATCATAATCCTGCCAAAGCTGTAAAAACGCCCGAAGCTCTCTATGTTTACTTTGCCAATATTATTGCAAAAACACTCGGCATAGGCGGCAGCGGAGACTTTTTTATTCAGGACGTAAAAAACCAGAGATGGGAAGAGAACGGCCTCACCCCGGAAAAAATTAGGGAGCTTAACAGCGGGCTTGCCCCGATTCTGGATGACGCCTTTGCTATTTTGACCACCATGAAATCTTAACCAACTTAAATCCTCCCTGCGTTGACAAGGTCAGTTAAAGGCATTATTTGACAATGCATAACAAACCGGAGGATTTACCATGTACGATAAAGTCGAAGCTGCACTCGAAAAAGTCAGACCCTTTTTACAAGCTGACGGCGGCAACGTTGAACTCGTTGAGGTAACAGATAAAGGCTTTGCAATGGTCCGGCTTCAGGGCGCATGTAAAGGCTGTCCCATGTCTCAAAAGACATTGAGAAGTGTTATCGAACGCACCTTACTCAAGGAAATTCCTGAACTTAAAGGTGTTGAATCTGTTGATTAAATACATGTCCGGGACTTTAAAACCCCGGTCAATTTAATATAAAAAAGCACTTACGCGTTATAAAGCGCACTGACTTCAAGTACTCTGACCGCCCTACGAGGCGGATTTTTCAATTATAAGCCTTTTTCATAACAAAGGTCAGGAGATATTCCGATGAGCAATACAGTAACACGCTTCGCCCCCAGCCCTACCGGGCATTTACATATCGGCGGCGCAAGAACCGCACTTTTTTCATGGCTTCTGGCCCGTCGCAACAACGGAAAATTTGTTCTGCGTATTGAAGATACAGACCAGAAAAGATCTACTCAGGAATACACAGACGCCATTCTTGATTCCATGAGATGGCTTGGCATAGATTGGGACGGCGAACTGATGTATCAGAGCGAACGATTTGATCTATACAACAGCTACATAGACAAGCTCCTTGAAGATGGAAACGCCTATTGGTGTGACTGTACATCCGAGCAGGTTGATGCCATGCGCGAAAAGGCCATGCTTGAAAAACGCAAACCTAAATATGACGGTTCCTGCCGCGACAAAAACATCGGCCCCGGCGAAAACCGGGTAGTCAGATTTAAAGCTCCTCTCGAAGGGCGTACCTCTTTCAATGACATGATCAAGGGGCCTATCGTCATAGAAAACGCTGAAATGGATGACATGATCCTTCGCCGCTCCGACGGTGCTCCGACTTATAACCTCGCAGTTGTGGTTGATGATCATACCATGGGAATTACGCAAGTTCTGCGCGGAGATGACCACATTAACAACACTCCCCGCCAGATTCAGATATACAAGGCTCTCGGCTGGGATATTCCGCGCTTCGGTCATGTCCCTATGATTCTGGGACCGGATAAGAAAAAACTTTCCAAAAGACACGGCGCTCTTTCCGTCATGGAATATGAAAAGATGGGATATCTGCCCGAAGCTGTTGTGAACTATCTAGTGCGCCTCGGCTGGTCACACGGTGATCAAGAAATATTCTCCAAAGAAGAACTGTTCGAACTTTTCAACACTGAACATCTCGGCAATTCACCATCAGTTTTCGACACCAAGAAACTGGACTGGGTGAACTGTGAATACATCAAGGCAAAAGCTCCGGCGGAACTTATTCCCGGAATGCGCTCTTTCCTTCCTGAAGGAACTGAAGTTGCGGATGAATATCTGGAAAAAATTATTCCTCTGCTTCAGCCACGCGCAAGCAACTATAAAGAAATGGCCGACATGTGCGATTTCTTCTTAGTAAGCGCTGATAAATTGGAATATAATGAAGCTGCTGTTGCAAAAGTATTCACACCCGAAGCGATAGCTCACCTCAAAGAGTTGACCTCTAGAATTGAAGCAGACACTGAATTCAGCCATGACTCTCTTGAGGCTATTCACACTGGATATCTTGCTGAAAAAGGACTCAAATTCAAAGCAATCGGACAGCCTGTACGCCTCGCACTCTGCGGAAAAGTACAAAGCCCCGGTGGACTTTACGATCTGATGCTCGTTATGGGTAAAGATGAAAGCATTGCACGTATGAAAAAAGCTATGACACTAGTCTAAGCCTCTATTCCCAATTACCAAAAACTGAAAAAGCTCCGTACTTACTAAGTACGGAGCTTTTTATTTTTCCTTACATGGCTCAAAATAACTGTCTATTATGAGCTGATAAGCTCCGCCTTTTTTTATTCCGTCTAAAGCTTTCTGCCATTTCAAAACAACTCCATCCGGAATGTGAGCTGCAAAAGCAATATACCCTTCCGCCTTCATCACACATGGACCTACTTTTTCGAACATTGACTCATCAATATCCGGAACCTCTTTTAAAAATTCCCGTATGATTCTATCGCCCATTGGAACAAGGTCAACATACCCTTTTAATAACTTGCGGAAATCTGATCTCTGACAGGAACTCACATCAAGATTAGTAAATCCCTTCTCTTTTAAAAATTGGTGATAAAGATCATCGCGAGTAACAGAAATTTTGCCTACCTTTTTAGCATCTTCAAAGCTGTCGATATTAATAGATGATCCTTTTTTGCGATAAAAATGAACCTCATTACTGAAAACAGGGCCTACAAACTTAAAAAACTTCTCCCGTTCCGGCGTGCGCGCCATAGGAAAAAGCACATCACTCGAGCCATCTCTAAGTTTTTGATAAGCTCTGGGCCAAGGATAAAAGACTATTTCGGAAGAATGCTCACCAACCTGCCCCATAAGCAAACGAACAATATCCACAACAAACCCTTCGGCATGATCATCAACTTGATAGCTGTATGGAGGATAATTCTCCGTCATTATCTTCATATGGCCTGCAAAAACCTGAACAGGCATAAGTAATAAAAAGAATACGAAGACTGATGTGCGGATATGATTATTCATGATTTAAAAATAGATCAGAGAAAAATAAAAAGCAATTCCTTATGGAATTTAATCCGCTAAAATGCTTTTAATCCGTATTTAGCCAATTTTTTCAGCACAGCAATATCAAATTTCTTAAAATTTAAGCAGCATAACCGCTTAAACGACACAGGAGAATAAACTTTATTCGTTGTGCAAATTTAGATATTTATCCACAATTTTCTGATATTCTCCCGATTCTTTCAATTCATCTAAAGCCTTTTGCCATTCCAAAACTACCGTATCCGGCACATGAAGACCAAAAGCAATATACCCCGAAGCGGAGCAGATTGGAGGACCGACTCTTTCAAACATTGACGAATCAAGATCAGGCAAATCAATAAACATCCGTTGCAACATCTCGTCAGAAATAGAAATTAAGTCAACACGCCCTTTCAAAAGTTTATGAAATCCTGCTTCATAAGACGACCCGGCATCAAGATTAGTAAAGCCTTTCTGGGCCAGAACCTGATGAGGAAAAGTGCTGCGGACTACTCCGATTTTACTCACTGCTTTAGCGTCATCAATAGTTACAACATTAACATTTGAACCTTTCTTGCGATAAAGAAACTCAGAAGTTTTAAAAACAGGTCCCACAAATTTAAATTTATTTTCTCGCTCAGGTGTTCTGGCCATGGAAAAAAGAACATCACCAGATCCATTCTCAAGGCTACGATACCCTCTTGCCCACGGAACAAATACAATATTGGTTTCACTCTCTCCGACATTTTCCATAATCAAACAGACTAGATCGTAAACGATCCCTTTTGCTATCCCGTCTTCTTTATAATTATATGGAGGATGGTTTTCTGCCATTACTTTTAAATCTCCGGCACAGGCAGGAGAGTTATTCAGCAGCAAAACAAAAACTGAAAGAAAAATAATTATTTTTTTTATCATTATTATTCAGAACTAAAACAAAGATAATTTAAAATCAATTCTTGCATGAACTTTTCAACAAGAATATATTACTGGTACAATATTAATGTAACTAAAAAATAATACACATACACTAAATAATGCTATCAACATTTCTGCAATAGCCATTTTCACCTTATGTAATTAATCATTTTCAGGTAAATTCAAGTTTGCAATAAGCTAATTTAAAATGGAGAATTATATATGTCCTCCTTTGAAATATCCCGACACGCTCAACCGGAATTCACCTTCAATTCTAGAAGAACACCAGTCTACTCTACCAAAGGTATGGTTGCATCCAGCCAGCCGGCAGCCACCGAAGCGGGACTTGAAATGCTTCGCGCTGGAGGAAATGCGGCAGACGCTGCCATTGCTACTGCCGCCGCTCTTGCTGTGCTGGAACCATGCAGCACAGGTCTCGGCGGAGATGCATTTGCTCTCTTCTACAATGGAGCAAACAATAAAGTCTCAGCCCTTAATGGATCAGGTAAATCGCCACGTGAAATGACTCTTAAAAAGATTCAAGACATGGGCATCAAACACTCACTGCCCACGCGCCATGCCCTGACTGTAAATGTTCCGGGAGCATGTGCCATGTGGTGCGACATGGTAGACAGATTCGGCAGCCTGCCGCTTTCAAAAATTTTCGCTCCGGCAATACGATATGCAGAAGAAGGCTTTCCCGTAAGCTCTGTTACAGCAAGCCTCTGGAAAAACGGGGAAGAAGAAATTCTCACCACAAGCCCCGGCGGAATGACTTTGCTTCTGAACGGCAAAGCTCCCAAAGCCGGAGATATCATGCACAACAGAGCGCTCAGCGAAGTATTGCGACAGCTTTCATCGCACACCCCGCAAGAAGCTAAAAAGCTATTTTACACCGGAGAAATTGCAAGAAAAATAGTAAAGGCCGTCCGCGAAAATGGAGGTATGCTTTCCACCGAAGACATGACTTCTCATGAAAGCTTATGGGGAGAATCCATCAAAACCGACTACAGAGGTTACGAAGTTCACGAATGTCCGCCCAATGGACAGGGACTCGCGGCTCTGCTTGCTTTAAACACCCTCGAGAACATCGATCTTGCGGGTAAAGGTTCTCCATACTCCGCTAAAAGACTGCACTACCAGATAGAAGCAATGCGCCTCGGTTTCGCAGATGCAAGACAGCATATTGCGGACCCTCATGTATATGAAACTCCTTTGAGCGCTCTCCTTTCTAAAAAATATGGAGCTAAAAGAGCTGAGGAAATATATTCAGACAAAGCAAACCCGGATGCGAAACACGGCGTACCCGTAAACAGTTCCGACACAGTGTATTTTAATGTTGTGGATAAAGAAGGCAACGGATGTTCCATGGTCAACTCAGTTTACATGAATTTTGGAACCGGCATTGTCCCGGAAGGGTTAGGATTTTCATTGCAGAACCGTGGACACAACTTCTCTCTGAACCCTGCTCACCCGAATGTGCTGGCTCCGGGCAAAAGAACCTATCACACTATCATTCCCGGTATATGCTTGCGCAAGAATGGATCACTCCACTCTGTTTTCGGGGTGATGGGCGGTTTTATGCAGCCGCAGGGACATTTGCAGGTAATATCAGCCATGCTGGATGACGCAGCTAATCCGCAAGAAGCTCTTAACCGTTTACGCTTTTGTATTGAACCGGGCGAGGCTGGAGGAAAAGTTTGCGTCGAGGAAGGTTTCCCCGCTGAAACGCTCAATCAACTTTCACAAATGGGACATAAAATTGAGGTTAGAGAGGGATATAAACGAGTACTTTTCGGACGTGGACAGATCATTTCAAGAGACGAAACAACCGGAATACTTTGCGCAGGATGTGATCCTAGATCAGACGGAACGGCAAACGGTTTGTACTAAAAAGGCCACCTTATTAAAAGGCGGCCTAATAAAAATCTAAGAATTATCCAATGCCGTTACAATCGCAGCACATACAGCAACTGCAGCACGGGCATCATCCACAAAAAAGTCCACACCGTCTTTTGAAAACTTTGCGCGCCACATACAATCATCCATGCTCCGTCGGCAGAGATCTTCCATTTGAAAAGAATATCCCTTCTACTTCATATTTTCCGCAGCCTGCAAGGCGATATTAACATCTTGCGCAGCATGGGCAGGAGCATCCGCACCCATAAGTTCTACAAGACGTTTTTCCAATTCTTCAGTCTTTAATTCGGGCATTTAATGTCTCTCAATAAAAGTTTTCAATTCACCTAATGGGTGTAATCCAGAATTTCAATTTCCGGGCCTACTTTCCGAATAACAGCACTCTTAATCTCTTCAAAAAAAGGGCAGGCATATCCAATTGGATTTCCTTTCGAGATACATGAAGCAAAAGCAATAATTTCTGCACCCCGATCAACCATCATTTTTGCACGGGCTACAGCCCTTTTTCCCGGACAGCCACCGCAACTGACAAAACCGACAATTTCAACAGGACCAGTAGACTCAAATCCTAGTGTCCCATTTGCTGTAACTTTGAAATCCATTGATCCCGGGCAGATATCCTCTGTTTGCAAACACCGAATAATTCCAACTTTTTTCATTTGATCTATTTCCCGTACTCAGTACTTGGTACCCATCCCTCAAGAACGGAACAAAACATCCTTTGAATCGAACCAATTAAATTAGCTTTGCGACTAATTTAATACACGCTTATAACACTCAGACCACTTATGACAAGAATCATACTCTATTACGAGGAAATACTAATAATTAACTTAGAAATCTTAAATTAATATTAAAGTATCCAACAAAAAAACACTTCACTCATTTCACATTACAATATCCAAAAATGCTTTTATAAAACATTTCATTTTTACTATATTGTAAAACACACATCACTTCCTTTAATCTTTACGCAAAAACACAACATTATTATGTGTTTTTTAACATTCCTATGCATTAAAATTTCTTATTACATAATAACAGAAGAACAAACATATTGTTACAGTTGTGTCTGATTCCCCAATCAAAGAGAAGAAAACGTCACAACTTCATTACAACTGGAGTTTTAAACAATTTTATAATACATATTTTCATACTTAAAAATTTTAAAATAGCCATTGATCTCAACTGATAAACAAAGCAACTCTGGAGAAAACATGTTTAAAAGACTTTCCTGTCTGCTCTTAACCTGCATCATCGGTATAACCTTTTCCGTAGCACCTTCACAGGCAAGCGATAAAAACCTCATCATAGCAACTGCAACAACGGGTGGAACTTTCTACCCCGTCGGAGTTGCAATCGGCACGCTCATAAGTATCAAGCTTTCAAAAAAGGATAAAATAACCGCCACTGCTATCAACTCCGCAGGTTCCGGTGAAAACATCCAGATGCTTAAAAACAAAGAAGCCGATGTTGCTATCCTGCAAGCTCTTTACGGCCTCAATGCGTATAAAGGAGAGGGACCATACAAAGGAAAAGCATACAAGGATTTCAGATCCATCACTATGCTCTGGGAAAACGTTGAGCATTTCCCGTTGCTGAAAAAGTACGCAAAGAAAGGTAACATTGAGGACCTGAAAAATCTGGATCAAAAATTTTCAATAGGTAAGCGAGGCAGCGGATCCGAAGGTTCAGGACGGACTCTGCTAAAGATCATGGGAATAGATGTAGACAAAGACGTTATACTTGAATTTATCGGCTACACTCCTTCCGCACAGGCTATGATGGACGGCCGTATTGCCGGTGCAAACATTCCTGCCGGACCTCCTGCCGCAGCCATTACTCAACTTTATGCACAGCTCGGTTCAGACGATGTAACCGTTCTAGAATTCACTGATGCTCAGCTTGCCAAAATTCAGGAACAGTACCCCATCTGGAACAGATATGTGATCCCCGCCGGAACATACCCTTCACAGAAAAGCGACATCAACACTATTGCGCAGCCTAACTTTCTGGCATGCCGCGCCGACCTCTCCGATGAAGTTGTCTACCTAATGACTAAAACTATTTATGAGAATCTGTCTTTCCTGAACAATATCCACAAGGCAACCAAAGCAATGAGCCTTGAACGAGCCACAATAGGTCTTCCCGTTCCGCTCCATCCCGGCGCCGAAAAATATTACCGCGAAGTCGGTATAATTAAATAAAAGTTTCAGACCAGATTTAGGAAAAACTCATGGCTGAAATTAAAAAAGCACAACCCGAGGTTAAAGAAGATTCCGAAGGGGAAACTCTGGCTATAAAAAGAGTTCTGGAAGGCCGAACCGCTCAAATTATTTATGCAATGGGCATAATTTGTTCATTGTTTCATCTATGGGTAAACACAATCGGAGTGATGCCCGAGATTCAGCGAAATGCTATCCATTATTCTTTTATGCTGTTTATCGGATTCCTTCAGTATCCGCTTTTAAAAAAACATGGACGGGCAACCCTGCCTATAGATTATTTTCTGGCAATCCTGTCTTTTGCAATAGGTCTTTATCTGGTCTTTTTTGAAGATGCCCTGCATATGAGAAATGAAGTCCCGATCATGGTGGACCTTATTGCGGCAGGGCTGGCTGTTGTTCTGCTCATGGAAATAACCAGACGCACGACAGGATTTTTAATACCGGCTCTGGCAATCGTATTTCTGGCATACGGCCTCGGCGGCGGGCGCTACCTTGACGGATTATGGCATTTCCCGGGCGTAACAGTGCCTAGAATGCTTTACCGCATGTATTTTGCTCCTGACGGAATATTCGGAACCATTGCGACAATATCCAGTACATTTGTATTTCTCTTTGTTCTTTTCGCATCATTTCTAATTAAATCAGGAGCCGGAGATTTTATAATAAAACTGGCTTTAGCAACTATGGGCCGGACCATCGGAGGTCCTGCCAAAATGGCTGTTTTCGCCAGCGGAATAATGGGATCTATATCCGGCAGCGCAGTTGCAAACACAGTCGGAACAGGTTCCATAACCATTCCCATGATGAAAAGAACCGGATTTCCAAGCAAGTTTGCAGGAGCAGTTGAAGCGGCCTCATCCACAGGGGGACAGCTGATGCCCCCGATTATGGGTGCGGGAGCGTTTATAATGAGCCAATGGACTCAAATCCCTTACCTTACAATCGTCGGAGTGGCATTCATTCCTGCAATTATGTACTTCGTCAGTGTGGCTTTCTTCATCCATCTTCGGGCAAAAAAATTAGGTATAAAGCCTATCCCGAAAGAAGATATTCCGAAACTTCGCGAAGTAATAAAAGAAGGCTGGAATTTTTTCATCCCCATCGGGATACTGATGGGACTGCTGATGGTAGGATACACGCCTACATTTGCAGCCTGCGGCGGGATAGTCGCAATTGTGATATCCAGCTGGCTTAATCCCAGAACACGCATGTCGGGCAGGGATATCCTCGACGCGCTTGCCGGCGGCGGCGTGAACATGGTCACAACAGGTGTAATTCTGCTTTGCTCCGGCATTGTGGTAGGCGTCGTTCTCATGGTCGGCATGGGAATCAAGTTCTCAATGCTGATAACAATGCTCGCAGGAGACAGCCTGCTTCTAACCATCCTGATGGTTGCCATAGCATCCCTTATTTTGGGAATGGGACTACCCGTAACCGCGTCCTACATAGTTTTAGCGGTGCTAGCCGCCCCTGCCATGCAAATGCTCGGCACAAGCCTGATTGCAGCTCACATGCTTATTTTCTGGTATTCGCAAGATGCCAACGTAACCCCTCCTGTATGTCTTGCGGCTTACAGTGCAGCTGGAATATCCGGCTCGAAACCTCTTGAAACAGGCATTGAGTCATGGAAAATTGCTAAAGGGCTTTATATTATACCGCTACTATTCTGCTACACCCCGATCCTTTTTGAAGGCCCTTTATGGATGGTTGCGGAAACAGTTATCACCGCGACAGCAGGCTTATTCTGTTTTGCTGTGTTCTTTGAAGGATTCAATACATATACCCTTAATATTCTTCAAAGAACTGCCTATGCAGGCGTGGCGGGACTGCTCCTCTGGCCCGACATAAAACTTCATGCGCTGGGCGCTGTTTTATTGACAGCCATGTTTTTGCGGGAACGGTCAATATTTAGAAAACAGGCTTTCGAAGTTGCATAATTATTTTTTTTTAACATAGAAAAAAAGATGAAAAAGTTTTATACAGTCAAGTAGCGCACTCTCTCTTTAATGCACAATTGAAAACCAATGGAGACTGACCATGATTGAAATTATGCCTGAAAGTAAAGGTCGTATGCTGGCTGTAAGAGCAAGTAAGAAATTAACTGAAAACGATTACGCGGAAGTTTGGATTCCAGCTCTTCAAAAAGTAATTGAGGAACATAAATCAGCCAATGTACTGCTCTACATGGATGAAAATTTTGAAGGATGGGAACTCAAAGCCATGTGGGAAGACGCCAAATTCGGCTTTGCCCATCGCAATGATTTCAATAAAATTGCAATAGCAGGCGGATCGGCATGGGTGGAATGGGGATCAAAAATAGCTTCGGCTCTCATAAATTGCGAACTTAAAGTATATGAACCGGAAAAATTATCTGAAGCTCTAATCTGGGTGGCAAAATAACATTTCGTATGACAAAAAAAGCCCCGACCAATAAAGATCGGGGCTTTTCACACGGCAGCCGTGTAGAAATTAAGAAGTCTAATCAGCTTTATTTTCAGCTTTCTTAGCAACGGGCTTAATGACCGAGCCAGAACGAATGCAACGAGTGCAAGCTTTGATGCTTTTTACTTCACCGCTAGGGAGCTGAGTGCGAACACTCTGAAGATTAGGCATAAAACGTCTTTTGGACTTGTTGTTAGCGTGAGATACGTTGTTGCCTGTCTGGGGCCTTTTACCACATATATCGCATACTTGGGACATGATGAACCTCCTTATTGAACTTACCTTTTCGTATTTGCATGAAACTCACAAACCTTGCCAAGAAGAATTGCTCCTGCCACGCAAAAGAGGTATCATTTAAACGTTGGCTCAGAAAAATGCAAGCTCTTTTTCCTTGACATTAGAAAAAAAACTCATATAGGAAACCATTCCGCGAGGAAAAATATGGCAGAACTTTGGATTACATTAAACGACATCCCTGAAGAGGGCAAAGATTTAGTTTTTGATGATCAGACCTTTTGGACTGATGCATGGAAAAACTATAACATAGACGCTCGTCCAGCGACACCTCTTATTTCGGAAGTATTTATACTCCCACAGGATAACGGATGTCTCGTCCGGGGTAAAACATCCGGAGCAATCACACTTGTTTGCGACAGATGCACGGCAGACTACAAGCAGAATATTTCAACCAAGTTCGATGAATTTGAGCAGGTTGCAACCGCCGAGGACACGGAACCGTCCCCGGTTGTTAAAACCAAAGAAGGCTTAAAAATCGAAATTGGGGCTCTCCTCTGGGAGCATTTCGTCATGGCTCTACCCGTAAAACCCTTATGCAACAACGATTGCAAGGGACTTTGCGACAAATGCGGAGCTGATTTAAACAAAGACGGATGCTCCTGTAAAAAAGAAGAGGGCGATCCAAGGCTTGCGGTTTTCCGCAATCTTAAGATAAAGAACTAAATTCCGGTTCGAATGGACCGGGTCAAAATCACTCTCAGGAGACAGTCATGGCACAGCCTAAAAAGAAAACTTCCAAGTCCCGTAGAAATATGCGCAGGTCTCACGACCACGTAGAAACTCCTAACATCCTATTCTGTGATTGCGGTGAACCTATCATTGCTCACAGAGCTTGTTCCTCTTGCGGTACCTATAAGGGTCGCCAGGTAATCACTTCTGAAGATGCCTAAAACCCTTCCCCGCATTGCAGTTGACGCCATGGGTGGCGATCACGGTCTTACGGGAATAGTTTCCGCTGCGGTTAGTTCCGCAAAGAAAGGAACTCCGATAACTTTGGTTGGAGATGAGTACATGATCCGGTCCGAGCTTGAAAAGCTTGATACCGGATCATGTACTATTGACGTTGTTCACGCATCACAGGTTGTCACAATGGAAGACAAGCCTGCCGATGCCATGCGTAAAAAAAAGGACTCGTCAATTCAGGTTGCCTGTAGACTTGTTAAGGATGGCCTCGCTGACGGAGTTGTCAGCGCAGGTAACTCCGGAGCAACTGTAGCCGCCGGCATGTTTATCATAGGAAGAATCAAAGGTGTGCTAAGACCCGGAATGGCCGGTATTCTGCCCACCGAAAAAAGACCTATGGTGCTTATCGATGTTGGAGCCAACGTCGATTCCAAGCCGGAACACCTTCTCCAATTCGGAATTATGGCCGATGTTCTTGCCCGTGACGTTCTTGGTTTTAAAGAACCTCGCATAGGACTTTTGACCATTGGTGAAGAAGAAGGCAAAGGGAATACTCTGGTAAAAACCACCTACAATATGCTCAAAAGTTCTTCACTGAATTTTGTCGGTAATATTGAAGGCAGGGATATTTTTACCGGAGATGTTGACGTTGCAGTCTGCGACGGATTTGTCGGCAATGTTGCACTCAAGCTTTCAGAAGGTCTTGCCAACAGCCTTGGCAATCTCCTTAAAGGAGAGCTAAAACGCGATATTGTTTCAAAAATCGGTGCAATGCTGGCAATGAAGGCTTTCAAAAGATTCGGTAGACTGGTAGATAAATCTGAATATGGCGGAGCACCCGTACTCGGATTAAAAGGTATTGTCCTTGTCTGCCATGGTAAAGCCGATAGTCTGGCAATTGAGCGAGCCATTGAAATGGCCGCACGATTTGTAAAAAACAATGCTGTTGCTCATCTAAAAGAAGGTCTGGCCGCGCACAGTGCAATAACCGAGCGCAAACTATAAAAAGTAGCCGGATAAGTTAATTCTTCATACCCGGATGTATACAGATATTTTTTACAGGAAGGCTTCGTTCACAGGAGAACTTCACCCTCCCAGTCAAAAACAGGAACTGTAACAATGAGTAATTTCTCCTATATCAGAGGGCTTGGCTATCATGTCCCTGAAAGAGTTTACACTAATGCCGATCTTGAAAAATTTGTCGACACCACAGATGAATGGATAAGCTCTCGAACTGGAATAAAACAGCGTCACGTTGTTGAAAATGAAACGTGTCTTGATCTGACTTTTGAAGCGACTCAGAAAGCTCTCAAAAATGCAGGAATGGAAGCGGACGAACTTACGCACATTTTAGTTGCAACTTTCACCGCCGACACAATAATCCCCTCAACAGCATGTCTGCTGATGGAACGACTAGGCCTCAAACATAGAATCCCGATGGATATCTCTGCAGCTTGCTCGGGCTTTGTATACGCCGTAGAAGTTGCCAGAGCTCTTATCAATTTAAATCCCGACTCTAAGATCCTTGTCTGCGGAAGCGAAGTCTTAACCAGCCGCGTAAACTGGGAAGACCGTTCCACCTGCGTTCTCTTTGGGGACGGAGCCGGAGCAATCATCCTCACCTCGGAAGACTGCGAGAATTCAGGTAAAGTAATTGACGTACTGCTTTCCTCCGAAGGCGAAAGTGAAACATTGACTGTAAGAGGGTCCGGCTCAGCCTACCCATACAAGTTAGGTGATGTTGTCGGAGAAGAACACTTTATCCAGATGCAGGGTCGTTCAATCTACAGAAAAGCTGTCAGATCCATGTCTTCTATTTCAAATGAAATACTCGCAAAACATGGTTTTACAACTAAAGACGTAGATCTACTCATTCCGCATCAGGCCAATTTGCGCATTATTGAGGCTGTCGGTAAAAAACTTGAACTTCCTACCGAGAAAGTTTTTGTAAATGTTGATAAATTCGGCAATACCTCAGCAGCATCAATCCCGATTGCTCTTGCAGAAGCAAAGGAAATCGGCGCGATAAAAAGTGGAGATCTCGTCCTGTTAGCCACTTTCGGAGGCGGATTGACCTGGGGATCAACCTTGATTCAATTTTAAATTTCATACATTTGCACGGTTCTGTCTACCAAAACAGACACTCTCAACAGTCAGAAATAATTAAATTTTATTTAATTTATTAAACATATTGAGATCAACTTTCGCAGAACGCGGATAGATTAAATTTGCAGTCAAAGCCGCTTTAGGCTATGAGACGCAGGACTAGACAAATTATACAGAGGAAATACCTATGAGTGATCTGCCAAGCACCGCCCTTATTACGGGCGGATCAAGAGGCATAGGAGAAGCTTGCGCCAAGAAAATGGCTAAAGACGGCTTTGAGGTAATCATTACCTACGTGAGCCGCCCTGACGGAGCGGACAGAGTCTGTTCCGAAATTGAAGCCGCCGGCGGAAAAGCAAAATCCTACAAACTGGATTCTTCTGACAGTGAAGCTGTTACCTCCTTTTTCAAAAATGAAATTAAAGGAAAGGTAAAACTTGACGTTCTGGTAAACAATGCCGGAATCACTAAAGATGGACTCCTTGTCCGTATGAAAAACGATGACTGGAACAAAGTTCTGGACATCAACCTTACAGGCGCTTTCACTTTTCTACGCGAATCCGCAAAGATTATGATGAAACAGCGTTATGGAAGAATCATTAATATTTCCTCAGTAGTAGCTCAGGCCGGCAATGTCGGTCAGGCAAACTACGTTTCGGCCAAGGCCGGTCTTATCGGACTGACTAAAGCCAGCGCCATTGAACTTGCTCCGCGCAATGTCACCGTGAATGCCGTCGCACCGGGATTCATAAAAACAGACATGACCGCTGAACTGTCTGAAGAAGTGGTGGCGCATATGCTGGAAAATATACCGCTGAAAAAACTCGGAACATCCGATGATATAGCTAATGCAGTTTCCTTCCTCGCGTCGGAAAACTCCGGTTATATTACGGGACAGACTCTCGCTGTTAACGGCGGGATGTACATGTAAAGAAACAAACTTAATGATTTGGAGGGGACCATGTCCGCAGCTGAAAAAGTAAAAGCAATTATCGTAGACCAGCTTGGCGTATCCGCAGATGAAATTAAAGACGAAGCTTCCTTTGTTGAAGATCTCGGTGCAGATTCTCTTGATCTGACCGAACTCATCATGGCAATGGAAGAAGAATTCGACATCGAAATCGAAGACGAAGACGCTCAGAAGATCCTTAAAGTCAAAGACGCCATCAGCTTTGTTGAAGGCAAATAGTCGACTCTACTTGATCTAGACAAGGCTTTTGAATGAGCGCCTTACTCAGCCCTAGCGGGCGTAAGGCGCTCCTTTTTTTCAATGGCCATTGATAATAATCTCCAACACATCTTACAGGCTATAATACCATGAACAGGGTAGTAGTAACCGGCCTTTCCGCCATCACCCCTATCGGTAATGACATAGATACCAGCTGGAACAACCTCCTTGCTGGTAAATCCGGCATCGCTAAAATAACATCTTTTGATGCGAGTGAATTCACATCTCAGATTGCTGGCGAAGTCAAAAATTTTGACCCCAAAGATTTCATCCCTCACAAACAGGCTAAACGCATGGAACGGTTCACACAGCTAGCTGTGGCCGCTGGCGAGCAGTTGCTCGAAAATGCGAAGTTTAAGCCTGAAGGTGATGATTGCAAACGCACAGGCGTGGTTATCGGGGTAGGTCTTGGCGGTCTTCAGACCATTGAGACCCAGCACGCAAAACTGCAAAAAAGCGGTCCTAGAAAAATTACTCCTTTCTTTATCCCAATCATCATCGGAAATATGGCAGCCGGACAGGTCTCCATCTTTTCGGGAGCACGTGGACCGAACATGTGTATGTGTACAGCATGCGCTTCCGGTACACATTCCATCGGCGCAGCATATACCGACATTATGCTCGGACGTGCAGACGTTATGATTTGCGGTGGTACAGAATCAACCATTACTCCTTTGGGTTTTGCAGGATTTACTTCCATGAAAGCCCTTTCCACCCGCAACGACGATCCCGAAAAAGCTTCTCGCCCATTCGATAAGGGTCGCGACGGGTTTATTATGGGTGAAGGATGCGGTCTGCTCCTTCTGGAATCACTTGATCACGCAAGAGCACGCGGCGCTGAGATCCTTGGTGAAGTCGTAGGTTTCGGAGCTTCATCCGATGCTTACCACATGACTGCTCCACCGGAAGATGGACGCGGAATGGCTTTAGCCATGGAAGCTGCCATCCGCGAAGCGGGCATTGATCCTTCACAGGTTGATCATATCAACGCACACGGAACTTCTACATATTTGAATGATTTTTGCGAAACGAAAGCTATCAAAAAAGTTTTCGGAGACCATGCACGCAACATCGCGATAACCGCGAACAAATCCCAGACCGGCCATCTCCTCGGCGGAGCGGGCGGCATGGAAGCTGTCTTCAGTATAAAAACGCTTGCAACCGGCATTATCCCCGGAACAGCAAATCAGCTTGAAGCAGATCCAGACTGTGATCTTGATTACGGCAAAGACGGAATGCGCAAAAAACAAGCAAATTACGTTCTGAGCAACTCATTCGGATTCGGTGGAACAAACGCCTGTATGCTCTTCAAAAAATTTGAAGATTAATTGGCCCCCTCTTTGTAAGGGACCGTCAAACTCTTGGAGCTTGTCATGGAAGAACTAATGATGAAAGATCCGGCTGTAGCCGCAACCATCGCCCGCGAAGTAACTCGCCAGATGACCGGCCTTGAACTTATCGCTTCGGAGAACTTTACCTCCACCGCGGTTCGTCAGGCAATGGGCAGCGTTATGACACATAAATACGCTGAAGGTTATCCTGGCAAACGTTATTACGGCGGTTGCGAGTTCGTTGATCAGGTTGAAGATTTAGCACGCGACAGAGCTAAAGAAATCTTCGGCTGTGAATATGTCAACGTTCAGCCTCATTCCGGTTCACAGGCCAATATGGCTGTATATTTCGCTGCGCTTAAACCCGGCGATACTGTCCTCGGTATGGATCTTTCTCATGGTGGACATCTTACCCATGGAAGCCCGGTAAACTTTTCAGGTAAACTTTTTGATGTACACTTCTACGGAGTGGACCCTGAAACTAAAACTATCAACTATGACAACGTCTTGAAGATTGCTAAAGAATGCAAACCCAAGATGATCATAGCCGGTGCAAGTGCATATCCCCGTATTATCGATTTCGCCCGCTTCCGTCAGATTGCTGATGAAGTAGGAGCTGTCCTCATGGTTGATATGGCTCACATTGCAGGACTTATCGCCGCAGGCGTTCATCCTTCCTGCATCGAGCATGCACACTACACAACCACTACCACTCACAAGACCCTTCGCGGGCCTCGCGGCGGTATGATTCTTTCCAGTGAAGAAAATGCAAAAGCACTGAACTCCAACATCTTCCCCGGAATTCAGGGTGGACCGCTGATGCACGTAATTGCAGCTAAAGCAGTTGCTTTCGGTGAAGCTCTTTCTCCTTCATATGTTGAGTACCAGAAACAGGTTGTTGCTAATGCTCAGGCTTTAGCCGGACACCTCACCGGAGCAGGTTTTGAACTTGTCTCTGGCGGAACCGATAACCACCTTATGATGGTCGACCTGACAAACAAGAACATCACCGGCAAAGATGCTGAGATTGCTCTTGATGTAGCAGGAATCACCGTCAACAAGAACACCATTCCTTTTGAAACTCGTTCCCCGTTCGTCACTTCCGGAATCCGTATCGGAACCCCGGCTTTGACAACAAGAGGAATGAAAGAAAAAGATATGGAAAACATAGCATGCTGGATTACCGCTGCTATCGGTTCCATCGGCAACGAAACTAAACTTGCCGGAATACGTAAAGAAATCGCTGACTTCGCAAAAGATTTCCCATTATTTGCTTATTAGTAAATATTGGAAATCAGCTGATATTCAGCTGAAGTCTTAAATTACATATCAAATTCATTGACATAAAGGCGGATTCGGGAGTTATTCCGAATCCGCCTCAGCTTCAAAAGCAGGGTGCTTCCCATGGATAATAGACTTCCTTGGCCTGAATATTTTATGCGCATAGCGCATCAAGTTGCGGAACGTTCCACATGCATAAGACGCAAAGTCGGTGCTATTGCGGTCAAAGATAAACGAATCCTTGCCACCGGATACAACGGATCTCCCTCCGACATAGCACATTGTATCGATATAGGCTGCCTGCGTGAAACACTCGGAATACCTTCCGGGCAACGTCACGAACTCTGCCGAGGTTTGCACGCTGAACAGAATGTCATCATTCAGGCTGCTGTTCACGGTATCAAACTTAAAGGCTGTGAAATCTACTGCACCACTCAGCCCTGCCTCATCTGCACAAAAATGCTTATCAATACCGGCGTAACAGCTGTATATTTTTCAGAAAGCTACCCTGACGAATTATCTGAAGCCATGTTTAAAGAAGCCGGAGTAAAGTTTGAACTTCTGCAGTTCGACATTTAATTCATCTGAACAGTTCATGGCTCGCGCCGTGACTCTGGCCTTGCGCGGCAGGGACCGCACAGCACCCAACCCGACGGTTGGAGCTGTCATGGTTCGTAACGGGCATATTGTCGCCGAAGGCTGGCATCATTACTGCGGAGGACTGCACGCAGAACGCGAGTGCATAGCCGACGCAATCAGTAAAAATGTGGACATGACAAAATGTACCATGTTTGTAACTCTTGAGCCATGCAACCATTTCGGCAAAACACCTCCCTGTACCGAAGGAATAATTGAAGCCGGAATTCCGCACATTGTCATAGGTACAAGAGATCCTAATCCGAAAGCTGCCGGTGGACTTGAATTCCTCGAATCCAAAGGCGTTAAAGTTGAAACCGGCGTGCTTGAAGAACAATGTCTCGACCTCATCTCCGACTTCCTGCTCTGGCAGAATAACGACCGTCCATATTCAATTTTAAAACTGGCCTCGACAATCGATGGTAAAATCGCCGGAACAACAGGCAAGCAGGAAGCTGTATCCTGCCCTGACTCTTTCGCTGATGTACAAAAACTTCGTGCCATGGTCGGTGCAGTTCTTATCGGCGGCAACACCCTGCGCGAAGATAATCCGTCCCTCAATTGCCGACTTGAGATCAAGCCGGAAAATTTTGTGCAGCCTAAAGCCGTGGTTGTAACTACCAGACTTCCCGAAAATCACGACGAATTCACACTGACGACAACACGCGCCAAAGAAACAATTTTCTGGACAACCGCAGAACAAGCCTCCTCTGAAACAGCAAAAGTGCTTATTAATAAAGGTATTGAAGTTATAGGTCTTCCCTGTGACGAAAAAGGACTTATCTTTAAATGCGGATTCAAATTTTTGCGCGAAAAACACGAAGTGCTCCGTACCCTCTGCGAAGGCGGCGGAAAACTGGCTTTATCACTTGCCGAGCAAGGGCTGATTGATGAATTCGTAATGTATCAAGCGCCGCGCATTCTGGGTAACACACTCGGAAGACCTAATTTTGCAGGATCAGATAGACAGTTTATGGAAGAGGCCCTTAATTTCAGGGTCAACCGTGTAGAACAAAGCGGCTTGGATTTAAAAATAGTTTTCAAACCCGCTGATAGATAAAGGACCAATAAATGTTCACCGGACTTATTCAGGGTAAAGGTTCTATTGCAAAGGCTGAAAATAGGGGGAAAGAAACCCGTTTTACAGTTAATGCCCCTGATATTAAAGATTATGCAAAAGGTGAGTCCATCGCTATAAATGGAGTTTGCCTCACAGTTGAAACTTTCAGTGACAGCTGGTTTTCATGTTACGCAAGTAAAGAAACCATGGACTGCACCAATCTCGGCAGCTTAAAACCGGGATCTAAAATCAACTATGAGCGGGCACTGGCTATGGGTGACAGACTCGGAGGACACATCGTCAGCGGACACGTTGACTGTATAGCTTCTGTGGAATCTGTGCGCCCTGCCGGAGAATCCCAAATATACAAAATCAAATTTCCGGCTGAACACGGACCTTTCGTTGTACCTAAAGGGTCCATCGGACTGGACGGAATAAGCCTTACAGTGAACGACTGCGGTCCTGATTTCCTTGAGGTCAACATCATTCCTGAAACTCAGGAACAGACCACAATTTCAGACTGGAAACCGGGATACCCCGTTAATATGGAAACAGATGTTATCGGCAAATATGTTCAGAGAATGCTGGGACCATGGACCGGTCAATCCGGATCGGCTAAATCCAATAGTCCGGAAAGTAAGTTAACTATGGATTTTCTCCAAAAAAACGGTTTTTAAGACCGTTTATAGAACAGACTATTGCCATCAGATGATAATTTAAATTTAAAAACATGTTTTATCTCTTTTTAAGCACCTAATATAAAAAGATATTTAAACATAAAAAAACATATTTCACCCTTTTTGTTTTTTAAGGTAAGAAGACTTCTCCTGTTCGTAAAAATTGAACTGGGAAAATATAATGAACTGCTCCGAGATGCCGGAGCATGAGGATATCAAAATGCCTTTCTGTACAATTGAAGAAGCGATTGAGGATCTCCGCGCAGGTAAAATGGTCATCATGGTCGATGATGAAGATCGTGAAAACGAGGGTGATCTCGTTTGTGCAGCGGAAAAAGTAACTCCTGAACTCATCAACTTCATGGCCACTCACGGCAGAGGTCTTATATGCCTCTCCATGTCCGGTGAAATGGTTGATGCTCTCAAGCTCCCGCTGATGGCTCAGAACAACGACTCTCAGTTCGGAACTAACTTCACGGTTTCCATCGAAGCCCGTAACGGCGTAACAACCGGTATTTCCGCGCAAGACAGAGCTACAACAATTTTGGCAGCAGTCGCTGACGATGTCCAAGCTGACGACATAGTTTCTCCCGGTCATATCTTCCCTCTCCGGGCTAAAGATAGCGGAGTTCTTGTCCGCGCAGGTCAGACTGAAGGCAGTGTAGACCTTGCTCGTCTGGCAGGCCTCAAACCTGCGGGTGTCATTTGTGAAATCATGAAAGATGATGGAACAATGGCCAGACTCCCTGATCTTAAAATTTACGCAGAAAAACACGATCTTAAAATTTGCAGCACCGAAGATCTCATCAAATACCGCATGAAATTCGGCAGCCACACCGTAAAACGTCAAGCTGAAGCAGAACTGCCTACCCGCTGGGGTGATTTTAAAGCTGTGGCTTTCCATTCCACTGAAGACAACCGCACACATATAGCATTGATTATGGGTGAACTTGATCCCAAAGAACCTACTTTGGTCAGAGTCCACAGCGAATGTTTAACTGGTGACGTTTTCGGATCAATGCGTTGCGATTGCGGAGATCAGCTTTCTGCAGCAATGTGCATGATCCACAAAGAAGGCAAAGGCGTTTTCCTTTACATGAGACAGGAAGGACGCGGAATCGGCCTCGGCAACAAAATCAAAGCCTACCATCTTCAGGATCAGGGTTGCGATACTGTTGAAGCAAACGAAAAACTCGGATTCAAAGCTGACCTTCGTGAATACGGTACAGGCGCACAGATTCTGGTACAGCTCGGAATTTCTAAAATGAAGCTTATGACCAACAATCCTAAAAAGATTGTAGGTCTTGAAGGATACGGACTTGAAGTAACCCAGCGCGTTCCGATTGAAATGGATGCGTGTGAAGTTAATTTAAAATATCTCAAGACTAAAAAAGAAAAAATGGGCCACCTTCTGACTCACTTGGATGACAATAAGAAATAACGGAGACGGGACATGCATCATATCAAAACTATCGAAGGACAGCTTGACGCAAAGAATCTTAAAATTGCTCTGATTGCCGGACGTTTCAACGACTTTATCGTTGAAAGACTCGTCGGCGGAGCTGTTGATTACCTCGTGCGTCACGGTTGTGACAGAGCAAACATCACTTTGATTAAAGTTCCAGGCGTGTTTGAAATGCCCGTTGTCACCAAAAAAGTTGCAGAAACAGGCAAGTACAACGGAATAACTTGTCTCGGAACTGTTATTCGTGGTGCAACACCTCATTTTGATTATGTTTGTAGCGAATGCGCGAAGGGAGTTGCTCAGATAAGCATGGACAACAACCTGCCCATCGGATTCGGAGTCCTTACTTGTGACACACTGGAACAGGCTATCGAACGTGCCGGTACCAAAGGTGGAAACAAAGGTGTTGAAGCTGCTTCTGCGATGCTCGAAACCATCAGGGTTATGGAGCAGATCTAAGCAACTTATTTTAAGCTGCTACAGCCTTCATATGGCTGTATTCTTTAAGAATATCCACATGGGCAGCCGGACTCCGGTTAAAATCGGAGACCGTTTGCCCATTGTGTTGTTTTAAAAACAATTTAATTGTATCTTACGGACACGGCGCAAGTGCGCCTGAACCGACAGGATTATAAAGTCAGATGTCCCAGACAAAAGGTTTACGCAGAAAAGGCCGTATTTTAGCTTTTCAAGTTCTCTACGGCATTAGTTTTGTCCCCCCTCACGGTGGCTGGACATGTGAACGTATATACAACCAGAGCCCGGCAGTTACCAGGGAAACAGATGAAGACCTCATTCTGTACGCCCGTGAACTTCTGCTTAATGTTTGGAATACGCTTGAAGAATTAGACGAAATCATCTCAAAGTACTCGAAGCACTGGAAGATTGAGCGGATAGCTAAAGCTGAACTCGCAATCCTCAGACTCTCCGTATATGAGCTGCTCTACAAGGCGGATATTCCCCTTAAAGTAGGCATCAACGAAGGGATTGAACTTGCTAAGAAATTCGGTGATGACAATTCACGCAATTTTATCAACGGTATTCTCGATGCTGTGGCTCGCGATATAGACAGCGGAAAATTTTCAGTTACTAAAAAATTCTGATTAAAAACATCCTTTCAACGGGAGCATGTCGTTTTTCCGCTCTCATAAAAGACTAAGCAAGGATTCTACAATGGGCTTCGGGAAATACAACCCAGAAATAATTGAACAAAAATGGCAGAAGGCTTGGGAAGATCAAGGATCTTTCCATGTTGAAACAGACACATCACGCCCCAAGTATTATGTCTTGGAGATGTTTCCGTATCCTTCCGGCAAAATTCACATGGGACACGTGCGTAACTACTCCATCGCTGATGTAGTTGCCCGTTATAAACGAATGAAGGGATTCAACGTCCTTCATCCCATCGGTTGGGATGCTTTCGGTCTGCCTGCAGAAAATGCGGCGATCAAAAACAACACCCATCCGGCAGAATGGACCTATGCCAATATAGATGACATGCGTACTCAGCTTTCACGCCTCGGTTATTCCTATGACTGGAGCCGAGAAATGGCGACCTGTCATCCCGGATATTATAAATGGGAACAGCAGTTTTTCCTGGATTTCCTGAAAAAAGGTCTGATCTACCGCAAAAAATCTCCAGTTAACTGGTGTGAAAACTGTAATACCGTTCTTGCAAACGAACAGGTTGAAGACGGTCTTTGCTGGCGTTGCGAAACTCAGGTTGAGCAGAAGGAACTTTCCCAGTGGTTCATGCGCATCACCGATTACGCAGAAGAACTCCTTGAAAGCCTTAACAAGCTTGAAGGCGGATGGCCGGAAAGAGTTCTGACCATGCAGCGTAACTGGATCGGTAAAAGTGTCGGTGCTGAACTTGATTTTGAAGTTGCCGACAGCGATGACACAATCAGCGTTTTCACCACCCGTCCCGATACACTTTACGGTGCGACTTTCATGTCTCTTGCCGCTGAACATCCCATGGTGGAAAAACTCATCAAGGGCAAAGCTGAAGCCGACAAGGTACGTGAATTCGTAACAAAAGTTTCAAACATTGATCGCATTGTTCGTTCCGCTGACGACCTTGAAAAAGAAGGCGTATTTACCGGCGCGTACTGTATCAACCCGCTTAACGGCGCAAAGATGCCGATCTATGTGGCAAACTTCGTGCTCATGGGTTACGGAACCGGCGCAGTAATGGCCGTCCCCGCACACGATCAGCGCGACTATGAATTTGCTAAAAAATATGACTTGCCGATACAGGTTGTAATTCAGCCTAAAGGTGAAACTTTAACTCTCGATGAAATGACAGAAGCTTTCACCGCGCCCGGAGTTCTGGTTAATTCAGGTGAATTCGACAATCTGCCCAACGACGAAGCAAAGAAAGCCATTGTTGATTACTTAGGCAAGAGCGGCAAAGGCAAAAAATCTATCAACTATCGCCTGCGTGACTGGAATATTTCCCGCCAGAGATTCTGGGGTTCTCCTATCCCGGTTATCTACTGTGATCATTGCGGAATTCAGCCTGTCCCTGAAGAAGATCTTCCAATTATTCTGCCGGAAGATGCGATTATGAACGAAGATGGACGCTCTCCACTGCCGCAGATGGAATCTTTCATCAACACAATCTGCCCTAAGTGCGGAAGACCTGCCGAGCGGGAAACCGACACAATGGACACCTTTGTTGAATCGTCATGGTATTTCCTGCGCTATACTGACGCGCGCAAAGACGACGGAGCTTTCAACCGTGACGCTCTGGATTACTGGTTGCCTGTCGATCAGTATATCGGCGGAATTGAGCACGCTATTTTGCATCTGCTATATGCCAGATTTTTCACTAAAGCCCTGCGTGACGAAGGTTACACAGGCCTTGATGAACCTTTTGCAAACCTGCTCACTCAGGGAATGGTACTCAAAGACGGCGCCAAGATGTCAAAATCCAAAGGCAACGTTGTTGACCCCAAAACCATGATTGAAAAATACGGAGCAGATGCAACAAGACTTTTCATTCTGTTTGCTTCGCCTCCTGAAAAAGATCTCGAATGGAGTGATCAGGGACTGGAAGGAGCTTCCCGCTTCTTAAACAGAGTCTGGAGACTTGCTGAAGCCTTGGAAGACGTAGTTTCTCCGGTCGGCTCATGCGCCTCTCCCGAAGGAATAAATCTTTCCTCCGAAGCGAAAAAACTTCGCCGGAAAGAACACGAAACCGTCAACCGCGCAAGCCGTGACATGGAAAACAAATTCCAGTTCAACACGGTAATTGCCGCGACAATGGAACTCGTCAACGAAATGTACGCCCTTAAGGAAACACTCGTTGAAACCGACGGCGGTAAATTTGCTTTGTCATCAGCTTTCAGCACTGTCCTTACTGTGCTGGCTCCCATAACTCCGCACATGTGCGAAGAACTCTGGGAAATTCTTGGTTACAAAGGAAGCGTTGCTGAAGCCGCATGGCCTGAATATGATGAATCTGCACTCGTCACTGACGAACTGCTTATCGTCATTCAGGTAAACGGAAAAATGAGAGCAAAACTCTCTGTTCCCGCTTCCGCCTCAAAAGAAGAAATTGAAAAAGAAGCTCTTGCCCACGAAAATGTTGTTAAAAACATCACAGGCAAGACCGTCAGAAAAGTGATCGTTGTTCCGGGTAAACTGGTCAACATCGTAGCTAATTAGTTTATTATTGCGGGACGGTTTTTGCCGTCCCGCATTTCCACTTTAACAGCAACCCGCCGAACGCGGCTTACAGGGAAACCCTCAGAATGATCGCCATTAACACCGTAAAACGACTCTTATTACTTCTATGTCTCGTTTTCTTCGTCAGCGGATGCGGTTATCATAATTCTGCGAGCGAACCTAACAGACTGCCTGAAGCGTTCCGGGAAGTTGCTATAGCTGAAGTGACCAACCCAACTCTTGAACGCTGGCTTGAACCTAAAATCAGATCCGGCCTCAGAGATGAAATCACACGCCGCGGACAGCTCACATGGGTTGAAAAATCAAAAGCAGAAGCACTTTTCAACATTAGAATTGTAAGTTATTCAAATGGCAGCCGCGTGCTCGGTGACAAAGACAAAACTCTGAAATATGACGCGACCCTCAAAGTCCAAATGAAAGTAGTTGATGCCGCTGACGGTCATCTCATCTGGAATTCCGGCAATGTTGAGGTTACGGAATCCTATTATACCGGACAGGAAGATGCTACAGATCAGCTAGTCGTAAAGCTTCTGATCCGCAGACTTGTCGACCGCATGAATCAGGCTTACTAATTCAAAAATTTCTCTGCAAAATAGATCTGTATCCGTCGCAAAATCTTTGTGACGGATACAGTTAAACCAGTAAAAAACAATAAATCAGAAGCAACACTTAAGCAGGATAAACATGTCCAGACCGGGATACATTTTTCTCACCTGCCCTGATGCGGAGCTGCTCCATAACCGCATTACCGAAATTCTTGAAAGTAACAAAGCTTCTGATTTTGAAAAAAAAGTATATTGGGCTGACGACGAACTTCCTTCACAATTCTGGGACGACCTCACTCTCCAGACCCTTTTCGGTTCCAGCAAAGCTATAATCTTAAGGCGTGCCCACACTCTTAAAGTTGCTACATGGAAAACTCTCGACAAAGCTCTATCATCTCTTTCAGAGTCTTCTTTTCTATTCTTATGCCTTGAAGGCAAATGGGATAAAAAAGGCGCTCCTGTCCCTGCCGTCCTAAAAAAACGCAACTGCTGGAAATATGCTGAAAAGCAAAAATGGTTCTGGAACTCCGCAGGACTTGATGAAAAATCCATTACAGGATTCGTTAATAAATGGTCTGCACAAAATTCCATCATAATGGATAATGCGGTCAAACACGCCCTGACTAAAGCTTTACCCAAAGACGCACGAGCAGCGAAACTCGAACTTGATAAGCTGGAACTTGCTGCCGGACCTGAGAAAAAACTACTCATGGATCACTTGAGTCTGATAGCTTTTTCCGAAGAGATGAATTTTTTCGAGTTTATGAGTTCCATGTCACAGGGCGGCGACCCTGTAGAAATATGGAGACGTGTTCTAACAAATCACATGGAAAAAGATTCCATGATCTTTATGCTTACCGCATCTCTTACCCGTGAAGCCAGAGCCTTATGGATGATGCTCCACGGAGAGGACTCCTCTGTGAGACTGCCTCCCTTTGTTAAAAAACAAAAAGCAGCGCTCGCTCAGCGCATAGGTGCGGCCCGCATCGCAAAAATTTTCGACATCGTTATGGAAGCTGAAATAGGAATTAAAACAGGAAACCGCAGACCTGATCAGGCTCTCGAACTTCTTGTAGCCGCGCTCACAAATCTTTTTGCAATACAGCCTTCAAATCGGCGAAGATAACCTTTCCCCTCACTTTCTGTCCAAAAAACACATTATTTAACGCCAAATGATGTTTTTTTATCAAAATAAGCCAAAATCCCTACTCACGCAGGTTGATTTGCCGCGCCATCCGGTTTATCTCTTAAAAATAGATATCAGCGTTAAAAACATTAATTTCATGCTTTTTACACCTTTTTTTAATGTTTTTACTCTTTTTACATACTTTTTAACTATACGACTTGCCAAAGCAGACTTACTATCTATTTATGAATGACAAACCGCACTACCATGGACACCGTCAAAGGCTTAAAGAGCGGCTTTGCGTTAATTCACAAAATCTGGCGGACTATGAGATTTTAGAACTTATGCTCGGTCAGGTGCTTCCAAGGCAGGACACAAAACCTATAGCCAAAGAGTTACTTTCAGAATTCGAAACTCTGGGCGGGGTTTTCAAAGCTTCGGATGAAAGGCTTAAAAATATCAAGGGTGTCGGCCCCGGAGTTTTAACTTTTTTTACACTTCTTCGTGAATTCTGGGCAAGAATGGCCGAAGAACCCATGTTTGTTCAAAGTGCACTTTCATCACCAGACACGGTTTCAAAGGCAGCGATGGCCAGAATTGGAAATTTAGCGATTGAACAATTTTGGGTAGCACTGGTCAACAATGGTAATAAAGTGATATGCTGGGAAAAGCTTACGGAAGGAACAGTTGATAAAACTGCTGTCTTTCCCCGCGAGATAGTTGCTCTGGCACTCAGAAACAACGCGAGCGGAGTTATCCTGGCCCATAATCATCCCGGAGGAGACCCTTCGCCGTCTCCTGAAGACCTTGCAAGAACTATGGAAATTGCATCGGCTTGCCGGGAACTTGAAATACGTCTGCTTGATCATGTTATTGTCACCGCAGACAGATTTTACAGTTTTATGGAATCAGGACGATTATAATTCCACCTCAAGCCAAAAGGAGAGCTCGATGATTAGAAGTTATCATTGTGTTGTTACCGGTAAGGTTCAAGGCGTTTTCTTTCGTTCATGGGTTAATGATCAGGCGGTAGCACTGCACTTAGGCGGCTGGACTCGCAATTTAGACGATGGGCCAATTGAAGTTCTGCTTCAAGGCCGTGAAGCCGATATTGCAGAAATGAGAACAAGGCTTCTTGTCGGTCCTCCTTTGTCACAGGTTACAGACCTTAAATGCAATTGGATCGACTACGACAAAAAGCATGATTCATTTGAAATTAGGTAATTTGGTAGCCAACGGGATTTTTTTGCTAAGTTTCTGAAATGCATTTTATAGTATACTTTTTCAGCCTCTTACTTAGAGATATGAGGCTGAAAAAGTATGCTCTTTATATAGTTAAATAAATAACCACTTTTGACATAAGGATCTTCCGTTGAAAAAAAAGAAATCCCCGATCAAACCTCTCAAGCTGCGTAAAAAAGACAAAGCTGGTTCAATAAAAAATATTAAGGCGACAAAAATATCTGATGCCGGAAACAATCAGGGACTGAATAAACCGCCTGTTTCTCCCCTGAATGTTCTTCATGACGCAGCTGATCTGTTGGACGATGCAGGGAATATTTCTGAAAACGTACATACAAACATTCCTACAACTCTTCCAGTTTTGGCAGTACGCGATATAGTTGTATTCAACTACATGATTCTGCCTCTGTTTGTAGGCCGTGAAAAATCCGTCAACGCGGTTGAAGCTGCAATGACCGGAGACCGCTATGTACTGATTCTCACACAGGAAGATGAAAGCATCGAAGCGCCTGAACATGACGATCTTTATACAACCGGAACAGTCTGTATGATTATGCGCATGCTCAAAATGCCTGACGGCAGACTGAAAGTGCTGGTACAAGGCGTATCAAGAGCTAAAGTAAAAAGATTTATTGGTTCCGAACCGTTCCATATTGCTGAAATAGAGACCATATCTGAAGCAGAAGCGGGAGCTGTTTCCTCCGAACAGGAAGCACTGGTCAGATCTTCACGCGAGCAAAGTGAAAAGATTCTCTCACTGAGAGGCATTTCTTCCACCGACATTATGAGCGTGCTCAATAATGTTAATGAACCGGGAAGACTCGCCGACCTCATCGCTTCCAACCTTAGAATGAAGGTTCCTGTTGCGCAGTCCATCCTCGAGTGCGAAGAACCTGTCGCGCGCCTAACTCTGGTCAACACACAACTTACTCAGGAAGTTGAAGTTGCCTCCATGCAGAACAAGATTCAGAACAGAGCCAAAGAAGGCATGGATAAAGCTCAGCGCGATTTTTATCTGCGTGAACAGCTCAAGGCCATCAAGGGCGAGCTTGGAGAATCTGCTGACGAAGCGGAGGAAATGGACGAAATCAGAAAGGCAATTAAAAAAGCTAAAATGCCTAAAGATGTGCGCGTTGAAGCGGAAAAACAGCTCCGCCGTCTTGAAGCAATGCACCCTGATGCATCCGAAGCCACCGTTATCAGATCTTATCTTGACTGGATGACTGAAATACCTTGGAAAAAACAGTCACGTGACCGCCTCGACATCAAAGAAGCCAAACGAATTTTAGATGAAGATCATTACGATCTCGAAAAAGTAAAAGAACGTATCCTTGAATATTTGAGTGTCCGCAAATTAAACCCTGCGATGAAGGGTCCTATCCTTTGTTTCGTAGGCCCTCCCGGTGTCGGTAAAACGTCACTTGGACGATCAATTGCGCGAAGCCTGCAACGTAAATTCCACCGTATGTCCCTCGGTGGTATGCGCGACGAAGCGGAAATTCGCGGCCATCGCAGAACCTACATAGGTTCCATGCCCGGACGTATCATTCAGGGAATGAAACAATGCGGAACTCGCAATCCGGTTGTAATGCTGGATGAGATTGATAAACTAGGTTCAGATTTCCGAGGCGATCCTTCTTCCGCACTGCTGGAAGTTCTCGATCCTGAACAAAATTTCTCTTTCACCGATCATTACTTAAACGTTCCTTATGATCTCTCGAAAGCAATGTTCATTTGTACTGCCAACGTTCTGGACTCTATCCCCCGTCCTCTTTTGGACCGCATGGAAGTTATCAGGCTTCCCGGATACACTGAGCACGAAAAGGTCAAAATCGCCCGTCGTTATCTTCTTTCCCGTCAGGCAAAGGAAAACGGACTCGGCGAAGATGAACTGGTTATGGACGATGAAGTTTTAGCTAAGATTATTAAAGAATACACCCGCGAAGCAGGTCTTAGAAATCTTGAGCGCGAAGTAGGCAGTGTCTGCCGTAAACTGGCCCGCAAGAAAGCCGAAGGCGAAGAAGGCCCGTTTGAAGTAACTATAGATAATCTTGAGAAATTACTGGGAATCCCCAGATACCTTGAAGATGAAAGAGAACACATACTGCCTCCGGGCGTAGCAGTCGGTCTTGCGTGGACTCCAGTGGGCGGAACAACCCTGCATATTGAAGTCTCAGCCATGCCCGGTAAGGGTAAGCTGCTCCTGACCGGACAGCTTGGCGATGTAATGAAAGAATCTGCGCAAGCCGCAGTATCCTTTGCCCGTCGCCATGCGGATGAATATGGAATCAGCCCTAAGTTCCACGAAGAGCAGGATCTACATATTCACGTTCCTGACGGCGCAACTCCGAAAGACGGACCTTCTGCCGGTGTTACACTGGTAACGGCGCTTCTTTCCGCGCTCACGAATACTCCGGTTAATCCGGAACTTGCGATGACAGGTGAAATCTCTTTGCGTGGACGCGTTCTGCCCGTTGGCGGAATCAAAGAGAAAATCCTTGCCGCTGTATCTCTCGGAATGAAACGGGTTCTTATCCCGTCACAGAATGTGAAAGACCTTGAAGATATTCCAGACGAACTTCGCAGCATGATCGAAATTACCCCGATCGAAAGAATAGAAGAAGTATGGCCGATAGCTAAAATGAAATAGCATTGGTATTTAATTGCCTTAAATTAAACGCGGCTTACCTACAGGTAGGCCGCGTTTTTTTATTGCATTTCTCAGAACCGGACTTATATGGGTTCAAGACATTGCCCACCCGACTGTTTTGGGCTATGCAATTTTCTCCACTATACTTTCAAAACATGGAGTAATTCATGCCAATATACGAATATAAATGCGCGGACTGCGGAAAAGAGTTTGAAGAGCTTGTCTTTAAACGTGACGAATGTCCTCCCTGCCCCGAATGTAAATCAGAAAAAACCGGAAAGCTTATTTCAGCCTGCAAGTTCAAAAACGGCGGAGCTTCGGACTCAAGAGATACGGGAGCATCTGCCCCATCTTCGTCCTCATCAGGCAGCGGCTGTGCAGGATGCTCCGGTGGCAACTGCTCCACTTGCGGTTAATTAACTAATTTTTAAATAAAACGGCGGCACAATGAGAAAAATCACCATCGCGACCCGCGGAAGCAAACTTGCTCTCTGGCAGGCCAATCATATTTCGGACCTCCTTCGTAACGAATATCCCGGTATCGAAGTTCAGTTGCTCAAGATAAAAACCAAGGGCGATATAATTCTGGACGTTCCACTTGCAAAAGTCGGTGGCAAGGGTTTGTTTGTGAAGGAAATCGAAGAAGCTCTGCTCGCTAAAAAAGCCGATCTTGCAGTACACAGCATGAAAGACGTGCCGACAGAACTGCCTGAAGGACTTGAAGTTGGGATCATCCCGCCGAGAGAAGCTGAGACAGATTCCCTGCTCTCCGTCAAATATGATTCACTTAAAGACTTGCCGATTGGCGCGGTTGTCGGAACAAGCTCCCTGCGCAGACAGTCGCAGCTCCTCACCCTGCGTAGCGACCTCAAGATTGAATCACTACGCGGAAACCTTGATACCCGTGTAGGCAAACTTCTCGCTGGCAAATTTGACGCCATTGTTGTTGCCACAGCAGGTATGAACAGACTGAATCTCACCGCCCCTAAAAGCGAAATACTCGGCCCTCCTCGGTTCCTACCGGCAGTGGCTCAGGGTGCACTCGGAATCGAATACAGAATTGAGGACACGGAAATTCAGGATATTCTCGGATTCCTTCACCATGAAGAAACTGCGCGGCAGGTTCGTGCTGAACGCGGTTTCCTGACCGGCCTTGACGGCGGTTGTCAGGTTCCCATCGCAGCATGGTCTGTGCGCGAAGGTGACAATATTAAACTAACCGGATTTGTAGCGGATATCGACGGTAGCAGTCCTATCAGGCTCGAAAGAACCGGCCCCGCAGATGAAGCTTGGGATCTTGGAATGAGCCTTGCTGATGACGTTCTTGCTGCCGGAGCCAAAGAGATTCTTGATCGCGTCTATGACAAGTGCAAAGCCTGATATCCTGAAAAGTTTCCGCACCCTGCCCGGGGTAGGTAAATCAATTGCCGAAGATCTCTGGGATATGGGTTATCGCTCCCTTGATGAAATGAAGAGGGAAGATCCGGAAACCATGTATCTCCGGCTTGAAGAATTAGCCGGAAAGCATGTGGACCGTTGCATGCTTTATGTTTTCAGGTGCGTTGTCTACTGCGTCAATAACGAACAACGCGACCCGCATCTCGAAAAATGGTGGAGTTGGAAAGACTGATTATTTCTACCTTACCTAAATATAATTTTAAGCCCGAAATCTTTTGCATTCAATATAATGCATGGATTTCGGGTTTTTTATTTTAAAAACAAAATAAATTGTGTGTCAAAACGACAACCATGTTAAATCGTTAATCATATATATTTAGTCCACATCTTAAGTTTTGAGGGTCTCAACCGATAAGATTATTAAAGGGGAAACATTTACTAATGCATTCTACTTATAACTTCCACGGACGGAGGTCTTAAATGACTAACTCTCTAGATTTGACACAAGTGGCTCAGGCCCCTCCTCAAAGGGAAACAGAAAATCTGGCTAACACGATGAAGACGCTGCAACGCAAGAGACTGCATAGACAAGCTTTTGCCGATCCTTCCATGCACCGCGAGCTCGTAAAGATTGAATCCTCGCCGGTATATAATGCCAGCGGAAATCTAATTCAGGCTGTAACTTCCAGCCACGGCAGTGCATAACTTTCAGGACCTCCTCCATGCGACTTTAAGACTTACTTATCTATGATTAAAGCGCGAACCTGCATAACAGATTCGCGCTTTATTATTTCTATAAATAGCAACAGGCAGGCTTATCCGATTCTGAGGCGCCCTCGCTTCTTATCAAATGAAACAACCTGCCCCACATGCTCGGCTAAGTCTCCAGCTTCAAGCAACATGTCCTTAGCCTGCTGTAGCTGAGCCGCAGGAACAGCTAAAATTAATCCGCCCGATGTCTGAGCATCAAAAACAAGATCAGTCTTAATCAGATCCGCGCCTGCCGCAGTTTCCACCTGTGAACTGCAAAAATTGCGATTGGCAAAACTTCCGGCCGGAATCAAGCCCATGGATGCAAGATCAATAACATCATCCATGAACGGAACTTTATCCAGCCACAACTCAACAGCTACGCCGGAGGCATCAGCCATTTCAAGAACGTGACCGCCCAGACCGAATCCTGTGATGTCCGTAGCCCCTTTAAGGCCGAGTTCACGAATTACCCTTCCACCCGCGATATTCAAACGGGATGCCCACTTATAGACATCCTTTTCAAAGCGTTCAGCGCCGTCCCAGTCGGCCTTTAAGGCTGTTGCCAGCACACCTGTCCCAAGAGGCTTGGTCAGAAGTAACTGATCGCCTTCCCGCAATCCTTTATTCGAAGCAAACTGGTCTGGGTCAACAAAACCTGTGACGGAAAGACCATACTTCATTTCGTCATCTTCAACACTGTGACCGCCTGCGAGAACAGCTCCGGCCTCACGGGTTTTATCCATACCGCCTTTGAGGATTTCGCGCAGAATCTCGCCGCCCATTTTTTTCATGGGATAACAGACGATGTTCATCACAGTCCAAGGCTCACCGCCCATTGCGTAAACATCAGAAAGAGAGTTAGCTGCAGCAATCTGCCCGAACCAATACGGATTATTTACAACAGGTGTAAAAAAATCCACGGTCTGAACAAGAGCTTTGCCCGCAGGAAAAGACACTATGGCGGAATCCTCATTCCCCCCCAGTCCGGTCAGCAGACGTTCGTCTTCCACAGCCAACCCTTCAAGCACCTGCTCCAGGTCCCCCGGAGCAATCTTGGCGGCTCAACCCGCGGATTTGACAGTCTTGACCAGTTCCCAAGCGGACATAGTCATTCTCCTTTCAGTAAAAATTAGTTACCGGAATCAACTCCGGCATCATCAAATGTCGCCATATCATTATAAATATTAGCCGCTGCCCGAAGCATAAACATGCTCAATGCGGCTCCTGAACCTTCACCTAAGCGCATATCAAGGTGCAATAAAGGCTTTCTGCCGAGAGCTTTTACAACTCCAGCATAACCAGGCTCTGCGGACGCATGACTCAAAACAGAATAGCCACCGACAGCGGGACAAAGCTTACACGCGACAGCATACGCGGCTGTTGAAATAAAACCGTCAATACAAACCATCTGCCTGTTCTTTGCGCCGCCGATAATCAGTCCTGCAAGAGCGGCAATCTCATACCCGCCCAAGGCTGCCAGAATAGAAAGAGAATCACCAGCTTCAATAACAGCTTTATTCGCCGACAGCGCGCGATGTATTACTCCGGTTTTCCTGATCACGCCTTCGGCATCTATTCCGCCACCGGGTCCCGTCACAGATTTTGGATCAAGTCCGAAAAAAGCGCAATAAAGAGCTGTGGAAGGCGTAGTATTTGAAACGCCCATCTCACCGGTTCCAAGAGTATTTATACCTTCACGGTGAGCCTCATCCGCCAGATCAATACCAAGGAACACAGCCTTTAAGCAATCACCCTCAGTCATGGCAGGGCCTTTAGAAATATTTGCTGTTCCGCAATTGATTTTGCGCTGAATCAAACGGGGATGCTCTGGAAAAGTTCCGCCCATACATCCGGCATCAACCACCACAAGCTCTACGCCGGAAGTCGTTGCAAGCACGTTAATTCCAGCTCCGCCTCGAAGAAAATTTTCTACCATCTGACGGGTTACTTCCTGCGAAAAGAAACTCACATTTTCGGCATTAACACCGTGATCTCCGGCAATTGCATATATACGCGCCGGATCAGACTTTGGTGGATTACCGCCGGAAGCCATATACATCTTGACCGCAAGGTCTTCAAGCCGGCCAAGACTGCCTATCGGTTTAGTCAAATTATCCAGATGAGCGCGCGCAGATTTCTCAAGCGCAGGATCAACTGCTGCGACTTTTGAAATTACCGCTTCTAAGTCTGTTCTGGAATAATTTTTCATATATTTTGCCTTGAAGTAATCATAAGGGAAGAGGGTTATCTTTATTGTGCTATCATAATGGATTATGCTAATCTGTGTTCCATAATGAAAAGGAAAATCTGCATATTACAGGCGAACTGCCAAGGTGAACCTATTGAAAACCTTTTGAACTTAAGTTCTAATTTTACGGAAACTTATGAGGTTCACCGTTTCACCAATTATATAAGAGAGCCGATCCCCGATGAGCTTCTCACAAAATGTGATCTTTTTCTGTACCAGCATCTTGCCGAAAATTGGGGAGAATTATCCTCGGCAACCCTTCGCAACAAGCTGAAACCTGAATGCAAAACCATCGCCTTTCCAAGCATGCTTTTTATTCACTACTGGCCGCTCTGGTCCGGCAAAAAAGGATTCGACTACCCAGATACTTTTCTGGAGTCTCTATTTGAAAGAGATCTCAGCGAATCTCAGATTCTGCACCTTTTCCTGAATGCCAAGCTCACAAAAATATACGATTTCGATTCAATCATTGCTAAATCTGAAAAAATAGAAAGACAAAAAGAAACCTACTGCTCTACAAAATACGTTGATTTCATCCTTTCGAATTACAAACATAGAAAACTTTTCAATACAATAAACCACCCCGGAAAAGAGCTGCTGCTTAACACGGCAAACGGGGTTCTGTCCGAACTCGGTTTCTATGAACTTGGAACAGGGCTTACTGAATCAGTCGCTGACCCGTTCCCCGATTTTGAACAACCTATCCATCCGCAAATCGCAGAGTATCTAGGCTTGGAATTCTGCGGACCTGACACACGCTACCATGTATACGGAGCGGACCTGACCTTTAAAGAATACGCCATACGCTATATAAAATGCCGCCGAATGGGCATGGAAGATTTCATAGGATTTCTGCAAGCTACGGCTCGTAACCGCTAACACTGAAAAAACTATTTAGCGAAATCACCCAATCTTATTTCTTATTCAAATCAGGCGGGCCCATGACTATCATCTCAGCTAGAGTCAGATCTACTTTGGGCATAGTCTTGATTTTGTTGCCGAGCAAAGCCATTTCAAGCCCTACTAAATCTCTGTAAAGCGGGGTTCTATCAAGAACCGGCACATTCTCCATATTTTCTGTGAGAGCCTGACACTTAAAACATCCGGGGAAAGCATGCTGCTTGCCATTCGGCTGACGTAAAGTATTCACAACTCCGTGCATACGGCAGATCATGAGGCGATGTTTGTAAACTCCGCAAAGACCGTTATCATTCAAGGGGCACAGAATCTTGGGACGTACTCCGGTTTCGAGCATGGCACGAGAGCCGCGCACGTAATCCTCAGCCCGCTGCACGTATTCACTTCTTTTTTCTTCAGTAAGCAGGTTTAACCCCTGCCATAGGTACAGCCATTCAACATATGTATGGTGCTGAAAATAACTGGTACAGCAATTGTCTTCACAATTTTCACACGAAAGACCGATACGTGCGGAAGTATCTGCATAAACGGAGGCCATGCGTTCATAAAGGGAATCAAGTTTACGATAAACGGCTTGTCTTGTAATTTTTTTCATGAATTATTAAACCCTAACTTACTTTTATTCTTGTATTGATTTCAACCACTGGAAAATTTTCTCAGCACATTCATCAGACGAAAATTTATCTGTATCTACCGTAAAATCAGCATAACGCGCATAAAGAGGGACGCGTTCATTGTATAGACTTTCAAGACTTTGATCTGGCTTTATAGCAAGCCCACGACCATATCCCTCTCCGACCCGCTGAAGGCAGGTTTTGCATTCCATGCGTAGATAAACAACAGGCCCGAGACTTTTAAGCCTTTCCATCGCTTTTTCACCGTAAACAACGCTCCCTCCAGTGGAAACGACTGTTCTGAGAACTCCGAGGGTGGAAAGTATTTCTTCTTCGGCCTTACGGAAATCTGCAAGACCCAGATAATCAACAATATCCTGCAACGGTTTACCGTAAAAAGACTCAACGACTTGATCGGTATCGATAAACTGCCAATCTAATTTGGCAGCAAGAAGCGGTGCAAGAGTGGACTTACCGGCTCCGGCCATGCCTATAAGGCTGACTGCGCATCCATCTGAAAAAACTAATTCCCTGTCACTCATATAGAAACGGACCTTCCGGTTTTAATACAATTTTTAAGCGGAAATTATTCAGGTAAAAGAAGAACAACTTTATCCTCATCATCACGTTCTTTCACCAGCACATTTACATGCTGATCTTCACCAGTCGTAACTTTTTTACCCACATAATCAGCGCGAATTGGCAGTTCGCGATGCCCACGATCAACCAAAACAAGCAATTCAACTCTGCGTGGCCTGCCGAAATCCAAAACAGCTTCAAGGGCAGCGCGGACTGTTCTTCCAGAAAAAAGAACATCGTCAACCAGAATAATTGAAGTTCCTTCTATCTCAAAAGGAATCTCTGTACAATTAATGCTTGGCTGGCGACTCAGATTTGTCCAATCATCACGATAGAGATTGATATCAAGCTTACCTAAGGGTATTTTCCTACCAAGCCGCTCGTCCAGCAACTCTTTAAGCCTTTGGGCTAAATCTGCACCTCGGCGCTGAATACCTATAATAGCAAGCTTTTCGCAATCACCTCGGCGCTCTGTAATCTCAGAAGCGAGTCTATCAAGGGTGCGAGTCATATCTACTTCTGAAAGGACAATCTTTTCTTTTTGCATATTACTCCGCCTTAAAGAGGTTGAGAATTATTATCAAAGCTGTTTTAATCTTTAAACGAGACTCCCCGTCGGGAGTAGCTATAAAAAATGTAACCGGGTAATGCAATCCCCGCGAGTACCCCAAACAGGATATATTATGGATGCACTTTTTGAAATAAAAGGGATGACCTGCTCTGCATGCTCATCAAGACTTGAAAAAGTTATCAACAATATGGATGGAGTTAACCATGCCAGCGTCAATCTGGCTACTGAATCCTTAGCCGTAAATTTTGATAAAGAATCAACTTCCGTTACGGAAATAATTAAATCCGTCGAAATGTCCGGTTTTGAAGCTACTGAAAAAATTGAAGGAACTGAAGTTGCTCTACCCATATCAGGAATGACCTGCTCTGCATGTTCATCAAGACTTGAAAGGGTTTTAAATGCGACTGACGGGATAGTCAAAGCCGGTGTCAGCCTGCCGGGAGAATCCGCAACAATAAAATTCAATTCCGCAATTATCTCACTGAGACAAATCAGACAAATCATAAAAGATATCGGATTCGAGGCTGGAGAAATTCAATCCGCACAGGATGCACAAAAAAACTTTGAGACACGACGTAAGCAAAATGAAGCAAAATTAGCTTTAATGAAAAAAAAGCTGATCTATGCTCTGACATTTACCGTCCCGCTGCTCATCATAACCATGGGACACATGGTGGGCATGCCCCTGCCGGACTTTATAAGCCCCCATCATTCACCGCTTGGCTTTGCCCTTATTCAACTTTTTCTGACTATGCCTGTACTTTGGTTCGGTAAAGATTTTTATATTCACGGATTCCCGAATCTCATGCGCGGCACACCCAATATGGATTCCCTCATTGCTGTGGGAACCTCTGCGGCTGTCGTTTATTCACTTTGGAACCTTATTGAAATAGTATTAGGAGTTGATCCTCAGGCAAGAGCTATGGATCTTTATTTTGAATCCGCGGCAACAATTATAACCCTTATTTTACTTGGCAAATTTCAGGAAGGACGAGCTAAATCACGCACATCAGAAGCCATTGAAAAATTAATGGACCTGACTCCGGCAAAAGCCATCCTACTTGAAAACGGCGAACAAATTTCAACACCTATCGAAGAAATCGGTCCCGGTGATAATATTCTAATCCGGCCCGGTGACAGAGTCAGCGCAGACGGCACTGTATATGACGGGCATTCAGAAATAGATGAATCAATGCTTACAGGTGAAAGCATGCCTGTCTCCAAATCTGAAGGAGACGCAGTTGCCGGCGGTACTGTTAATACTGGCGGGGGTGCACTTAAAGTACGAGTGAAAAATGTCGGAGAAAACACAGTACTTTCCCGCATCATCAAGCTTGTACAAGATGCTCAGGGGTCCAAAGCTCCGATTTCCTCCCTTGCGGACACCGTAAGTTTTTACTTTGTGCCAACGGTAATGACTATCGCGGTTCTTTCCGGTCTCAGTTGGTACTTTTTCAGCGCTGAGCCTTTTTCCTTTGCTCTGCGCATTTTTATCAGCGTAATGGTCATTGCCTGCCCTTGCGCGATGGGACTTGCCACCCCGACCGCAATAATGGTCGGAACGGGGCGCGGGGCACAGCTTGGCGTGCTTGTAAAATCTGGAGAAGCCCTTGAGACTGCCGGAAAGATCAACACCATGATCTTCGACAAAACCGGAACTCTTACCTACGGACAACCCGAGCTGGTGGACACCTTTGTCGCTTCAGGCCAAAACGGAGAAGAATTACTGGCACTGGCTGCTTCGGCAGAAAAACAATCCGAACATCCTCTTGCAAGAGCAGTACTCCGCGCAGCCGAAAAGACAGGCATATCGTTACCGGAAACAACATCATTTAATGCTGTAGCAGGTCTTGGCATTGCCACAAAAACAGGTGGTCATTCCATGCTGCTCGGCAATCAAGAATATCTGAACCGCAATTTTGTCGGCGGACTTGACGATAAAAACGCCAGAGATGCGGCCTCCAGTTTCGAATCTGCGGGGCAAAGCCCGCTCTACATTGCCAAAGACGGAAAGCTTGCCGGAATTATGGCCATCGCTGATAAAATAAAAAAAGAAGCCCCCGCGACAATCAAAAAACTTCACGCTCTAGGCGTAAAAACTGTCATGCTTACCGGAGATAACGAGAAAGTAGCCCGCACAATCGCAAAAAGCGCAGGAATCGACGAAGTGGTCGCGCAGGTTATGCCGGACCGTAAAGCTGAAGTTGTGAACAGAGAAAAGGCTCAGGGTCGGAAGGTGGCTATGATAGGCGACGGCATCAATGATGCGCCCGCTCTTGCCTCGGCAGACCTTGGAATTGCCATGGGCACCGGGATTGATGTCGCAATTGAATCCGGCGACATTGTGCTTATGAAAGGGGATCTATCAGGTGTTTTAACAGCTCTGGCACTAAGCCGGGCTACGGTTAGAAATATCAAACAGAACCTTTTCTGGGCTTTTGCTTTCAACGTACTGGGAATTCCTGTTGCAGCCGGAGCACTCTACATTTTCGGAGGCCCGACTCTTTCACCTATGTTCGCCGCTGCGGCAATGTCGCTCAGTTCAGTAACAGTGGTGACAAACGCACTGCGGCTGAAATTTTTCACTATCGAAAATTAAAAATATAAAAACATAAAAAAAAGGCCGCTCATTACTGGGCGGCCTTATAAAAAACTTTTTAAAAAAACTATTTGAGAAGACTGCGACGACAGAAATCAATAGCTTCTGTACGAACATCTCTCTGGTTAGGCCAGTACAGATGCATTCTGGTCAGACCAAAAATAATTGTCATGATAATTGTGGAATTTTCCTCCACAGCAACATCTCTGAGGATTCCTTTTCTGATCCCTACCTTGATACAATCTTCAAGGATAAGTTCTAGATTTTTAAGGAAAACAGCCATCAACCGCTTAGAAGAATCAAGCAATCCGTATGTGGAAAGCATAATCTTCATGTCAACTTCATTATCTTCAACAAAAGTGAAATAATCAGCCATTATCATGTCAAACGAACATTCATCTTTATCAAGCTTCTGACGGACGCCTTCAATATAATATGAGAAACTCTCTTCAAGCTCTGCAAGAATATGAAGAAGAATGTCTTCTTTACTTTCAAAGTGCCTGTATATGGTACCTTCCGAAATATTAGCAGCCTTAGCTAAATTAGAAGTCGTGGCTCTATGGAAACCCACCTGAGAAATCATTTCTTTGGCTGTTTCCAATATAAGATCTTTAGTCTTCATTATGATGACTCCCTATAAACGACGGAAGCGTTTAATTTGTCTTGTTGAAATATCTGAAACAAATAATTATATTGGTAAAACTGAACAGGAGTATATTTCCTACCTTAAGAGACTATCAAGGTCAACATGGAGCATTTGACAAAACCAAATAGAAAACTTATTTTTGGATCGAGAAGTCCTATAAGGAGGGAATAATGGTTGAAATAACAGAAGCTGCCTCTAAACAGCTTGAAAGCTACTTTGCAGATAAAGAAAGAACCCCTATACGCATCTACCTCTCTACAGGTGGCTGAGCAGGCCCCAGATTGGCATTGGCTCTGGATGAGCCAAAAGACACTGACGAGAACCTTGATGCAGCGGGATTCACCTTTCTGATAGACAAAGAACTTAACGGACAGGGAAGCCCTTTCAAAGTCGACCTTAGCTATAGCGGATTTGTTATCACTTCTGCTATGGAAATGGGCGCCGGCGGAGAATGTGGTTCATGTTCAGGAACCTGCGGTTAATAAGCAGACAATTATACCGTTTAATTCCGGGGTCGCAGACCCAATAGGAAAGGGCCGCATCATAAAGATGCGGCCCTTTTTATTTTCTAAAAAAAGAACTAAAAACTATGATTTCCATTCATGTTTAAAGTCATCGGGACCGACAACCTTATGCCCGCGTTCCCTTAAAGCTTCTATTATAGGGGAAGGGTCTTCAGTATCCACACGAACAACAACCATTCTGCGGTTTTTATGGTAAAATAATCCGGTACTGATAATGCTGTATTTCATATTTGAAATAATTCCAGCGAGTTCATAAAGAACTCCGGTCCTTTCTTCCGCCTCAACGACAATACGCGAACCACCTTGCTTAAGTCCCATTTCTTCGACAAGAACTTCCAGCATCTTGTTCCGGTTAATATAGCCGATGAGTTTTTCTTCTTTATCCACCACGGCCAGACCAGAAAGATTCATCTCATACATAAGATCTGCAGCAGCTTCGATGTCGGTTTCAGGCGGAATTGTGGTTATGTTTTTACGAACTACGTCCCTGACAGTAATTTTACTGAGCAAGTAATTCAGCTCATGCTTTTCAAGAGAGCTGATAACTGAGGGCAAAGCGGCCCGGACGTCCTCTTTTGTGACATAACCAACCAGTTCGTCACCATCTTTGACAAGAAGCATCCACAACTGATTATCTTCGAGAAGTTTGTCCGCATCCTTCACTAAAGTTTCAGGAGTTACCGTAACAAAATCCTTGAGCATTTTCAGTCCTACATACATCTATAAGTCCTCCAGAATCCGGTAAAACCGGGTTCGTAAAAAGTTATGCTTCAAGCATTAACATTAAATCTGAATACGTGTCTAAAAAAACGCACAGCCCAAACGTTTGCAGCGCATTAATGGTCGATAAAACACTCCCATCACTTACGCAAGGTTTATGAGAGTGTAATAGAATCCTGAAGAACATTATATCAATCCTATTGATCTCTTATGTATTTTCAAAATAAACCACCTTAGATATGAAATAATAAAATTCCATTCAATTTCTACTTTGAAGTATCTTGCCCCTGATACTTTTTTGGGGTAGTCCAAATTCATGCATGAAATGTCAATAGCTCAAAGCATACATACGATAGTCCTAGAGGAATTAGAGAAGCACCCGGATGCCACACTTAAAAAAGTATTGGTAAACAACGGAGCTCTCGCGGGAATCGTCTCAGAAGCTCTGACCTTTGGCTGGGAAGCCATTACCATGGATACCCCGCTTCAAGGCTCGATTCTCGTTGTTAACGAAATCCCTATAAAAGTCAGTTGCGGCTCATGCCAGAAAGAGTTTACCCCCAACGATAGACTTTACATGCCCTGCCCTGACTGCGGTCTCGAAATCGGACATAAAGTTCTTCAAGGAAAAGAATTGCAGATCGAAGGTATCGAGATTGAATAAGATTTAATAAGGAGACTCGAATGAGTGAAATACCTATTGTACGAAATATTTTAGAAGCCAACGATAGAATCGCAGCGGAACTGAATAAATTTTTTACTGAGAAAAAGATCTTGTGTCTGAATCTCATGAGTTCCCCAGGATCAGGTAAAACCAGCCTTCTGGAAAAAACCCTCGCAGACCTCAAGGGTGAATTCAAAATGGCTGTTATCGAAGGTGATCTTCAAACAGATAACGATGCCCGTCGCGTAGCAGCGACCGGAGCACAGGCTGTACAGATCAATACTGAAGGCGGCTGCCATCTTAATTCAAATCAGGTAAAAGAAGCTCTTTCTCTTATCGATACCGATGGACTGGATATTCTTTTTGTAGAAAACGTCGGAAACCTCGTATGCCCTGCAGAATTCAATGTAGGTGAGCATCACAAAGTTACACTGCTGACTGTAACTGAGGGCGATGATAAACCTGAAAAATATCCTCTCATGTTTCATATTTCTTCTGTCATGATCCTCAACAAAATAGACTTGCTTCCATATGTTGATTTTGACCTTGAAAAGGCAAAAAAGCATGCCCGCAAGCTAAACAGTGACATTTCTATCTTCCCTCTTTCCTGCCGCTCACGCGAAGGACTTGAAGGTTGGTACCAATGGCTCAGAGAAGCCAGAGCATCAAAGGCATAAAACCGTAAAAAGGTTTTGTCCGCTGTAAATAAAAGCTGAACGCGCCCCTTGAAGATGACAAATCGATAGGGGCGCATTAATTAGATAAGAACAACCGGAATAGTGCGGAGCGGAAAATGAGATTTCCCAGCAACCTTCCTTGTTCTGCAGTACTCGACTCCCTCGCAGACGGAGTTTTCACTGTGGACAAAGAATGGAACATTACGTTCTTCAATGAAGCCGCCAGCCGAATCACAGGAATCCACTGTGAAGAAGCTGTCGGCTACAAATGTTGGGAAGTATTTCACTCCAGCCTGTGCGACGGGAATTGTGCACTGCGCTCCTGCATGAAGCACAACGGACGAATCAGTAACAAATCTATCTTCTTTATCCACGCTGACGGTAAAAAAGTACCTGTATCCATAAGCGCGGCCCCGCTTGTTGATTCCGCGGGCAAGATTATCGGCGGAGTAGAAAGCTTTCGAGATCTCACTGACATTCAAATTATGCGCCGCGAAGTTCAGGACTCGTGGAGATTTGAAGACATTATCGGTAAAAGCAAACCCCTTGCCAAAGTTTTTTCAATAATGCCGCAGGTAAGTAAAAGCGAAGCTACCGTTTTGCTTTTAGGCGAATCCGGCACAGGAAAAGAACTCTTTGCCAGAGCCATTCATAATCTCAGCGACCGTAAACACGGCCCATTCGTTGCCGTAAACTGCGGAGCTTTACCTGACAATCTGCTCGAATCTGAACTTTTCGGATATAAGGCCGGAGCATTTACTGATGCCCGTAAAGATAAACCAGGAAGGTTTGAACTTGCAGCCGGTGGCACTATTTTTCTTGATGAAATTGGAGATATGCCGCCAAAACTTCAGGTAAAACTACTTAGAGTCCTTCAGGAAAAAACTTTTGAGCCGTTGGGCGCTGTCTCCAGCGTTAATGCTAACGTTAGAATTGTAGCTGCTACAAACCGCAATCTTGCAGAACTTGTAGAAAATGGAACCTTCCGTCAGGATCTATTTTACAGGCTTAACGTTGTAACCCTCAATCTTCCATCTCTTAAACAACGGGCCGAAGATATTCCCCTGTTAATCAACCACTTCATAAACAGGCTTAATGCACTGCAAGGCAAAAACATCGACGGCCTTTCCGAAGACTCTCTGCAAATACTCATGCGGCACCCCTACCCCGGCAATGTTCGTGAGCTTGAGAATATCCTTGAATTTGCCTTTATCCTTTGCCCGTCAGGCTTCATTCAAATTGAGCATCTACCCGAATATTTGCAACCGCAATTAAAAAGCTCTCTTTCTTCCGGTGATCAACCAATGACGCTGGAAGAAGTTAAATGCCTCGCCATCAGTCGCGCCCTTGAAAGAAATAACGGCAAAAAAATGGCCACCTGCAGAGAGCTTGGTATTTCCAAAGATACCCTGCGCAGATCTATCTCCCGCTGTGAAGAGATGGACGCATAACAAGCCCTAATCTTATTTTACAGACGCAAAAAAAGCCTTAAGCACTCTCTCTTCACACCTCTATATCTAACCAAGTATCCAGAATATCAATATTATTTTAAACAGGCACGTCCAGTGCTTTGTCGTTGTCATGAGAGGACACAAAGAACGCAATATTAATTCGGCGACAACACTTTGTTTAGCTTGTTTTGAAAACAGGTTGGCCTCTGTATTTGACAACGCAACGGAACTTAAAATGTTCCAGTTAATCGACAATAAAATTTGCCCCGCAGGTCTCCTATCCCTTCCCTCAAAAGACCCAAAGGACAGGACATCCGCCACTTTGACCTGCGGGGCAACATTTCTCATATGCGGCGCTATTTGCGGCTGCACACGAAACGCCCTGGAGCACGCCGGAATTAAAGTTATTCCATGGGTACGAGGAACAGTCGATGAAATCCTCGAGGCCTACAGGCTGAATCTACTTGAAAACTTTATCATGCCCGGTTGTTCGGGAAGATTAGGAAAAAACGGCAGATGCAGACAAAGACAAGGCAAAGAAATTAATCCCAAACATAGGTTCAAGGAGAAAATAAAATGAAAATTGCAATCAGCTGCCAAGGTCCAAACCTGAGTGATTCAGTTGACCCCCGTTTCGGTCGCGCTAAAGGTTTTGCTATTTTAGACACCGACAATGACGCTTATGAATTTGTAGATAATACTCAGAACTTAAACGCCCCTCAGGGAGCCGGAATCCAGTCAGCGCAGAATGTTGCAGCGACAGGAGCAAAGGTTATTATTACCGGACATGTGGGCCCAAAAGCTTTCACAGCTCTGGAAAAAGGCGCAATTAAAATTTTCTTAACTGGAAACGGTACTGTTGAAGATGCTTTTTCAGACTATAAGAATGGCAAACTGGAAGAAGCTTCAGGCGCAGACAAACCAGGCCACTGGTAGAAAAGACAAAGCATAATAAGACTCGTTACATCCGCACATTGACAACTCGGTAACGGGTCTTATTTTATACTAATATTTATTATCATTCAGACTTAGGCCGCTCTCAATTTTTAAGTGACCTAAGAAAAACATTACCCCTAATATTAAGGGGCAGGAGATTATATATGAGCGATCATGCTTGCGGAAGTTGTTCTTCCTCCGGTTCAGGATGTTCCTCTCAGGATTGCAGTCCTGAAGATATGAAACTTAAAAAGACTCTTTCCAAAATCAAACATAAAATCGTTGTCATTTCAGGCAAAGGCGGAGTCGGCAAAAGTACTGTTGCAACAAATATTGCTGTAGCTCTTTCACTTGCCGGAAAACAAGTCGGTTTACTTGATGTTGACGTTCACGGACCAAGTGTCCCTAGATTGCTTTGCCTTGAAGACCAGAAACCTCATATCGGTCATGAAATCATCGAACCTATTTCATACAGTAAGAATCTTTGGGTCATGTCTCTCGGATTCATGCTTCCAAGTAAAGAAGATCCTGTCATCTGGCGTGGACCTGTAAAAATCGGTTTAATAAAACAGTTTGTTCAGGACGTAGCATGGGGAGATCTTGATTTCCTTATTGTAGACTGCCCTCCCGGAACTGGTGATGAACCTCTTTCCGCACTCCAGACTCTCGGATCTGATGCTCAGGCCATAATCGTTACAACTCCACAAGGCGTTGCAATTGATGATGTCCGCCGCTCAGTTAACTTTTGTAAGCAGGTCGGTAACCCCATCCTCGGACTCGTTGAAAACATGAGTGGTTTTGTCTGCCCGGATTGCGGCAGCATTCATAATATTTTCAACACCGGCGGCGGTGAAGCTCTTGCAAAAGAAACAGGTGTTAAATTCCTCGGAAGAATTCCTCTTGATCCAGAAGTAGGACGCTCCGGAGATGAAGGCTACCCTATTGTTCGAGTTGATCACGAAGGAATCACTGGTAAGGCATTAAACGCAATAATTAAGCCTATACTAAACATTTCTGAAACATTGCAGGAGAATTTAAAAATGCCTTCCGTTAATGATTTAAAAGCTAAAAACGGCATGATCAGAATCGCTATCCCTGTTGCAGGCGGAAAACTCTGCATGCACTTCGGACATTGCGAACAGTTTGCACTGCTGGATGTTGACACTGTGACTAAAGGCGTTGTCGCCACTAACATGGAAACACCTCCAGCTCATGAACCAGGCATTTTGCCTAGATGGATTGCAGATCAGGGCGTTAATCTCGTACTTGCTGGTGGAATGGGCGCAAAAGCTCAGTCCCTGTTCACTGATGCAGGTGTCAGAGTAGTTGTAGGCGCCCCCGCAGAATCTCCTGAAAATGTAGTTGCAAGCTATCTTGCAGGAACTCTTGTCACCGGACAAAACACCTGCGATCACTAAGATACTTTTGTAGTACAAAGTATATCGCTATTCCTACTCCTTAAGTACCGATGGCCCACAGAACTCATCTTCTGCGGGCCATCGGGCTTTTTAGGTTTTACCCTTCCAAACTTTAAGTCTGAATCACTTTATGATAACATTTCAAACTGTTTCAAAATCAACTTAAACCGAAAAGGACATATCACATGAGCAAGGAACTCGTAGTCATCACCGGAGCAAGTTCAGGAATAGGAGAGGCCACAGCCAAAGCCTTCTCACTTGCCGGTCACCCTTTACTTTTACTTGCGCGCAGAGTTGAAAGACTGGAAGCTTTAGAACTGCCAAGCACCATGTGTGAAAAAGTTGATGTAACCGATCTTGATTCTTTTAAATCCGCCGTTAAAAAAGCCGAAGCCAAATACGGTCAGGTAGACTGCCTTGTTAACTGCGCGGGTCTTATGCTCCTCGGCAACATTGACACTCAGTCTCCCGCAGAATGGAAAGCCATGTTTGATGTAAATGTCATGGGAGTTTTGAACGGGGTAAAATCAGTAATTTCTGAAATGAAAGCTCGTAAAGGCGGCACAATTGTGAACATAAGTTCCGTTGCAGGCCGAAAAACATTCCCCGAACATGCAGCATACTGCGGCACCAAATTCGCGGTCCATGCAATGACCGAAAACATTCGCGAAGAAGTCTGCGGTTCAAATGTCAGACTCGTTACCATCGCACCCGGAGTCGTTGAAACAGAACTTCTAAGCCACACAACCTCTGACGAAATCATCAGCGGATACAACGAATTTAAAAAATCAATGGGATCTGTTCTAATTCCGCAGGATATTGCCGGAGCAATTATGTTTGCCTACCAGCAACCTCAAAATGTCTGTGTACGTGAAATAGTTATTGCCCCCACAGGACAACCTCAGTAAACAAACGCTAATCGGCTTTAGCTGCTAACTCATGCTGAAGCCGATTTTACTTTTGCTCTACAGACCTAATTAATACCAATAATTCAAAAAATTCAGTTTGTTAAAACAAGGATACGATTAAATGATCACCGCAATTGAAAGTAGTCCCAGGAAAAAAGGCAACTCACACACTATGTTGCAGGCTGTACTCGCTGGAGCACACGAAGTGGGCACCATTACCAATGAAGTACATTTGCGAGATCTTAAATACGATCCTTGCGTAGGATGTGAGGCTTGTAGAAAAGCAAAAGCTTGTACCATGTTTGATGACGGTATGACGACATTATATCCGCTCATTGAAGAATCTAAAGGGCTGGTTCTTATCTCGCCGGTACATAACTACAACGTAACGGCATGGATGAAAGCCTTTATTGACCGCATGTATTGCTACTATGATTTCACCGACTCACGCCCAAGAGGATGGTCCAGCAGACTTGCCGGACAAGGACGCAAAGCTGTCATCGGAGCTATTGCCGAACAAGCTAATAAAAAAGATATGGGCTTTACCTTGGATGCCATGCGCATGCCGCTGGAAGCGCTTGGTTACGAAGTAATAAGCGAAATTTCAGTATTAAGACTCTTTGATAAAGGAATCATAGTAAATCACGCGAACATCATGGAAGAAGCAAGACTTGCAGGTAAAAATCTTGCGGAAGCTTTGTAAATTCTAGAGCACGACAGCGAACCTACTCCACATAAATAGTATCACTCAAAACAACACGCCCGTTCTTAATGTGTGAAATGAATACATCTTTATCAGGATCGCCATTGTTGTTATAATCGAAAGTGCCAGTCACCCCTGCATATGGCGGCATATCGACAAGACCGTCGTGTATTGTTGCCGGATTTGCAGAATGAACATATTTAACTGCAGCGAAAAGACTCATTGCCGCATCATAGGTTAGAGCTTCAAGCTCTGTGGCTTCAACTCCGTTTTTTTTCTTAAAATCAGCTTCAAACTCTGCATCTCCGGGAATAGGAAGACCGGGAAACCAGTGATCTGTAAAATAGCTATTTTTGAAAGCATCATTTCTCAACAAATCCACAGAGTCCCATGAATCACTGCCCAAGAAAATTCCTTTGAAACCTAGTTTTCTGGCTTGACGCGCCTGTAGCTGTACTTTCTTTGTATTATTGGGAAGAAATAAAATTTTAGGATGAGTTGCAATAATTTTCTTGAGCTGCTCCGCATACTCGCGCGCGCCTTCAGGATAATTTTCAAAAGCAGCGATAATGCCGCCATTCTTTTCATAATTATTTTTGAATAAAGTCGCTAATTCAACACTGTAAGGATTGTCAGCTCCATATAAAACAGCAACCGATTCACGATTTAAAGATTCACTCACAAACGTTGCAATCGCCGCAGCCTGTACTGAATTTGTATATGAAACTCTGAATGAATATTTAAATGCAGTCAGCTTATTTGTACTGGCGACCGGAGTAATAAAAGGAACTTTCTTTTTTTCGCAGACTTCGGCGACAGCCAAAGCAACGGAACTGCTTGCTCCGCCGATAATAACTGAAACTTTATCCTTCTCAATCAAACGGAGTGCCATCCGAGTCGCAATTTCGGGAGATCCGCCGCTATCAACAGGATAGAGAACGACCTTATGCTTAACACCGGAGATATCTACCCCGCCTTCGGCATTAACAATATCAGCAGCATAACGAACAGCCGTTACTATATACGTGCCTCTTCTGAACAACTCACCGCTGGTAACAGCAATGACGCCCACCTTGAACTCAGAAATTTTTTTAGCTTTATCACTGGAACAGCCCCCCAAAAAAGAAACCATCATAATTGTCAGACATAAAAATGCCAGACATATAATCTTGGGGCACGAAATCATCGCTGCTTTTTTAATATTCATGGGCAGAATGACCTCCGGTGAGAATTTTAAAAGAATCTATACAATAGCAAAACATTAAGGGGCGGTTCCAAAAAAAACCACCCCTTAATAACTAAATTCCAGCCATACAATCCCATAATTCTATGCTTACTTCGATGCGGACAATACCGTCTTCGATGTAAACTCGAACATTTTTTTCTGGAATTAAAGCCATATCAATTGCAATTTCTTCCCATTTATACCTAAGTTCAGCAGGATCAACATCCTTAAGGGGATAACTTTCAGCTACTTTCCAACTCATATCAACATCCTCCAAAAAACAGTTTTAACTTCAGTTTGAAGCGTATTCAATGCACCATTTATTCAACATAACTCTTCGGGTTAAGCCCCAGAAGACAGAAAACTTCATAAGTAATTGTGCCCCACCAAGAAGCCAAATCATCGGGAGAAATAGCACCTTCACCTTCTCCGCCAAGCAAATAAGCTGTATCACCGAATTTTACGTCAGGAATTGAACTGACATCCACTGCGGTAAGCTGCATGCACACACGCCCGACAATCAAAGCCCGCCGACCATTTATGCACACTGCTCCTTTACTGGAAAGCCCTCGGCTGTACCCATCGGCATATCCGGCACAGACAATGGCAACTTTCATATCTTTCTGCGCGGTATAAGTACAACCGTAACTGATCGATTGCCCTTTTTTAAGTTCACGCACAGCAGCAATCTTAGTACGGACCTGCATTGCAGGCTTCAAACGGGAACCAAGATCTTCCCATGATGTTCCGCTGAGTGGATTGGCTCCATACAGAGCAATTCCGCCCCGTTGAGCCGTAAAATGAACATTATCATGTTTTAAAATTCCCGCTGAATTTGCAAGACTAGCTTCAACCTTAAATCCGGCGGACTCGAGAGTATTCAAAATAAACATGAACTTCTCAGCCTGCTTATCCACATAACCTTCGTAAGCCGGATCATCGGAGGTTGCAAGATGTGAACTGGCCATTACAGGTCGAATCTGCGGACCAGCTTTAAGGGTCTTAATCAATTCAGCAAGCTCATCAATACTAAAACCCAAACGAGACATTCCTGTCTCAAATTTAAGGCTGATTTCAATCTCAAGCTGATGCTTTTCCGCTACAGAAACAAGCATATTAAGTTGATCAAAACAACCTACAAACGGAATGATACTATCTTCAGCAAGAGCTAAACAATCAGCCTCATTAAGCGGACCGAGCAAAGAAATAATTCTCTTTTCACATCCACTGCGCCGTAACTGAACAGCTTCGCCGACAGTTCCCACAGCAAAAGTGTCAGCGCCTTCGCTTTCAAGAGCACGCGCAACCTCAATCATTCCGTGACCGTATGCGTCAGCTTTAATCACTCCGTAAACATTAGATCCTTTCTCGCAAAGGATTCTGTAATTATGCCGTATAGCTCTTAAATCAACGCCGACTTCAAAAGTATTATATCGAATTGCCATTTTTTTTACCGTATGCCTGTCTAAAACATATTCTATTTACGTTTAAATAGTTTTTCCATTTCAGAAAAAGACCAACTTATTATTACAGGTCTGCCGTGAGGACAATATTCACGCTGCGGGCATTTTGCCCATGCCTCAAGCAATGCCAAAGCTTCATCCAAAGCAAGAGGCTGATTTGCCTTAATGGCCGACTTACAGGAAAGCATAATCCAGAGATCGTCAAGATTTTTAGCCTGCCCGTCAACCGCTGCTTTCAAATACCCTTTAGCTTCTCCGGTTTCAAGACTTGGCGGTATTCCGCGCATAGAAAGATTTGAGCCGTTTTCAAGTTCGAGCATAAAGCCGGCCTGACGCAATTCTTCCCACATCTCCTGAACTCGAGCCACTTCACTTGGATGAAGCGTCAGTTCTATCGGAATGGCAAGGGGCCGGGAATCCCCCTTAGTACGCTCAGCACGCATATGATAGTAGATTACCCGCTCATGAGCCGCGTGCTGATCAAGAAGCCCGAGTGATCCGTTTACAAGCTTAAGAACCAGATAAGTATCAGCGACCTGTCCCAGATATTCAATTGATGTGCCGGGCACAAAGTGACTTCGCCTGCCATCAGAAACGCTTTGAACGTCTGTTGAATATACAGGTGAATTATATTCAGATTCGCTCGAAAGACCAGACTGAGACATCATTTCATTGTGAGCTTCATAACCGACAGGTTGCTCGCGAACAAACTCCCGAGAAACATCTTTTGCCTCGCCTGGGGGAGCAGACGGAGCCGTAAAGTCGAGTTTCTCATCAGAATAATCAGTATTCTTGAACTCATTCCAACTGGAAAATTTTGCGCGAGGTTCAATGGGCAAACTTGCACGTGAGGCAGCAGGTATATTTTGTGACGGAGTATCCAATCCTTCAACAACTCCAAGCTCATAACGGGAAAGGGCCTGAGAAATACCATTATGAATGATGCTGTAAATTGAACGTTCGTCCTGAAAACGAACTTCCATTTTTGCGGGATGAACATTCACATCAACCAGATCAGGTGGAAGCTCGAGAAAAATTACAGCTTGAGGGTATTCACGGGAAATCAATCTCCCCTTGTAAGCGCCCCTGATAGCACTGAGTAGAAGCTTATCCTGAACAGGACGCCCATTCACAAACATCAAAATTCTATCGCCGCGACCCTGTGCCAGCGAGGGAATTCCGGCGCACCCGGACACTTTCATTTCTCCGGCCTCGTGCGAAAATGTCAGCAAAGATTCACAAATATTACGCGGCCAGAATACGGCAAGTCTATCAGGAAGCGTTTGATTAGGAGGAAGTCTGAATTGTTCCCTGCCGTTTGAAATAAAAGAAAAACCTGTTTCAAGGTTCGCAAGACTGATCTTGAACAAAACCTGATTACAGCGACGGGCTTCGGTAGATTCAGTTTTTAGAAATTTAAGTCTGGCAGGCACATTATAAAACAGATCCTTAACCTCAACCGATGTCCCAGCGGGCATAACTGTCGGACCTTCATCAACGACTTCTCCGCCTTCAACATTTATGAACCATCCTTCCTGTGCATCCGCTGTGCAGGACCCCATTTTAAATCTTGAAACCGATGCGATACTGGGCAACGCTTCGCCCCTGAAACCGAAACTTGTAATGGCGGAAAGATCTTCTACATCCGATATTTTACTTGTGGCATGTCTTGTTACCGCAAGATTGAGCTCATCCGAAGAAATTCCAAAACCGTTATCGCGCACAGCAAGAAGCCCCTGTCCACCGCGCTCGACGGTAACATCAACCTGAGAACTTCCTGCATCAATAGAATTCTCCACCAGCTCTTTAACCACGCTGGAAGGACGTTCTACAACTTCACCGGCAGCAATCTGATTTCTAAGTGCAGCGGGAAGAACATGAATTTTACTTCTAGTCATATCCAGATACTCAAATCCTTGATGTTGGCTTATTAAAATTACAGCTCTCTTTCATTACTTGTACTGAAAACAACCTACAAGAAGGAAGGCCCCCCGTCCATCATATGAACGGGGGGCCTAAAATTTTCAAACACTTTTTTAGTGAACTAGAACACTCCGAAATCAACAAGATTGAAGTTCACAGCGTATCGTTCGTCAATAGTCGTTTTTGAAGCGAGAAACTCAACGAAGAAACATTGATGATTCCATCCGAGTGAAACAGTCTTTTCAAGGTCTTTGCTGTTGTTGATATCGGCGCGATATTCACCACCGACAACCAATCCCCAAGGCAGGTAAGCTTTAGCCGCGTACCTGACAATCTGCATGTCTGATTCCTGTTTACGCTTATATTCATCAATCTTACGCAGGTAGTCATATCCAAACAGAATTTCACCGTATGAGTCATTGAAAAGTTTCAAAATATTTTCATGCTCTGTAACATCACCGAGATAAGGGGAGACCCAAGTACGGGAGGTCAAATTCACATAATTATACGGGGTCAGAATAATTTCACCCATGACATCCGAGAACGGGCGGCGTTCATACTGACTGAGGTCTGCGGAACGTCCAGCTTCGTCAATGTCATAACCCTGTTCTAAACGGAATCTGAAAAATTCGAGATATTCGCTTTCCAGAACAGCCTCACCGTCTCTGCCAGCCACAACCGTGGACTGACTGCGGTCCAAAACATTTGTCAGCGAGAAAGTAATATCATTAGACTTTGTAATGCGGTCTCTGGAATCGAAATAAGGAAGCTCTTTCTGGTTAGGATCATCCTGTACCCAGTTATATTCGAGACGAGGAACAATATTATGTTTCATTTTGGTCCAGCTGCTTTTCCCGATATTCTCTTTGGAAGCAACCGGGTCTGAACCTACATCAAAAACTCTGAAAAATTCGGAAAACGCGGTGATACCGGCATCAGCAATCAAGCGGCCTTGAGTTGAGTCTCGTTTAATATCTGAGCTTGCGTTCTGATAAGAATCCATCAGATACGAAGTAGCTCTTACTCCTGCACGAGGAATGAAGGTAACGCCGCCAGCTGTAACCGGCATGCTGAGTGTAGGATGAACATCAAAACGAGCACCGGTCATACCGAATTCACGCCAGAAATAGTTAGCGCTGACTTCAGCTTCCCACTCGAGAGGAGTTCCCATCAGATTTTCTTTGAAAGCGAACGCATCCAACTGAGGCAGCTTTTGCAAAGTAGGATTTTTATCACCGGGATTATTATCGTTACGGTAGCGCAAGTCTTCATCATATTGAACGAGTCCTGAAACCGCGAATTGATCCCAGCTTTTAGCGACTAACGCGGTACTGATTCTATGATTGGAATCCATCGGGTTAATATCACGACCGAATTCATCAAGGAAACCTTCCCTACTTGCTTCGTAACCGTTTGCACCGGATCTGAATTCACGCAGGTAATCCTGATCAGAAACCAAATCAAGGTCAACGATTGTCTGCCAATCAGGTGAGCCTACGTATCCGTTATATTTTGATCTGATCCACCATCTGTTATTGTTGGGTCTGATCATCCCTTCGTCTTTGAATACACTCTCGGAATCAGCGGCGTTGTCATATGTTTTACCGTCATACAACCAATCGGCCCGCCATTGCCCTTTTGTGTTCACATCTTCTGTGTGTCGGAAATCTACGCCGGGTCTGAAACCACGTTTGGCCAGATATTCACCGTAAACGGTAAGATCCATTTCTTCGTTAATAGCCCAGTAATAAGGAATACTAACCTTTGTGCCCATCTTTTTAGAGGAGCCCACTTCAGGAGTCAGAAAACCGGACTGACGCTTTTGATCAATCGGAAGACTCATATAAGGCGTATACGCAACCGGCACACCTTTAATTTTAAACTTGGAATGCCAAAGTCTTGCATATCCATTGAGAGTAATATCACCTTCTCCGGCCTCAAAAGACCAGGCAGGATTATCTCCGTCACAGGCAGTCACTTTTGCATCTTTAAAGCTGTAAGTGGCGCCGTTATGTTTTTCTATAAATTCACTTTCAAAATAGACATGAGGCTTTGCAACAAAAACACGCCCTTTTTTCAGCCATCCGACCATGTTATTCAGATCGAATTCAGCTTCAGCAGCATCGTAGAAATCGCCTTTCCACTGAGCTTTGACATTGCCTTTCAGGTAAATCCATTTGGTAGCCTGATAAAAGCGTGCAAAGTCAGCTTTGATATAACTTGTTCCGCTTCGGACCGTTACATTACCATAGGCCTGCACATACTCACTGTCATTCTCGGCGACAACCTTATCCGCAGAGAACTGCCACTCCTGTTGTGCCTGAGCTGTACCGTTACCGTCAGGCGCAGATATTATTACCTGCTCTTGGGCAAAGGCATATCCCGAAGTGCACAAAAGGAGGCAAAATATGAGTATGATAAACCTTGATTTCAAAACGACCTACCCCTGATATTCAACAAATTTAAACTGTTAGCTTTTTAGATACGGATCTTCTTGAGCGAGATAGTTCTGCACATAATCTTTAGCCGCGTCTTCAAGTGAAGTGAACGGTTTTTCATACCCGGCAGCAACCAGCTTACTCATATTAGCTTGAGTAAGGTACTGATATTTATCCCTGATTGACTCAGGCATTTCGATGTAGCTGATATCCGGCTTAACATCCATGGCAGCAAAAACAGAATTAGCAAGTTCATTCCACTGACGAGCCTGCCCGGTTCCGATGTTGAAGATGCCGTTCTTATCCTTGTTCTGAAGAAACCACCACATAACATCCACGCAATCTTTGATATAAACAAAATCGCGCTTCTGTCCGCCATTGGAATATTCAGGTTTGTAGGATTTAAAAAGCTTCATCTCACCGGTTTCGCTAATCTGGCGGTGAGCTTTGCAGATGACACTTTTCATATCATCTTTATGATACTCATTCGGTCCGAATACATTGAAAAATTTGAGACAGACAAGCTTATCCAGAATCCCGCCGCGAAGAGCCCATAAATCAAAAAGCTGTTTGGAATAACCATACATATTCATGGGTTTAAGCTGCTGAATCCCAGCATGGTCATCATCAAACCCGAATCTGCCGTCACCATATGTTGCAGCACTGGATGCGTTGATAAAACGAACATCGTGCTGGAGACAGAAACGACAAATCATCTGGGTATAACGATAGTTGTTCTCCATCAGAAAATCTGCGTCCAGTTCTGTGGTGGAGGAACAAGCTCCCATATGAATGATTGCGTCAGTTTGAAAAGGATCTTCCCCTTCGAGAAGAATCTTATAAAACTGATCTCTATGAACATAATCTTCGTAACGAAGATTTACTAAATTTTTCCATTTATCGCTCTTTGCAAGGTTATCAACGATCAAAATATCGTCAATTCCCATCTGATTGAGCTTCCAAACCATGGCACTGCCGATGAAACCGGCACCGCCGGTAACAATATACATATATCAATTCTCCAGCTTTTTTAAGCAGATATGACTATTTATCTAAGTAATCTCACAGTTCAAGATGACGGATGTTACTTATTTTTCTATCTTTTTTCAACTACATTTCGACACTTAAACAAAGATTAACTGATACTTGCTAGTCCAGACATAAATATAATAGCCCGGAAACAATGCTATGAAATTTTAAATTAGAAATTATCACCCCGTAAAAACTAACTAAAATCCATAAAACTCTTCACGCTTTGCAATTTTACCCGAAACATTTTTACAGCTTACACCTATAAAATCTTGTAAACACTGCAACACATTAATATACACCAGTTATATCATACATTAGTTTTTATTGTATAACGCATTATCCATACTATTGATTTACATATGACGAACATTTCATACATAGTAAAATAAATTTACAACATTATTAACCTTAATAGCACCCGTTCAACAGGGAATCACAGGTCAAAAAAAATTAAATTAATGCTTGATTGCTTTTCATACCATGCTATAATCAAAGAAATACTTACTTTTATCATGATTATTTCTAGACTTTCTTAATAGTAACGGTATAGATTCTTCACACAAAAGGATTGCCTTAAACACTTATAGAACTCAGCACCAAACGAGAACGAATATGAATTATACCGTAAAAGAAATACTCCACCTTGAGGTGGCTCCGGCACTTGGGTGTACTGAACCTGTAGCAATTGCCCTTGCTACAGCGGCGGCCGCTTCAGTTATTAATAATGAACGCCCGGATCATATAGAAATATGGGTTGATCCAAACATTTATAAAAATGGACTGGCTGTTATTATTCCCGGAACGGGTGGACTTAACGGGCTTGATACTGCGGCGGCTTTAGGAGCTTTATGCGGCGATCCGGCTCTTGGACTTGAAGTTCTGGAACCCGTCACTGATGAGGGTGTCAACGCAGCCTGCAAATTTAAAAATGAAAACAAAGTTGCAGTTAACCTGCTTCAGGATCAAAAAGGAATCTATGTCAGAGCCTTATTGACCTATAAAGACCACGTAACCGAAGCAATCATCGAAGGTGTTCACGACAATATCACCAGCCTCACGATGGATTCTCTTCCGGTTACAGATTCTCCGCTGGTAAAAAGAACACAAGCTGAAAAAGCTGACGTGTTCAAGCTTGAAGATTTCATTAAAAAACTTTCTCTGGATGACTTGATCGATATGATCAACGACCTTGATAAAGATGATTTTACTTTTCTCAAAGAAGGTATCACATATAATATGAGGCTCGCCGACTACGGCCTCAAACACGGTTCGGGACTTGGTGTAGGTCTTGCCCTTGAAAGACTTGCCCGCTTGAAACTCCTGACTCGCGATATGATTCTTTCTGCCCGGATTATCACCTCCGCGGCGGCAGATGCAAGAATGGGTGGAATTAAACTCCCCGCCATGAGTTCCGGGGGATCTGGAAATCACGGTTTAACAGCTATTTTGCCGATTTATGCGGTCAGCAAGTTTGTCGACTGTGATGAAAAGACCCTACTCGAAGCAATCGCACTCAGCCACCTTGTGACAGCTTACGTTAAAGCTCAGACAGGCAGACTGTCAGCTGTCTGCGGATGTTCCGTTGCAGCAGGCGCAGGAGCTACAGCAGGTACTACCTATTTAATGGGAGGAACTTCAAGCCAGATGGCCGGAGCCATAACCAACCTCACTGAAGATCTGGCAGGCATAATTTGTGACGGAGCAAAATCAGGTTGCGCTTTAAAGCTCGCAACAGCTGCCGGAACTGCTGTTCAAGCCGCACTGTTTGCAATCCACGGTGTAAATGTCCATTCGACTGATGGTATTATCGGAACATCCCCCGAGCAGACAATGCAAAACATAGGAACTCTCAGTACGCAGGGAATGATAGACACAGACAGAACAATCCTTAAAATAATGCTCGAAAAACACTTTGCGGCTACAAATATTTAAGAACTAAATAAAATAACACAATAATTGTTGCCTAAAAAAAAATAATGCCTTAATAATTAAGGTCTAAATATACATTTAAAACCTATTACCCTACTGATCGGAGGAATGTAATAATGAAAAGTAAAAAACTAATTTCACTTCTGGCTCTTACACTGATTACCTTCATGGCCCTTGGTTCAATGGCTTCTGCCGAAAGCAAAATTGTGCTTAAACCTAAAGTTGATGCCTTTGCATTATTTGTAGATACTTCACCTTCAATGAATGAAGCATACAAAGCTACCGGTAACTCTAAAATAATTGCCGGACTCAATGCATTAAAACATTTGAACGGAGTTATTCCTAACCTTGGATACCAGTCAGCGCTTTACACAATGCCTGATTTTATAACTTATTCTCCAAAGGCTACTTACAACAAAAGCGCAATAGCAAAAGGATTGGCCTCCACTCCTACTGACTTGCCTTTTTTCAAGTCTACACCAATGGGCAAAGGCTTTGCTGACTTAGACGGCGTACTTTCCACATGGAAAGGGAAATTAGCTGTAATCTTTGTTTCTGACGGTCTTTCCAACACCGGTAGAAACCCTGCAGCGATTATTTCCAACATGTCCAAAAAATACGGTGACCGTTTCTGCCTACACACAATCAGTGTTGCTGACACTCCAAAGGGACTCGCAATGATGAAACGTCTTGCTTCCCTCACTCCTTGCGGAGTATTTGTTGAAGCATCCGACCTTTCCAACAAAGCAGTACTTGATAAGTTTGCTCAGGATGTTTTCTACACTCAGGAAGAAGAACTTATCGTTGAAATCGTTCCAATTGTAGTTGTTCCACCTGTTCAGGAAAAAATTGTTTTCCGTAACCTGAACTTCGGCTTCGACAAGTTCCAGATCACCGAAGAAATGGAACCTTCCCTCGTTGAAGCAGCTGCAATGCTCGAAGCATATCCTAACCTGAAAGTTATGGTAGGCGGACACACTGACAGCACCGGCCCAGAAGCATACAATAAGGGTCTTTCCGAGCGCAGAGCAAAATCTGTAGCAGACTGGATGGCTGCCAACGGAATCGCATCAGATCGTATTGTTGCTACCGGATACGGCGAAATGAATCCTAAGTACGAAAACACCACTAAGGAAGGCCGTAAGCTTAACCGTCGTGTTGAAATCGACGTAGAAGAGTAGTATAAAAAGTAAAGATTAAGACCTCTTGTCGGGTTCTTGTTTTCAAATTCGATTTAGAGTAACAATAGGGTGGAAAGGGCATTGCTCTTTCCACCCTTTTTTTAGTTGGAGAACAAATGAACCTTACCAAAATAAAAACGTTTGCAGTCATACTTTGCCTACTACTTTCTACAAATGCACTCGCCAGTGAACTAGCCGGACAGACCGAACTGAGCCACTTCCAAGTCTTCTCTCAGAGCTGGGTAACCAAGCTCAACCGAAGTCATATAAAAGGCATACAGCGAATGGAGATCCTTCCGCGAGAGAACGGAGCATACCTCGCCAGATATCATGCCATAGACCCGGGCAGCATTAAGTGCATTGTCAAAAGAACAAGCTCAAAGAAAAAAGGTCTTATAGGTCTTCTTAAATATATAGAGACCGTATATGAAAGTACCGGTAAAACGCCTGAAATAGCCCGTAATAACCACTTCACGGCAACAAAGAGAACCCGCATCACAGAAATTTTCAGTAATACCGGCAAGGGCTGGCGTTAAGAGCCAGCGCTTCATACCTTTTTAACTGCTCACAAAAAAACCGCCCCGCTGAAATATTTCAGCGGGGCGGTTATTTTTTACTCTTTATTCAGAATCTATTTGAAGCGGGAGACAAGCTCACTTAAGTGTTGAGCCATTTCAGATACTTCCTGAATTCCCTCATTCGCATTCATGATCCCCTGTGACAAAGTCTGTGAGAGGCCGTTAATCTCAGTAACGCTGTTGTTAACCTCGTCACTGGTTGCAGACTGCTCTTCAGCCGCAGTGGCAATTGCTCTTACCATGTCGGCAATATTTTCAGATTCCTTGACGATAGCCTCAAGAACTCCACCTGCACCTTCAGCCATCGTGACGGTTCTGCCGACACGCTCACGGGCATCAGACATTTCCGTTACGACTTTTTTAGTACTCTGCTGAATCAAGTCGATAGCGCCCTCAACCTCATTGGTTGCGGACATCGTCTTTTCTGCAAGTTTACGGACTTCATCCGCAACAACCGCAAATCCTCGTCCGGCTTCACCGGCACGGGCTGCTTCAATAGCTGCGTTAAGAGCCAGAAGATTAGTCTGGTCTGCTATATCATTAATTACCGACATAACGGCACCGATATTCTCAGCGCGGACAGATAGATCATTCAAAAGTTCCGCAAGCCTATCAGTGGTCTTGGTAACCATATGAATTTCTTGAACGGTATTCCTGACAACTTCACCGCCATCACGGGCAACGGTGTTAGCTCTTTCAGAAGCCTCAGCTGTTTCACCGGTGTTCTGCGCAACCTCAAGAACAGTTGCATTCATCTGCTCCATAGCCGTTGCAACCTGTCCGGTCTGCATCGCAGTGGTATCAACACCAATAGTGAGTTCATTCATCTGCTGTGACAGTTCTTCAGAATAGGAAAGCAGTTTCGCTGAAACTCCGGTAACTTCGTTGGCAACCTCAAGAAGAGCTTCCTGCTGCTTCTCAATATGCATCCGGCTTTCTTCTTCTTCAGTGAGATCAACCATGACGGCAATAGCTCCGACAATTTTATCCTCAGCATTTAAAAGAGCGCAAACCTGATACCTAAGCGGGAATTCAACTCCGTCTTCCCTAATATAGCGAAGCAAGTCTTGAGGGCATCCATCATTTTGAAGGGCATCGGTAGTAATAGCTTTGCCGTCTTTCATAAAGAGACTACCGACCGGTGAACCGATAATTGCTGCTTCTGTTTTTTGCAGAATCTTAAGCATCGGTCCATTTACAAACCCGATATTATTATTTTCATCAGCTACAAACAAAGGCACGGTTATTCCGTTCAACACACCCTTATTATATTGTAGCTGATCTTTAATCTGTCTGGCCATTTCGCCGAGATTGTTTCCGAGCAAACTAAGTTCATCACTTCCGGCCACTTCAAAGTGAGCATCAAGGTTGCCGCTTGTAAACTCATCAGTAGCTCCGGTGATAACTTCAATCCTGTTAACAATAGACTTGCGCATAAAGAACAGTAACGCTCCAAGCAAAACTACAAACCCGGTAAAAGAAAGCATTGCCGCTTTAATCTGGGAGTCTACCAAGGAGCCAAACTGACTGGATACATCCTGAACCATTACTAACGAACCAAGGATCTGCTGCCTGCTACCATGGCAATGATAGCAACGTTTTTCATTTTTTACTGACTCTACTTGAACAAAAACGTCCTTACCACCAATCTCGGAAAGCATTCCTCCCTTAATCACGGACTTAAGGCTCTTCGCGTAGAGGGCTTTAATTTCAGGATTATCAAATTTAGGAGCTAACTCTGAGCGCAAATCATTTTTAGAAGTAGAGTAAGTAATATTACCTTTATAATTAGTAAGATACACACTTACATCATTATAGTTTTCTGCAACTGTGACGAACTTTTCAGTGGTCGCTTTATTGTTACCCTTAGCCATAGGCTCTCTAATCGCAAGCTGCAACAAATCGGCAGTTCTTACAGCTGAACCTTCAATCTCGTGCAACATTGAATTTTTCTGCCAGTAAGAGTTTGCTGCAAACAGACAAATAAAAACTGTCGCTGTCAACAAAGAGGTCAAAACCAGAACTTTGTTTCCAAGGGAGTCTTTGATAAAATTCATAATCCCTCCCTTAGTGTGCGCCGCCATAAATCAGCGGTTTAAAGTTAAAGTTCTCAACTCTGTCGGCATTATGACAGGTTTCACAGTCCTTGATATCAACCTTAGCTTTAATAAGCTCAGGATCTCCATCTTCAACATGAAGTGACCCCGGTCCATGACAAACTTCACAACCGGCATCAGCTAACTGAGGCGTTTTTTCAAATGAAACAAAACCGCCGGGTTTGCCATATCCTGTGGCATGACAGGAATAACAATCCTTAAGTTCGTCCTGAGCAAGATCAGAAGCCATAATTTTAATACTTGCACTGGAGTGAGCTTTTTTAGAGTACTTGCTATAGTTTGAAAATTCTTTCTCATGACACTCTGCACAAGCTTCTGATCCAACATAGGTTGCCGAATTTGTGACACCATAACCAACGAACGACAGCCCGAACACGGTCAGTATCGTTAAAAAAACACCGATTCGTATGGTATAGCTTTTTCCTCGCATAAAGATTCACCCCAAATTTAAATGTAAAAATTACACTTCCCCTTCACCCAACTCAACCTCGCGTTATTCACCGTCCCTAAAAATCTTTTACTATGAATTCAAAGAGATTGCCCTATTACTCTATAAATAATTCACAGCTTCATTAATCATATATCGACCATTCCATTACTAGCTTTAGGGGTATATGTGAAGAGAAATATAACTATACGACTATCCACTATGTAATAGCCAAAACAACAGTGGTACTACAAATTCAATTCTCAAATAGTTTTACGTTTATACATTAAAATATTCTTTATGCACACTCCTTTTCACATGATTATGCAATCAATTTAGTACTTTGACAAAAAAACAATTTTATACAAAGGTTCAAAGTCTGTGAATACTACTTGCGGTAAGGATGGATCTTCTGGCAGTATGCCTCATCTTAAGAATCCATCCTCTGTTATGAATCTTTAAGCCAATCTACACACAGCAAGTTCGCTCCACCGGACTTCAAAGCGTAAAGGCGGCTACTCATTTATGGAAATAGTTAATATTACCAAAACTTACGACGCTAATTTTGTAAGGCAAGTCGAAGAAGAAAGCGGCCAGAACATGAGCCTCTGCTATCAATGCGGTAACTGTACCGCAGGGTGCCCATATACATTTGTATATGACATACCTGTGAATCAGATTATGCGCCTTGTACAAACTGGGCAGAAAGAAACTGTTCTGAAATGTAAATCTCTTTGGCTATGTGCAACATGTGAATCATGCACAACAAGATGTCCAAACAACATTGATGTAGCACACATAATGGACGTATTACGCCACATGGCCCGCCGTGAAGGCTATGCTCCAGTGCCTACTGTTAAATCCTTCTGGGACAGTTTCCTGTCATCAGTTGAAAATAACGGACGAGTCTTTGAAATAGGGCTTCTAGCGTCCTATATCACTAAAACCGGACGCTTCTGGACAGACGTCGATCTGGGACCAAAAGTTCTGCCCAAAGGGAAAATGCACTTCACGCCTCCCCAGATACAGGGCAAAGAAGAAGTCAAAAAGATCTTTAACCGATTCAAAGAGGAGTCTCGTAAATGAGTGATTCCTTAACTTATGCGTATTATCCAGGTTGCTCCGGTACCGGAACTTCTATTGAATATGACATGTCCACCCGCGCAGTCTGTGCAGAACTGGGCATAACGCTGACCGAAATCCCCGATTGGAGTTGCTGCGGTTCCACCCCGGCACACACAGTCGATCATACTTTGTCCTCAGCTCTTTCGGCCCGCAATCTTGCTCTGGTCGAAAAAATGAGTCTGGACACAGCGATCACACCTTGTCCCAGTTGCCTGACCAACCTCAAGACAGCCACTCATAGAATGAAAAATGACGGCTTTCGCGACAAGGTAAACAAACTGCTCGACACCCCCTATCAGGGCGGAGTCGCAACGAAGTCCGTATTGCAGATTATTGTTGAAGACATGGGACTCGAAGCTCTGAAAGCCAAGGTTGTTAAACCACTTAAAGGACTTAACGTCGCGGCATATTACGGTTGCATCATGAACCGCCCGCCGGAAGTCATGAACTTTGACGACCCTGAGCACCCCATGGCAATGGACAATATCATGACAGCTCTGGGAGCAACGGTCCTTCCTTACCCGCTTAAAGTTGAGTGCTGCGGAGCCTCATTCGGTATCCCTCGTAAGGATATTGTTATGAGCCTTTCCAGCAAACTGCTTGACGCAGCAAAAGACATCGGAGCTGAAGCGCTGGTTACGGCCTGCCCTTTGTGCCAGATGAATCTTGATCTGCGACAGGATCAGGTAAACTCTGCTGCCGGAACCAATCACCATATCCCGGTGTTTTACTACACCCAGCTTATCGGATTGGCTCTCGGACTAAGCGAAAAGGAACTCGGAATCGACAAGCTCTGCGTGGACCCTCGCAAAGTCATTAATGCCATCGGCAGGGACGAGACCTCCTAAGAGCTCCCACCCCGGTCAAGAACGTCAAGGAGAAGACTTAAATGAAAATAGGAGTCTTTATCTGCCACTGCGGAACTAATATTGAAGGAACCGTGGATACTGCCGCGGTTGCTGAAGCTTCCCGGGAATTTCCCGGCGTAGTATTCGCAACAGATACAATGTACGCCTGCTCCGAACCCGGACAGGATGGTATAATAGAAGCTATTAAAGAACACCGTCTAGACGGTGTGGTTGTTGCATCCTGCTCACCAAGAATGCACGAACCTACTTTCCGCCGTACTTTGGAAAGAGCGGGTCTGAACCGCTACCTTTTCGAAATGGCGAACATAAGAGAACACGTTTCATGGGTAGGGAAGGACAGAGAAGCCAATACCAACAAGGCATCTGATCTTGTTCGGATGGCGGCTGCAAAACTTCTCAAGAACCGTCCACTGTTCTCCAAACAATTCCCTGTAAACAAGAGTGTCATGGTCATCGGTGGCGGTGTCGCCGGTATTCAGGCAGCTTTGGACTGTGCCAACGGTGGACTAAAAGTAGTCTTGGTTGAAAAAGAAACCACCATCGGCGGCAAGATGGCTAAACTGGATAAAACATTCCCTACTGTGGACTGTTCCAGTTGTGTCCTCGGACCTCTCATGGTTGATGTTGCACAGCATCCGAACATTACTCTCCACGCATATTCAGAAATCGAAGAAGTTAACGGTTATGTCGGAAACTTTGAGATCCAAATTAAAAAGAAAGCCAGCTACGTTAACTGGGATCTTTGCACAGGCTGTGGTCTATGTATTGAAAAATGTCCCAGCAGAAAAGCTACTGACTTCTTTAACGAAAAACTTGCAACGACAAAAGCTATCAATATCCCGTTCCCGCAGGCCATTCCTAAAAAAGCAAAGATCGACCCTGAATTCTGTATGAAAATACAGAAAGACAAATGTGGCGTCTGTGCAAAGGTCTGTCCTTCGGAAGCAATCGATTTTACTCAGCAAGATGAAATTATCACTGAAAATGTCGGCGCAGTTGTCGCGGCAACAGGATATGACCTCTTCGACTGGACTGTATACGGAGAATACGGCGGCGGAAAATACCCCGACGTTATTACCTCCCTGCAATACGAACGCATGCTTTCCGCTTCAGGACCAAGTGAAGGACACATCGTACGTCCTTCCGATGGCAAAGAACCTAAAGATGTTGTTTTCATCCAGTGTGTAGGATCTAGAGATAAATCTGTCGGCCGTCCGTATTGTTCCGGCTTCTGCTGTATGTACACAGCCAAGCAGTCAATTCTGACCAAAGACCACCTTCCCGATTCTCAGTCACATGTATTCTATATGGACATCCGCTCTCCCGGTAAAATGTACGACGAGTTTACCCGTCGCGCTATGGAAGAATATGGAGCCAACTACATCCGCGGTCGCGTTTCAATGGTCTATCCTAAAGGGGATAAACTGGTTGTCCGCGGTGCAGATACTCTTATGGGTGCTCAGGTTGAAATTGACGCAGATCTCGTTGTTCTCGCAGTTGGAGTAGAATCCTCTGTCGGAGCGACCGATCTGGCTAAAAAACTGCGTATCTCATACGATGCTTACGGCTTTTATATGGAAGGACATCCTAAACTTAAGCCTGTTGAAACAAACACTGCCGGGGTTTACCTCGCCGGAGCCTGTCAGGGACCGAAAGATATCCCTGCTTCAGTAGCACAGGGCAGCGCGGCAGCATCTAAAGTTCTGGGATTGTTCTCGCAAGACATGCTTGCAAGCGACCCGCAGGTTTCAGTAGTTGATATCAAGCGCTGTATCGGATGCGGAAAATGTATCCAGACATGCCCCTTCGGAGCCATCAAGGAAATTGATTTCCGCGGCATGAAAAAGGCCGATGTGATTGAAACAATTTGTCAGGGTTGCGGAATCTGTACAGCCACCTGTCCTCAGGGCGCAGTTCAGCTCCAGCATTTCACTGATAACCAGATTCTCGCGGAGGTTAACGCAGTATGCCGATTCTAGAAGGTAAAGAACTTAGAATCGTCGGTTTTCTCTGTAACTGGTGTTCCTATGGCGGTGCTGATACCGCCGGAGTAGGAAGATTCAAACAACCGACAGATTTGCGAGTTATAAAGGTTCCCTGTTCAGGTAGAATTGACCCCCTGTTTATCGTCAAGACTCTCATGTCCGGCGCTGACGGAGTGCTGGTTTCCGGCTGTCATCCTAGAGACTGCCATTATACCGAAGGCAACTTCTACGCCCGCCGCAGATTGGAAATGCTGAAAAGATTCCTTCCGATCATGGGTATTGATGCCAAGCGTTTTGAATACACTTGGGTTTCAGCCTCTGAAGGGCAACGCTGGCAGGAAGTCGTGACGAAATTCACCGAGCAAATCCATGAGCTTGGACCCGCCCCTAAAATAGCTGGAGCGGATGCAGAAGAGACTCTCAAATTGATGGAAGCGGCTCTTTAAGCTGCCGTTTTCAACCAAGGAGATACAGGGTGCAAAATCTGAAAGATCTGAAAGAACAAATCAGGAAAGCCCTGCCGGAATTAGATGTTGTGATAGGATGGACGGGTGGATATGACCCGCTTCACGCCACTCCGCATTTCATTCGCAGGGATGAAGATATTGATAAACTTCAAGTGGACGCGCTTTGCGTTCATAACCTTGCCACCTATCTGCCCGCCCTGCGCGGCAAAAAGGTCGGCATTGTAGTAAAAGGTTGCGACAGCCGCTCCGTAGTTGAATTACTACAGGAAAATCTTATCGACCGCGCAGATGTAACCATCTTCGGGTTCGGTTGTAACGGTGTCGTAGACCAGACCAAAATCCGTAGAATAGTAGGAGACGTTGGAAACATCGACTCCTGTGAAATCTCCGGATCAGACGTCACGGTCAGCGCTTCCGGCGCAGAACACAAACTCCCCCTGGGAGATGTTCTTGCCGACAAATGCGCAACCTGCCGTTACCCTAATGCAGTGCTGAGCGATCACTTTGCAGGAGAAGAAGTAACAACCACAGCAACATTTGAAGACGGTTACAAAGATGTAGTCGAATTTGAAGAAAAGCCTGTGGAAGAAAAATTCGGATTCTGGCTGAAAGAAATGGACCGTTGCATTCGCTGTTACGCATGCCGCAACGCATGCCCGTTATGCGTATGCCGCGACCACTGTGTTGCTCAAAGCCGCGATCCTCACTGGCTGAGTCAGGAAGCCCATGTTCGTGACAAATGGATGTTTCAGGTTATCCACGCCTATCATCTTGCCGGACGCTGCACTGAGTGTGGAGAATGTCAGCGGGCATGTCCTGTAGATATTCCCATCCTCCTGTTCAAGAAAAAAATGAACAAAGAGATCAAAGAAGTCTTCGACTATGAAGCCGGAATAGATCCGGAAGCGACACCACCGCTCATGACCTTCAAAACCGAAGAAGATAAGATCAGAGAGAGGAAATGGTAATGGCGCAGACTAAATTCATAAAAAAAGAAAGTTTGTCGGCATGGCTGGAAGAACTGGGACAAGATCACGAAGTGCTCGCCCCCCGGTTCGAAGGTGACTCTATCATTTTCCGGCCCTATGATTCAGAGAAAGGTTTCTTCATTGACAGGGAAGCAACTGCCCCTCCTAAAAAGGCAATCTTCCCGCAAAGTGAAACACTTCTTGAATACAGCCAAATAAAAGACATGGAAAACCTTTCCAAGATCGCTATGGATGTAAAGGAAACTATTCCGACCACATCCTACGTTGTTTTTGGAAACCGTCCCTGTGATGCTCGCGGTTTTACTATGTTCGACCGTGTTTATCTGAATGGCGATAAAGTCGACGTATATTACAAGGCTCGTAGAGAAAACACCTACTTCATCACTCTGTCATGCGAAAAAGGTGAAGCCACCTGTTTCTGCAACGCAGTGGGAAGCGGGCCGTCTGATCCTTCAGGATCAGATCTTCTCATGACTCCTGTAAAAGACGGCTATTATATCGAATCTATCAGCAAACGAGGCGAAGAACTTCTCAAAAGTTCTCTGCTCACTGACGGCTCCAAAATGAAAGCCGAAGCTGAAAAATATAAAAAAGCTGCTGATGCTTCCATGAACAAAGCTCCTGATTTCGCAGGCAGCCCTGAAAAACTTCTGGCTGTTTTTGATAACGGTGCGTTCTGGGAAGAAATGTCAGACAAATGTATTAGCTGCGGAGCCTGCACATACCTGTGCCCCACATGCTACTGCTTCAATATAACAGACGAAGCAAACGGCCTGAAAGGAACACGCATCAGATCATGGGACAACTGTATGTCAGCCCAGTTCACATCTGAAGCAAGCGGACACAATCCGCGTCCCGCCAAGGCCAACAGGCTCAAGAATAGAGTCGGTCACAAATTCAGCTACTATCCCGACCTGCACGACGGAGTTATCTCCTGCTGCGGTTGCGGACGCTGTATCAAGAGCTGCCCGGTCGGCGTTGATATCCGCCAGATAGTACTGAGTGCAATCGCCTACAAGCCAGCAACCAAGAAGGAGGCCTAACAATGAATAGTAATCCTTATCTGCCGGCAATGGCGACTATTCAGGAAGTAATTGAAGAGACTCCGACTATCAAAACCTTCCGCGTTACGCTGAACAACCCGAACTTGAAAAAAGATTTCACTTTCGGTCCGGGTCAGGTCGGACAGCTGTCCGCATTCGGAATAGGAGAGGCTACTTTTGTAATCAATTCCTCCCCTACCCGCATGGACTACCTGCAATTCAGCGTAATGAAGACTGGTGAAGTGACTTCAATGCTTCACACCTTAAGCGCCGGAGATCAGATCGGAGTTCGCGCTCCGCTCGGCAATGCGTTCCCTTACGAAGATATGAAAGGCAAAGACATCGTCTTCGTCGGTGGCGGAATCGGTATGGCACCGCTTCGCACACTGCTGCTTTTCATGCTCGATAATCGTAAAGATTACGGCAAAATCACTCTGCTCTACGGAGCAAGAAGCCCGGTAGACATGGCGTTCAGCTATGAACTTCCCGAATGGCTGGAAAGAGATGATCTTGATACGCATCTGACCATTGACGCAGCTTTTGAAGGCTGGGAGCACAACGTGGGTCTAATCCCGAATGTACTTCTGGATATTAATCCTTCTCCTAAAAACTGCGTAGCGATAACTTGCGGTCCGCCGATCATGATTAAGTTCACAGTTCAGGCGCTCGCAAAACTCGGCTTCGAGGATGAGCAGATTTATACCACCCTTGAAAAACGCATGAAATGCGGTGTCGGCATATGCGGACGTTGTAACATCGGAACCAGCTATGTTTGTCAGGATGGCCCGGTTTACACATATGCACAGCTGAAAAAGCTTCCTAACGAAATGTAATTTAATTCAGCGCCCTGTTTCCAAAAAACGGGGCGCTGTTAAAAAATCAAGCACACGAGCTGGATGAAAATACTTTTAGCCGACGACGAAAAAATAAATCTGCTCTCCGCCTCCAGACTGCTGGAAAAACACGGATATACGGTGACCACGGCAGTAAACGGCTTGCAAGTGCTTGAGTTGCTAAAAGATAACGACTTCGACTGCATCCTCATGGATATAGAGATGCCGGAAATGAGTGGACTTGAAGCCGCCACAAGGATTCAGGACAGTTCCGTTTTCGGAGAAAAATCAAAAACGCCAATCATTGCCATGACCGGACATTCCTTACAAGACACTCACAACGATTTTGAAAAAGCAGGCATAAAATATTATGTCAGCAAACCGTTTGATATCGAAATATTAATTCAGACCATAGAAAAATCGACTTCCGGTAATTAATATTTACCAAAAGTCGATTTATATTTTCAGCTACAAGCCTTCCCCCTAATAGGGATTCCAAAGGGGATTATTCCCTTTGGTCCAGCCGAAGGCGAAATCACCCATTCTTTATTCTTCTATTCTTTACACATACTCAGCAGCAGCAAAAGCAGATGACCAAGCCCATTGCAGATTATATCCGCCCAGCCAGCCTGTTACGTCCAAAACTTCGCCGATAAAGTATAATCCGGGAACCTTCTTAGATTCCATTGTCTTAGACGACACTTGATTAGTATCCACTCCGCCCACAACAACTTCAGCCTTGGCGTACCCTTCTGTTCCCTCTGGCTTAAGAGTCCAGCAATGAACACGTTCAGACAATGCAAGACGGCGCTCTTTAGTAAGCTGGCTGACGGGAGTTTCCTCGTCTTCACCTGTGAGCAGTACGTCCACGAGTTTGCGGGAGAAATATCTAGCCATGAAAGAATGCAAAGCAATATTTTCAGTGCGGAAATCTTCAAGCACATCACCAAAGTTCTGACCGGGCAGCAGATCAATATCTATGCTGGAACCTTTGCGCCAGTAAGATGAAATCTGTAATGCCGCAGGGCCGGAAATTCCTTTGTGAGTGAAAAGCATATCACCTTCAAAGCTCACACCATCGCAACTGATGCGGACAGGCAGTGAGTTGCCGCTAAGCTCTTCACATATTTTACCGTTCGGGCCGCCAATCATAAGCGGAACAAGGCCGGGATGAGGGTAGACAATGCGGTGTGCGTACTGGTCGGCAATGTTATAACCGAGAGCTGTTGCGCCCACAGAAGGCCAAGTAGGTGAACCGAGCGCCACAACAAGTGATGGGGCTTCAAAAATTTCAACACCGGTTTTCACGGTGAAAGGTCCACGCCCTTCTACGGAATCAATGTTGCGGTCAAGCAGAGTTTCGACACCAAGGCGGTGACATTTGGAAACGAGAAGCCCGGCAATCTGTCCGGCACCATCCAAAGTGAAAAGCTCACCTTCGTTACGATCTTCGTAAACAATGCCCGCTTCGGTGATAAATTCTATAAAGTCCCACTGGTTATGACGAGCCAGTGCGGATTTACAAAAATGAGGGTTTGCACCGAGATAATTCTCAGGCTCGACACTCAAGTTAGTAAAGTTACATTTTCCGCCGCCGGTAACCCGGAGCTTACAGGCAGCCTTGCCCGCATGGTCCAGAACCAGCACACGTTTGCCCCTTTTGGCAGCGTGCATGGCACAGTAAAGACCGGATGCGCCCGCACCTAAAATAATTACGTCGAAGTCAGTGTTAATATCGGAGTTGTTCATACGCGCTTTGTAGAATTATTGTGGGAATGCGTAAAGGGGATTGTTTAGGGTATGAAATGCGGGAGATCGTGCGAGGGCAGCTCCCCGGCAGCTAAAAAGGCATGCCTCTTTAGAATCTCAATTAAGGGGAAGGTTCATTTGTTTAGGTAGTTAGCGGGATATGTATGGGTTATTTTATTTATTGAAAGACTAGACCTGCCTCAGTAGAGACAGTACAAGAGTTCAGATATTATTTTTTGATAAATATAATTTTAGATATTAATGGTTGAGTAAGGATATAAATATGTGCGGTTTTAATATTCGGTTTGCGGGATTTGGGCGGATTGTTATTGCTGCTATTGCTGTTTGTTTCGTGATGGGGGTTGTGGGGTCGGCGGTTGCAAAGCCGCTTGTCGAAACTAAAACTCAAATGCCAACTGCAACTATAAATTCTGTTAAGATTGAAAGTGTTCAGAAAGATATTTCTGTTGTTAAGACGCAGGTTGAAAAGATTCGTGATGCTCAGCTTAAGGATAGTGGGCAGATGTGGTTTGAGCGGACGAAAGATAAGGCTGAACATGTAAAAGAATGGGTTGAAACTCAAAAAAATTATACTGAAAGATTTTATGAAATACTTACATATATAACTATAGCAGTTGGACTGATCCTCACCTTTTTGGGTATTTTATTTATTCGCCAACAAAGACAATCCGCAATAGAAAACAAAAGAAAACTTGAAGATGAAATCAAAGAATTTACAGACGGTGCAAAAAATAAAAAAAAAGAAATAGAGATCTTAGCCAGTAAATGTGAAGAAATGACAAAACAATGCGAACTAAAACTTTCAGAAATAGATGAGATAGTTCAAAAAGGGAAAGTAATAGTTCATGATTTAAACACACCTGAAGCAAAAGACATGTCAGATTCGGACAAAGAAGCTGTCAAAACTGTAGCTGAAAGTGAATCAAAATCATTTTATACTCACCTTAAAGCAAAAGCTCTTTACCATGAATTAAAAAAAGAATGGGATAAAGCTATCACTTTGTGGAAGACTATATCCCAAGAATTTCCTATTGATATAGAAAATAACTTTAAGCTGGGGTATTTATTCCAAATGAAGGTCGACCAATATTCTAACTTTGAAGAAAAATCTCATTATTTTAAGTTAGCAGAAGATAAATACCAAATTACTACCGAATTAAATAAAAATCATTCTATAGCATGGAATAATTGGGGCTCATTACTAACAGACATGTATAAAACTGCACCAGAGGAGCAAAAAGAAGCTTTATTTATTAAGGCCCAAGATAAATACAAAAAGACCACGGATGCAGACGGAACTTTCGCTAGCGCATGGAGTAATTGGGGATCATTACTAACATACAAATATAATAATGCACCAGTAGAACAAAAAGAAACGTTATTTATTCAGGCTCAAGATAAATACAAAAAGGCCATTTATGCAGACGAAAGTTTCGCTGGCGCATGGAGTAATTGGGGATCATTACTAACAGACAAGTATAAAAATGCACCAGTAGAACAAAAAGAAGAGTTATTTATTCAGGCTCAAAATAAATACAAAAAGGCCATTGATGCAGACGGAAGTTTCGCTGGTGCATGGAATAATTGGGGATACTTACTGGCTGAAAAGTATAAAAATGCACCAGAGGAACAAAGAAAAACTTTATTAATTGAGGCCCAAGATAAATACAAAAAGGCCACTGATATAGATGGGAGTTTCCTCAGCGCATGGAATAATTGGGGTGAATTACTAGCATACAAGTATAAAAATACACCAGTAGAACAAAAAGAAGAGTTATTTATTCAGGCTCAAGATAAATACAAAAAAGCCACTGACATAGATGGAAGTCTCCTCAACACATGGAATAACTGGGGTGACTTACTAGCATACAAGTATAAAAATGCACCAGAAGAACAAAAAGAAGAGTTATTTATTCAGGCTCAAGATAAATACAAAAAAGCCACTGACATAGATGGAAGTCTCCTCAACACATGGAATAACTGGGGTGACTTACTAGCATACAAGTATAAAAATGCACCAGAAGAACAAAAAGAAGAGTTATTTATTCAGGCTCAAGATAAATATAAAAAGGCCACTGATATAGATGGGAGTTTCCTCAGCGCATGGAATAATTGGGGGTACTTACTAACATACAAGTATAAAAATACACCAGAAGAACAAAAAGAAGAGTTATTTATTCAGGCTCAAGATAAATACAAAAAAGCCATTAACGCAGACGAAGAGTACTCTAAAGCATGGAATAATTGGGGATACTTACTGGCTGAAAAGTATAAAAATGCACCAGAGGAACAAAGAGAAACTTTATTCATTGAGGCCCAAGATAAATACAAAAAAGCCACTGGTACAGACGAAGGTCTCCACAACGCATGGAACCTTTGGGGAATATTATTAGTCTCAAAAGCAACTCACAATCAAAACAAAATCGACAATTCTTTATTAGAAGAAGCCAAAGAAAAATGTCTTAAAGCTGAATCTATTAAAACAGGATACGGAGCATACAACCTTGCCTGCATAGCCTCGCTACAAAAAGACTTTAAAGAATGCCAAAAAAGGCTTGAGTTCTCAAAAGAACAAAACAACAACTTTGTGGACAGCAAAAGCCTTAAAACAGAGAATTTTCTAGACAACGTCCGCAACAAACAATGGTTCGAAAATTTCCTAGCCGAAGTATGCCGCGAAGAACAAGAAGCCAAAGACGCTGACTCAAATAATACCGAGGGCGACCCCGAGCCAAAATAACGTGCCACCCATTCTTCCCTTGCCCATCACAGCGAAGCAAGGTATTGAGGGCCGCGTAGGTCTGTTTTAAACACCCTACCCCCACAATAAAGAATTCAGGAGTACCACCGATATGGCCCTTAGTATAGGAATCGTGGGCTTGCCAAATGTCGGCAAATCCACACTTTTTAATGCCCTCACAAAAGCTCAGAACGCAGAAAGTGCAAACTACGCATTCTGTACCATTGAACCTAATAAAGCTGTTGTCCCAGTGCCGGACGTTCGCCTTGATAAGCTTTCCGAGCTTGTTAAGCCTCAGCGGGTTCAAAGTTCCACTGTAGACTTCATCGATATCGCCGGACTTGTTGCCGGAGCTAGTAAAGGTGAAGGACTCGGTAATAAATTTCTTGGTAACATCCGCGAAACACAGGCCATTCTCCATGTTGTCCGCTGTTTCGACAACGACGATGTTATCCATGTTTCCAACTCTGTCGACCCTATCCGCGACATTGATATCATTGAAACCGAACTCATTCTTTCCGATGTTCAGGTTCTTGAAAACCGTGTTGAACGCATGGCTAAGCAGATCAAAGGCGACAAGTCTTTCGGTCCTAAAGTTGAAGAAGGCAGAAAACTGCTTGAGTTCATGAACGAAGGCAACCAAGCCAACACATATGATAAACTCGACACCGACATCATGGATGAGCTGCTCAAAGACCTGCGCTTGATCACTTCTAAAAAAGTTATCTACTGCGCGAACGTTGATGAAAACGGTCTGACAGATGATAATGATTACGTTAAATCCGTAATGAAGTTGGCAGAAGAACGCGGCGCTGCGTTCGTAAAAATTTCCGCCAAGATGGAAGAAGAACTTATCGGTCTTGAAGATGAAGAATATCAGGATTTCCTTGAATCTTACGGCGTGACCGAATCCGGCCTTGCTAAAATCATCCGCACAGGGTTCTTGACCCTCGGCATGATCAGCTACTTTACTGCCGGAGTAAAAGAAGTTCGCGCATGGACCATTAATGACGGGGATAAAGCACCACGTGCTGCCGCCGCTATCCATACGGACTTTGAAAAAGGATTCATCCGCGCTGAAGTTATCGGTTACGAAGACTACGTCACGCACGGCACAGAAGCAGCCTGCCGCGCGGCCGGAGTTCTGCGTTCCGAAGGTAAAGAGTACGTCTTCAAAGATGGCGACGTTGTTCATTTCCTCTTCAACGTATAGAGATTTTAAAAAGCACCAAATTAAAAGGGGAACCGTTCGCGGCTCCCCTTTTTTTATGACCAATGATGTATAATTTTAATTTCGCCTCTTAAGCAGAACAACCCCGCCGATAATCATAAAGCACCCCGCCCACTGCATCGTGGTCATAAATTCTCCCAAAACCGGAATGGCAACCAGTGCTGTCATCATGGGTTCTGTGGTCAATAAAATATTCACCACTGAAGGAGACAAACGGGACATACTCATATTGATGAGCATCCAGCCGATCATGGTCGGCCCGATAGCAAGTGTCAAAATGATACCCCACACCTTAAGTGGCGCATCGGGCAATAGAATCTGTGCAGGTTCGCTTGCGGCTCCGGGTATCGCCCCGCCCGAAAATAAATTTGCGATGAGCATAAAAAACGCGGCAAAGCCGAAAATATACATGAGCACGGTAAATGGATTCAGCCCTCGAAGGGCACACGCTCTGCCCATAAGACCATATGCCGCATAAAAAATGCCCGAAAATAATCCCAGAAAAATGCCTATAGGAGTCAGCGCAAAGTCTGAAATACCTTGCACTCCGCAAACAAGCGCGCAACCTACCAAACAAAAAACAATGGAAGGAATAATCTGAGCAGAGGGTTTTCCGCCCCCTAGCCACCATTGGCCCAGAACAGTGATAGGCACGGAAACATACACCAGAACTGTTGCCACTCCAGCCCCGTTGAAAAATACGGACCCGCCCCATATACCGTTCAACAACGCCAGAACCAGCCCGTAGCTTCCCAGCAAAAAGATATTTTCACGTCCGGCACGCAACAATGCGGGACGCTTAATTTTCAGCGCCACCAGCAAAATTAAGCAGACGAACAAATTACGCCAGAATCCCATAACCAGAATGGGCAAAGCGTAATCAACAACTAGTATTTTTATAAAAATGCCCACCAGTGAAATTAGTGCAGATCCGGCAAGAACCTGTGCTATTCCGACTCGTACGGCTGACCTTTCGCTATACAATTACTACTCCATTGCGAATTTACGCAAAGTGCTACAATGATTTTAAAAATTGACGATATTGAATTTGCTTGAGAGTTAAAAGAGAAATTAAGCGTAAAAAAATATATTCATGATTTTTCCCTGTTTGACGTATGAGACTGCAATTATATAGAAGGGAATAAGACCGACTAAAAAGTCCGAAACGGGCGAGGTATATAATGTCAAAAACGCTGACCAGATTAATATCTGCCGGAATGTTTCTGCTGCTTGCAGGTTTTATTCTATTCATGCTGAATCAGATTTCAGCGCTGGCACAGCTTTGTGCCTCATACTTTCCACAGTCATATGATTACATTTTATTCGGACTGAGCGGGTTGTTTTTGATCATATGTATCAGTCCTCTGGTGATGTTCATTTTCCGCCCCGGCCCTTTGACCATGCCGGACAACCCCACTCCCGCCGAACAAGAAAAATATATTCGCAAGCTGTGTAAAAGACTGCGCAGTAATAAACACGTGCGAAAAATGAAGCTTAATCTTTCAAGAAATGAGGACCTCGACCTTGCTTTGAACGGTCTGGACGAAATTTCCACAGAAAAAATGAAATCCGTAGCCTCGCGAATATTTCTAAGCACGGCTATTTCGCAAAACGGCAAGCTTGATTCATTTATCGTGTTGGGTTCGCTCACCAAGCTGGTATGGGATGTCTCTAAAATATACAATCAACGCCCGTCCTTACGGGATATGATTTCCGTATACTCAAATGTCGCGGTAACGGCTTTTTTTGCAAGTGCAGTGGAGGATCTGGACATTCAATCGCAAATTGAAGCGATAATGTCGCCCGTTCTGGCAGGTTCAGCACTCGGTATGATTCCCGGCGCCGGCGGGCTGACCTCTATAATAACCGCGTCTATACTGGACGGTTCCACAAATGCGTTTCTAGCTCTGAGAGTGGGCATTATCACACGGGGTCATTTCAGTTACAGGGCGGACAAAAAAACCGCCGGATATCGCAGAGGAGTGCTCAAAGAGGCCGCAGGCTTGCTGCTCTCCATTGCCGTCAATTCTACAAAAATGATAACCTCAGCCTACTTGAAAACAATTACCCGTTCAGCTGGTGATAAGGCCATGAGTGCGGCAAGAAAGGTTGTGGATTCAAAAGATAAGGCATTCGAAGCAACAGGAAAGGCCGCACGTTATTCAGCACGGCAAGCCCAGAAGGTTGCACATTTTGCAAGTTTTTCAGGAAAGAATAAGGAAGAAGCAACAGAACCTGATTATCAGGAAGGGAACAGTGCTCAAGAAGAAAATTGTGACCACGACGAAAGTGCAACAAGCAAAAAGAAATCTGTTCTCGGGAAATTATTTAGACATAGAAAATAAACAACTGAATTAACTATTTTCAGCCGTAGCAGGAACAAGAGTTACCGGCATTGGAAACACAACATCGTACGTCCAGTTAAAGAAAAAGGCATAAACCAAAAAGAATAAAGCAAAGCCCAAATCCGTAACAAACGCATCCCACATAGTCATCTCCAGCCACCATGCAACGCCGGGAAGAGTGAGGGCAAGCAAGGTAACCTCAAACAACGTAGCATGAAATATTCTCATCCATGCCGGCCTGACATTTACCGGCCTTCCAAGCTTGATCAACGCTTTATCAAATGACAAATTAAAGATAAAATTCAGACACATTGCGGTAAATGAAATCGCTAAACTCATTGTTCCCAACTGCGCAATACCTTTATCAAGAATCCACGATGCAAGAGGAACGCAAGCAGAAATGCCAATTATTTCAAAAAGTAACGTATGTCTAATTCTATCAGCTGTGTTTCGCATGGGCGGAAACTAGCGTACAATAATACGATTAACAAGGCCATTTTTATAAAATTTAGTAATTATAAATAGTAAATAAAATAATGAATTATTATGTACTATTCACTTTTCATTGTTTTTGGCATTTAATTTGAATAGCCTATGAATAAACGTCAAAAAAATCATACTTTTCAATAAAACCTTAATAGAGAGCTTTCATGCCGCAAAATGAAATGACAAAAATTCAAGAACTGGCTTCATCCATTCCCAAACAAAAGAATCTCACCATATTCTTTGGACGTGCGGGCAGTCGTTTCATGGATAATGTTAAATATTTCTTCCTTTATTGTGTGAAAAAACGACCGGAACTGGAGTGCCATTTTATGGCCTTCGACAGAAAAGAAGCTGATATTCTTAAAGCGCAGGGACTACCCGCAACATGGGTGAATCATCCTGATGCCGCGGATATTATGGCAAGAACAGGAATTGTTGTTTCCGATGATTTTCATTGGAAAGATCAAGAGTTTCTGTGGGCCTTACTCTCAGGCGCAAAAACAGTACAACTCTGGCATGGCATCCCCTTAAAAGCCATCGGCTTTCCAGAAATAAACTCCACTGTGAACATGAATCCTGAAAAAGCGAAGCATTTAACTTTCGTATACTCAGGTTATGATGCTGTGGTATCAACTTCACCATTTTTCACTGAAAAAGCTTTTGCAAAAGCATTTAAAGCCGAAGAATTTATCGAATCAGGTTACCCGCGCAACGATGTTCTCAAACGTCGCCCGACAAAATACGACATGATCAATGCCGACCGCGATCTTTATGGAGAGCTTGTAAAGTTTCGTAAGCTTGGTGGCAAAACTGTATTTTTCATGCCTACTTTCCGAGACACCGGCGGCAGCCCATTCGAAGACGGAGCCATAGACTTGATGCGCATGTCAGAATTCTGCAAAAAGAATAATATTATGTTCATCTGTAAATTTCACCCATATCTGACAATCAATAAGGTAACCCTGCCGGAAAACATCCGGTTGATGGATTCAAAAAGTGATGCATACCCGCTCCTTCCGCTTTGCGATGTTCTGCTCACAGATTATTCGTCCGTTTATTTCGATTTTCTGCTGGTTGATAACCCTATGGTTTTCTATCCATACGACTTTGAACAGTATGTCAGTAAAAACAGAGAACTGCTTTTCGATTACGACTCAATGACACCGGGCAAAAAAGTTATGAATGAGAATGATCTCTATACCGCTTTTGAAGAGATCATGCTAAATAACATTGATGATTTCGTAGATGTCAGGCAAAAAATTAGAGACTTATCTTTTAGCAATGCGGACGGTCTCGCGGCAGAAAGACTTGGTAAACATGTAGTTTCTAACTATCTCTAGCAAACAGGGAGTAAATATCATGAAAGCAGTCATCCTTGCAGCAGGTATCGGCAGTCGGCTCAGCAGACCTTTCCCGAAATCTCTTTCAGTTCTGCCTTACGGAGAAACCATTCTCGGTAGACAGGTCAGAATTCTCAAAGATCTGGGAGTAAATGAAATCATCATTGTCGTGGGTTTTAAGATGACCCTGATCATGGAAAATTTCCCCGAAGTCTACTACAAATACAATCCCAACTACTACATCACCAATACCTCCAAGAGCCTCCTTTGCGCCATTGAAGATCTGGATGATGACATTCTTTGGATGAACGGGGATGTTGTTTTTGATAAAGCAATTATTCGCGAAGTTTTAAGTATTAAAGATGACAGCTTTGTCTGTGTTGATTGCAAATCCTGCGGCGAAGAAGAAGTCAAATATACTCGCGACGATCAAGGTTACATCAATGAAATTTCTAAAGAAGTCGTAAACGCGGAAGGCGAAGCGGTCGGTATAAACATGATCCTCAAAAAGGATCTCAAGACTTACGCCGAAGCACTGCGCAAATGTGACGACAACGACTACTTCGAAAAAGGCATTGAAATGATTATTCATGACGGTGTTAAAATTAAGCCCGTAGATATCTCTAATTACAAGTGTATTGAAGTTGATTTCGAAGAAGACTGGGTTTCCGCACAGGCATCTTTCCAAACACGCGATAACAAATAATTTTAAGCATCGGACAAGTGAAAATATGCAGGTAGCAATCATTCCCGCTCGCGGCGGCAGCAAACGTATTCCTAAAAAATCGATCCGCCCGTTTCTGGGAAAACCTCTCATTGCCTATGCCATTGAAGCCGCCCGCGAGAGCGGCTTTTTTGATCACATCATAGTGAGCACCGACAGTGAGGAGTTTGCCGAAGTGGTGAAAGAATACGGCGCAGAAGTTCCGTTTATGCGCCCGGCAGAGCTTGCCGGAGATTTTGTTGCAACTGCTCCGGTCATAGAACACGCTCTCGACTGGGTAAAAGAAAACCTTGGTCAACCAGAAAGATTCTGCCAGTTTTTTGCAAACCCCTTTATCACAGCTGAGACTTTGCGCGGAGGCTACAAACTGATGCGCGAAAAAAAAGCAAACTGCGTTCTGGGCGTAACAGAATTTGCATATCCCATACTTCGAGCTTTTAAGCTGAACGAACAAGGCGGAGTGCAATACGCATTCCCCGAATATGCACCAAGTAGATCTCAGGATTTACCGACATTCTTTCATGATGCGGCGCAATTTTACTGGCAGGAATTAACTGACCTTCCTCCCGACAGAACTGAAGGTCTGAATCTGCCCTACTTCCTGCCCCGCCACATGGCCGTGGACATTGACACAATTGAAGATTGGGAAATTGCCGAGCGGCTATACAAGGCTTTCGTCCTCGATGCGTAAACCGCTCAAAATACTTTTATTCTGCGAAGGTTCCCTCGAAAGAGGATTCGGACATGTAGGAAGATGTCTGGCCCTTGCCACTGAGCTTAGAGATGAACACGAAAGCAAGTGTATTTTCGTATTCAGAGGCAATGAAGCCGCCCGGAACAAAATATGTAATGCTGGATTTGAGGTCATAGAAGTCTCGGATTTCAACTCGTATAAATTTACAGACGAAGCCGCCGTTGTTCTCGACCTGCTCATTTCTTTAGAAGAAGCTTTCTTCGCGAACGCATCTGCTAAAAATATACTCATATGCACTATTGATGACCCCACACCGAATCGGTTAAAAAGCGAGTTGGCTTTTTATCCTCCTGTCCCGCAAGTTCAAGAACTGGACTGGGATAACTTTTCAGGTGAACTTTTTTGTGGCTGGCAATACATCCCCTTACGTAAAGAATTTACAGCTATTGCCGGAATAGAATCACATAAGGAAGAATCTTCCATACCCAAACTTCTTATAACGGCAGGCGGAAGCGATCCGGCAGAACTGACCGCAAAAATATTACAAAGTTTATCCTCCGTAAAAGAACCTTGGCATGCAAAAGTCATCATCGGTCCCATGTTCAAAAATCTGGACAGAATCAAAAAGATAGCGGTAAAGCTTGGCGACAGGGTTGAACTTATTAGCAATGTTCAAAATATTGCCCGGCTTATGGTCCAAAGTGACGCGACTGTGGCCTCATTCGGCATAACAGCTTATGAACTGGCTACCTGCCGCACTCCGCAATTGCTATTAAACCTGACTGACAACCACGTCCGCTCGGCATCAGCATTGCATGACACTGGTGCAGCTATATCACTCGGCAGATATGACCTTGTGACAGATCAAGAACTTATAGAAAGCCTTCAAAAATTTATTTCCGATGCGAAACTACGGGCGGAAATGGTTTCTAATGCCGAAAAATTAGACATAGGACACGGAGCCTCAAACATTGCAACAGCCATAATCAAGCGGCTGGAATCCAGAAACATTGGTGATGAAAAGTGAGTGATAAAAAAAGCTGGAAAGAACACGAAGGAACAGTCCTGCACAGCGTGGAAGATTTTGATGTGATAGACTGCGAACTTTGCGGTTTCAAACACATCATTCCTATCCCGGATGAGGATGAACTTCGTGAAATTTACAAGCACGATTATCATGTAAAAGATAAACCTCTCATGCTTGAGCATCAGCTTGAAGACAGAGAATGGCTGGACAGCATTAATGATGCACGGCTTGCAACTCTCGAAAAAATTTCAAACGGAACTGGCAGCTTTTTAGACATAGGCTCCGGTAATGGATTCCTGCTCGGTCAGGCAAAAAAACGGGGCTGGACAGTTAAAGGAATTGAGCCTTCCGATAAGGCCGCACAGTATTCCTGCTCGCAGGGACTTGATGTGGAATGCGCTGTCTTTGATCAGGAATGTGCAGATCGTCTGGATCAATTCGATGTGGTCCACTTAGGCGATGTTCTGGAGCATGTTCCGTATCCCCGCGCAATACTGAACCTCTGCAATCAGGTTTTGCGTCCGGGCGGACTTATCGCTATCGGCGTTCCAAATGAATATACTCCCGTTCAAAAAATTTTAAGCGAAGATATGAGTACACGCCCTTGGTGGGTGAATCCTCCGCATCATATTAATTATTTTGATAAAAATTCACTCGAAGGATTGCTCTCCCGTTGCGGTTTTACTACCTGTCATTCAGAAGTTTCGTTTCCGATGGAACTCTTTCTACTCATGGGTAAAAATTATCTCGATGACCCCAAGCTCGGACGAGAATGCCACGCCATGCGCAAACAACTTGAGCTGAATCTGACTAAAAGCGGAAACAGAGATTTTCTGGACAAAATATACGGCTGCTTTGCCGAGGCTGGAATGGGCCGAACCGTACTTGTGATTGCACAAAAAAATACCGAACAGGAATAATTTCCAATGAATAGATTGAAAAACAAAATAGCTTTGGTCACAGGCGGCGGACGGGGAATAGGTAAAGCTATCAGTTCCAAACTGGCTGAAAACGGTGCAGAAGTAATTCTCACATGGGTATCAGACCGCAAAAGTGCAGATGAAACCGTCAACTCAATCATTGCAAACGGCGGCAAAGCCCGCACTCTCCAACTTGAAGTCTGTGACGAAGCTTCTGTCGACGCAGTTGTTGCTAATATCGCTGAAAAAGAGGGACGACTGGATATTCTGGTCAATAATGCCGGAATTAATAACCCAACCGACTTTGATAAAATAACTTCTGATGACTGGGATAAAATTTTAGGGGTAAACCTCAAAGGCCCGTTCCTTTGCACTCAGCGTTGCCTTGAACTTCTCAAAAAAAGTAATGCCGGAAGCATAATCAATATAGGTTCGGTCAGCGGTCAATACGGCGGACCACGTACAGCTCACTATGCGGCAAGCAAAGCCGGACTTATCTCCCTTGGGCAAGTTGCCGCCAGATTCGGTGCAGAGTGGAATATCCGATGCAACACAATATCCGCAGGCCTCATTGCTTCCGAAATGGCCGATGCAGGGCTTAAAGATCCGGCTGTTCAGAAAGCGGCTGAAAATGTGCTCATGAAAAGATTCGGTGGAACTTCTGAAGTTGCCGACACCGTAGTATATCTGGCTTCCGATGATTCATCATACATCACAGCGCAGACAATTAACGTCAACGGCGGCCTTTATTTTTAACAGGTGCAGTATAGATATCGACAGGAGAAATCATAAACGTGTCCAAATATGACGAACTTAAAAACTTTGCTGCCGAACTGAGAAAGTCAATCATCATAATGAATTGCCATGCAGGATCAGGACATCCCGGCGGTTCACTGTCGTGTGTTGAAATCATCAGCTGGCTTTATTGCAACGAGATGAACTACTGCACGGGAAATATGAATAATCCTGCACGTGACCGGTTCATACTATCCAAAGGACACTCCTGCCTTTCTCTTTATGCGGCTCTTGCTGAAAAAGGATTCTTCTCCAAAGAAGAATTCAAAACTCTGCGCCATGCCGGGGGAATGCTGCAAGGTCATCCCGACCGGATCAAAACTCCCGGAGTGGAATTCAACTCAGGCTCACTTGGTCAGGGTTTTTCCTTTGCTATCGGATGCGCCCTTGGAGCCAAAAGAGCAGGCAGAAAAAACCGCACATACACCCTGCTCGGTGACGGCGAATTAAATGAAGGTCAGATATGGGAAGGCTGCATGTTCGCTGCTCATCATAATCTGGACAACATGGTTGCCATCGTTGATTACAACAAATTTCAAAGTGATGATCTGAACACCAATATTACCGCCCTCGAACCTTTGAACGATAAATTCAAAGCGTTCGGATGGCATGTAATTGAAATTGACGGTCACGATTTCCGAGAAATTGATAACGCATTCGGACGAGCAAGAACTATGGCCGGAAAACCGACCATGATTATAGCCCACACAGTTAAGGGAAAAGGAATTTCGTACATGGAAAATGTGCCGAAATGGCACGGCAGCCTCTGCCCCACCGGAAAAGAAAGAGAATGTGCCATGCGTGAATGTGGCTGCGAGGATCTGATATAATGGAAAATATGAGAGACGCGTTCGGGAAAATACTTACCGAACTTGCCGGACAACGCGATGACTTCGTTGTTCTTGATGCTGACGTTGCGGGCGGAACTGGAACTTATCATTTCCGCGAAGCATATCCTGACAGATTTATTCAATGCGGAATCGCAGAGCAAAACATGTTCTCAATGGCCGCAGGTCTTGCGGAATCAGGGATTATCCCGATTGTTACCTGTTACGCTGTTTTTGCATCCATGCGGGCACTGGAACAAGCCAGAAACTCAATAGCCTACCCTGAATTCAATGTAAAAATTGCCGCCAGCCATCTAGGACTGGATGTAGGCCCGGACGGAGCAACCCATCAGGCTCTTGAAGATATAGCCATATATCGCAGCATCCCCAAAATGAGCGTTGTCTCACCTGCCGACCCGATAGAACTTAAAGCACTGATGCCATATCTGCTCGACAATACAGGGCCGTTATACCTGCGAACCGGACGCAGTCCGCTGCCTAATGTTTTTGACGAAAATACATTTTTTGAACACGGCAAAGCCCACGTTCTCCGCGAAGGAAACGATGCCACAATAATGGCTGTCGGAGTCATGGTTCACCGCGCACTTAAAGCCGCAGAACATCTCGCGAAAGAAGGTATATCATGCCGCGTATTGAACATGTCATGGCTTAAACCTATGGACGAAGCGGCTGTCATCAAGGCCGCAAAAGAAACAGGCGCAATAGTTACTTGCGAAGATCACAACAAGTACGGTGGACTCGGCGGGGCTGTGATGGAAATAGTTTGCGAAAACGTTCCGGTTCCTGTTGAACGAGTGGCTGTGAATGACATTTTCGGTGCATCTGGCGAGCCGGAAGATCTGGCTAAAGAATACGGCCTTACATCCGAAGATATTGTTAAAGCAGTTCACAGGACTTTGACCCGCAAGAGATAAGCAAAAACAGGATTAATCGGATTTCAATGAAAAAAAAACGTTTGCTTATTATAGGTACAGCTAAACAAAGCTATATCAAAGACTATCTAGCAAAGGTTGACTACAACACTACGGAAGTCCACCTTCTTGTCCCCGAACGGGACAGGGAAACCTACAGCCTGCCCAATATAAGTTATTTCAAAGGTAATTTTCACCCACTTTTTCTGCCACTCTTAAAAACGATGCTTTTTTTCAAACCTGATGAAGCCGTCATTGTCTGCGGCATGACTTATGACCATGACAATGTGGTCAAAGCTGTCAGTTTCTATTCATGCTTTAAAAGTCTTAAAGTTAAAATTTCAGTCAGGAATATTGATGTACCAGCCGATGCAAACCTGCGCCCCTCACCTGCAAAAGAAATAGCTAAGTGGGCTGGGTTAGGGACAATCGCCCTGTTGATTAAAGCTGTAAGCTTTTTTAAAAAAATCAGAGTCGGTGAAATATATTCAACCCGTCTTGGGCACTTGACTCTGGAATGTGAAATTTATCTATCTGAGACAGATCTAGGCAGGCATGATGGTTACTTAGACCTCTTTTATTTTAAAGATGACAAAGTCGCCAACAAGACAATTGCCTCACTTTATGCCCGGAAAATGAAAATTCACAGATTCAATAAACATCTGCTCGACGCAATCCGCCGTTTCAATATGGCCGAGCAACACGAACTCCTTTTGAATACCCGTATTATTGCGTTTTCCCGCGATTTCGAGTGCATGCTGCAGCAGGCTGACCGTCATATAGCTTTTACCGAAGCTCAGGTAATCAAGGGGAGTGAAACGCTGAAATCAATGGGTGTTGATCCGACTCTCCCGCATGTATGTTTGCTGGGGCGCGATTCCGTATTTCTTCAAGGGGCTATTCCTGTCTTTAATGATGGCGATATGCAACGGCCTAGAAATATGGACATAGACACTTTTAAGTCAGGAACGGAAGAACTGCTCAAACATGATTACAATGTCTTGAGGATGGGAAGTGTTGTCAAAGCTCCGCTCCAAATTGATCACCCGAACTTTATAGACTACGCCACAAGCGGAATTCGTTCTGATTTCATGGACATTTATCTCACCTCTAAATGTTCGTTCTTTGTGGGGATTCAAAGCGGCTTACAACATGTCGCCAGCGCTTTCAGAATTCCCTGCCTGAGAGTTAACGTTGCCCGTCTCGAAATGATTGAATATTGCTACCCTGAAGATTTAATTCTTTTTAAATTGCTCTGGTCCAAACGCGAAAAAAGGATTCTCAAAGTTTCGGAACAATTGGAATCAGGAATCAGCCGCTGGCCGATTGAAAAGTTCATAAACTCCGACATTGAGGTTATAGACAACACAGGGGATGAACTTCGCGAGGCAATGCTTGAAATGCACCAGAGAATTAACGGTACATGGAAAACCTCTCCCGAAGATATTGAACTACAGAACAAATATAGATCGTTTTTCAAAGTTTCTGAATTGAACAGTCGCTTTGACACTCCTGTCAGCTCATACTTTTTGCGTAAACATGCAGCAGAACTCTTTTAACAGGCACAAGAGGGATTAAATGAATAAACCGATCATTCTGATACAGGCAGCATCCCGTGCATGGAGCGGTGCGCCGGACTGGTGCATGAATGAAATAGATGGTCGCCCTGTTGTTGCCCTGACAGTTGAAAGCGCACTCAATCAATTTCCCGACGCTGAAATTCATATAGTTGCACCAGCTTTTGATAAAGGGGGACGGCTTGACGACCTGCCTTCAATGTTTCCTACACACAAAATTAAAGTTTTTTACGGCTTTGATGACAGCCCCTTGGAACGCATGATCAATGCTCTTCAACATGTTCCTGACGAGACATTATTCATGAGAGTTGATGGACTTCACTTCGGATGGCTTCCTGAACATGCGGCTGAAATGCTGAAAATTGCGGAGCAGAATAATCTGGACTGCATAAAAATGGAGGATGATTTTCCCATCCAGCTTACCGCGGACATATACAGGCTGAGCGGGTTAAAAAAAGTTGTATCCATGCTCAAAAATTTACCGGAAGCAGGAGTCTTCAAAGTTCATCCAAAATTTTTCATGTTCAGCAACAGCGCAGATTTCAAGTGCGAACGATTCAAATCATACTCCCCTGTCAGCGATGAATGGCTTAAAAAATGCCGAAAAATTGCGCATGGTGTTTATGTTGAAGGAAGAATGCAGGTCAGCAATAAAAGCATAAAAACCGGCGACCAGCTCAGGTTTCATTATGAACTGGCTCTTGACTTCATCAATCCGAAAATGACCGTTCTCGACTGTGCCTGCGGGCCGGGTTACGGAGCAAAAATGCTTGCTGAAAAAGCTGCGCATGTTATTGCTGCCGACCTTGATGAAACAACTGTCAGCAACGCGGCCGCCGAAACAACACAGGAGAACCTGACCTTTAAAATTGGTGATGCTACCGCCTTTGATTGTGCGGATCAAACCTTTGATGCAATCACCAGTTTTGAAACAGTTGAACATGTTGATCCGGCCCCTTACTTCAAGGAAATGTTCAGAATTCTTAAACCCGGCAGACGGCTGATTTTGAGCACTCCTCAAAACAGTCTGGGACATATTCCAGTGAACTCCCAGCACCTGAGAGAGTTTTCACTCGAAGAAATTACAAATCTCTGTTCGGAACATTTCGAAATAGAAAAGATTATAGGCATAAAACAGGGAAGAGTCGTGTTCCCTCACGATCACAAGGGACAGAACACTTTTATGGTCTGTAAAAAACCGGAATAATCTTATGAAAAAGACTCTGATCATAATTGGCGCAGGACTAGAAACAATCCCTGTAATTCAAAAAGCTGTTGATATGGGACTCCATGTGGTCGCCACCGACCTGAATCCCGAAGCGCCGGGGTTCAAATATGCCCATGAAACTGTGATCGGATGCGTCTACACCTCTGGAAAAAGCGTCGAAGCTCTCAAGCTTTGGGCTAAACAAGGGAGAAAACCTGACGGAGTAATGTGTGCGGCTGTTGATGCCCCGCACACCGTAGCGGCTGTTGCTGATTTTTTTGGCATTCAGGCAGTAAGCAGCGAAACGGCAGCCCTCGCCACTGACAAATTGGCAATGAAAAACCGCTTCAAAGAAACAGGCATACCCATTCCGTGGTATAAAGAAATTTTTGATGCCGATGAACTTAGAAAAAATTTAAAAAAACGAAAAGAAAGTCTCGTCATCAAACCGGTGGATAGCAGAGGAGCCCGCGGAGTGTTGCGCCTTGAATATGGTTCAAACACCCTCCCCGATTTGCAATGGGCTTTTGAACATGCACAACATGAATCACCTGCCGGACGGGTCATGATTGAGAGCTATCTGAACGGTCCACAAATCAGCACCGAAGGTTTTGTGGTAAACGGAGAAACATACACTCCCGGATTTTCAGACAGAAACTATGAATATATTGACAGATTTTCTCCGCATATAATTGAAAATGGCGGACAACTGCCCTCATTTCTATCAGACGAAACCCAACAGGAAGTGAAAGAACTTACCGGAATGGCGGCAATTGCTTTGGGTATCAATAACGGGGTATTCAAAGGTGACATGGTTGTTCATAACGGCAAACCTTACGTAATCGAAATAGCGGCTAGACTTTCCGGAGGATACTTCTGCACACATGAAATACCGTGGAATACAGGTGTGGACTTTATCGGAACAGCCATTCGCCTTGCAATAGGTGAAACTCCCGCGCCAAAGGACATGATTCCTGTATTTCAGGAAGGAGTAGCACAGCGTTACCTCTTCCCAGATCAGGGGAAAGTTGTCAGAATAGAAGGAATCGAAGAGGCTCGTGCTGTTGACGGAATCCGCATGGTCGAAATCCGTACGCAAACAGGTTCCATTATTCCTCCGACGACAAACCATCCCGCCCGCGCCGGAGTCGTTATGGGTGTTGCTGAAACAAGAGAAAAAGCTGTCGAGAACGTGAATAAAGCTGTTAACTGCATAAAAATAATCACCGAAAAAAGTTGATATGAAACTGTTTGCAATATTTCATCTCAACCTCATGTTCTCTTCCATACCGGAAGAAAGCCGCATGGAGGTAATTGAACGCTGCTATTGGCCGCTGCTTAATCTTATTGAAAAACACGACTTTCCGCTCGGTATTGAAGCCTCGGGCATAACTCTTGAAATAATTAAAGACCTTGCACCGGAATGGATTGAAAAATTTAAAGACCTGCTCAAAGACAATAAAACTGAATTAATAGGCAGCGGCTATGCTCAAATAATAGGGCCTCTGGTTCCGGCATCGGTTAATGAAGCGAATCTGCGCATCGGTAGAAACGTGTGCAGCGATATTCTGGAGACGACACCCCGTATAGCTCTTGTTAATGAGCAGGCATGGTCCGCAGGACTTGTGGAACATTATATTAATGCTGGCTATGAAGGGGTCTTTATGGATTATGACAACCCCGCCAGATTCTCCGGATGGGATGAACATATTCAGCATTTCCCGCAACGGGTCTCAGGCATTGACGGTGAATCAATCCCCGTGCTCTGGAGTCGCTCAATGGTCTTCCAGAAACTGCAACGGTTTGCCCACAAAGAATTGGAACTGTCCGAATATCTTGAATACGTTGAAAGTCTTGGGACCGAATCAGGCTGGCTGCCTGTTTATGGAAACGATGCCGAAATATTCGACTTCAGGCCGCAGAGATATAAAACCGAAGCAGTGCAGGAAGCAGACAGTGAATGGTCCCTTCTTCTGTTAGCCTTCAAGGCTCTTCAAAACAGAAAGCATACATTTCACCTGCCCTCGGAAGTTCTGAACGACCTTGATCATCCGCAGGGGGGCAACAAACTTTCATTATGCTCGGCGCAGCAACCCGTCCCTGTAAAAAAACAGAGTAAATATAATATCACCCGCTGGGCAGTCAGCGGACGAAACGATTTCTACATAAATTCGCTATGCCGCGCAGTTGCCGCCAAACTTGAACAGCACTCCTGCTCTTCCCCTGAGACAGAACAAAAATGGCGGAAATTATGTTTCTGCTGGTCCAGCGATTTCCGCACCCACATAACGAAAGAAAGATATGCCGAAGCCATCCAAAAGCTTACAAATATAGCAGAAAAATCAAGTGCGATTGTAGAAGAACCACTTTTCAAAGTTGAAGGCGACACCGTTGCCATGAGGGGAAGAAAGCTGAATGTGGACACCCCCTCTGTTTCAATAACACTGAATACAGCCAAGGGGCTGGCAATACATAAAGCATCCTTTGCTTCACACAACCGGTATCCTTCGTTCGGAACCCTCGGGCATGGCTACTTTAAAGATATAGATCTCGGAGCAGATTTTTTCTCCGGCCACATCATAATGGAAGGCCCCGGAATACCTAAAGATACAGATCTTGCTAAAATTACCCCCAGAATAAAAAAAACTTCCGAATTCACAACCATCTCCTGCACCATGAATCTATATCAAGGCTCCCTTGATAAGGCTGTCAGAGTTTACAGAGATAAACAGCAGATTGATGTTCTTTACAAATTTTCTTTAAACGGACCGCCGCGAGGTTTTATGCGTCTGGGGCATGTGACCCTTCTCACCGGAACAATGAATCCGAACAAGCTTTTTTACGCAACTTCAAGCGGCGGCAAACGGGAAACACATTTCCTGAAAGACTACTCTTTCGATCATAGCGACCATGTTTCTTTTCTCGTATCGTCATCTCAAGCTATCGGAATGACCGACTCAACCGTGATTCTGGGAGGAGAGGAAAGAGCTCTTGAAATATCCCCTCTGATTAAAGAGCATGCGTTCATCGGTATGATTAAATGCCAGCAGGCAACCCCCTCTCCTTTTGTCAGAGTTTTTTTCTCTATGCAGGAAATGGATGAAACCAGCCTGCAAACTTCCTGCGAAGGTTCAAATTATATTTTTTCCACCGGCTTTTCTATCAAGCCATACATGGAGGATAAGTTCTAATGATTAACAACAAGTCTGTATTAATAACCGGCGGAACAGGTTCCTTCGGGCAAAAATTTGTGGAAATTGCTCTCACCCAATATAGACCGCAAAGACTTATCATCTTAAGCCGCGACGAACATAAACAGCAGGAAATGCAGGAAAAATTTTCTCCGGAAGATTACCCATGCCTTCGTTATTTTATCGGAGACATCCGCGATAAAGACCGGCTTCTCAGAGCATTTTGTGGAATTGACCTTGTCATCCATGCGGCGGCGATGAAGGCTGTTCCTTCCTGCGAATACAACCCCTATGAGGCTGTAAAAACTAATATTTTAGGGACTCAAAACATCATAGAAGCGGCTATAAACGAAAAAGTCTCGCGGGTAATAGCCCTCAGTACCGATAAAGCTTCAAATCCGATGAACTTGTACGGAGCAACAAAATTATGCTCTGACAAATTATTTATCAATGGCAACAGCTATGCAGGAGTCAACGGAACAAGATTTTCAGTCGCCAGATATGGAAATGTTCTCGGAAGCAGAGGAAGCATCGTTCCCAGATTTTTAAAATTAAAAAAAACAGGACGGATTACCATAACTGATCCGGATATGACACGATTCTGGATTACTATGGAACAATCGATAGATTTTGTTATCAACAGTCTGGAAGTAATGCAGGGCGGAGAAATTTTTATACCTAAAAGCCCAAGCATGCGCATAGGCGACATGGCGGAAGCCCTCTGCCCCGACTGCGAAATGAACATAATCGGAATACGCCCCGGCGAAAAAATGCACGAACTTATCATCCCTGCAAACGAAGCCGTAAATACTTACGAATTTGAAAACTATTACGTAATCCAGCCGGCCTACCGCTACTTTGAACGGGATAAAATAACCTGCAACGGTGTTAAAGTTCCCGAAAAATTCGAATACAGCTCCGACACCAACACCCAATGGCTGAGTAAAAGCGACCTTCTTAAAATGGTTTCAGTATAAAAACGGCACGGCGAAAAATATGAATCAATCACGACCTAAATTATCTGTTTCCATACTCGACACGAAACGAATTACTCCGGCGGAATGGGACGGCTATCAATCTTTTCCGACTATCACAAAAGTTAACGAAGACTTTCTGGTGGGTTTCCGCAGAGCTGTTAATATCCACCCGGATTTACGGGGAGTGATGGATCACGGCATGGCCGGAGATATTTATACAACCAGATCAACCGATGACGGTCTGACTTTTGAAAAACCGAACCTTGTAATCAGCCATGCCACGGACAAAACCAACGAACATGACGCTCTGGTCACAGTTCTTGATGCAGAGCGAGTGGCAATGATCACCCGTACTCATACCTCTGAACTGCGCCGGAACTATTTTTCGCTGAGCACCGACGGAGGGAAGAGTTTCCCGCAAAGACGCCCCCTTGATCCTCCCGGCGGAGAATGGGCATCCTTCGGACACTTCATCCCGTCGCAGGACAAATCCGTTTTTATCGGAACATTCTATAATGGAACAGGATGCGGAACGTTCAGGTTGAATCCTGAAACGCTTGAAATATCTCATCAGTCATTTATGTTTAAACACACCGCAAATTTCAGAATGAACGAGACATCTATCACTCGTTTAAAATCAGGCAGAATTCTTGCCATGATCAGACAGCAACCCTGCTATGAAGGTATCTTCAAATCTCACTCTGATGACGAAGGACTGACATGGAGCACGCCTGTTCCTGTAGGTCTATACGGAGAAGCCCCTGCGCTCCTGTTGCTACCGAATGGAAACGTTCTGATGATATACAGAGGAATGATCCGCAAAAACCGCCGATGCCGCGTTGCACTGTCCCTGTCCAAAGACGGGGGAGAAACTTGGAGTCATCCGCAAACCCTTGCATGGTACAAAGGCGGCAGATTTCACGGTGGATACGGAGACCTTGCTCTGAATTCAAAAGGACAAATTATTGCCGTATATTATATCTCAAGAAAACATGAAGCCCCTACAGTTGAGCGGATGATACTTGAGGTTAATCAATAAAAACAAAAATGAAGAACACCCCCTCCAATCACCCCATCTTCGTATCAGAAGTTTCAAGCAACCATGCCTGTGACATAAGCCGTTGTTTCGAATTTATAGAAACCTCCGCCCGCATAGGATGCGATGCTATAAAGTTTCAACTATTCAAAATTGATAAGCTTTTTGCTCCTGAGATTTTAGCAAAAAGCGAACAGCACAGAAACAGATCTGCGTGGGAACTTCCTGAACCTTTTATCCCTGCAATCGCAAAACGGTGCAAAGAAACAGGAATAGGCTTTTCATGCACCCCCTTTTATCTGGGCGCTGTCGAAATTTTAACTCCATATGTAGACTTCTTTAAAATTGCCTCATACGAACTGCTCTGGAATGACCTGCTTATTGCTTGCGCGCGGACAGGAAAACCCGTTGTCCTCTCAACAGGGATGGCTGATATGGATGAAATATCCACAGCAGTTTCCACCCTTCGCAACGCCGGCTGTAAAGATCTTACCCTGCTGCACTGCGTTTCCGGTTATCCGGCACCTGCGGAACAGGCAAATCTTTCGGCAATAAACACGCTGAGAAATGAATTCCATTGCAAAACAGGCTGGTCTGACCATACAGTAAGCGAAGGTGTTGTCCAACGCGCAGTGCATAAATACGGTGCTGAAATGATTGAATTTCACCTTGACCTGGATATGTCAGGGGCTGAATATTCTTCGGGGCATTGCTGGCTGCCTGATGATGCAGAGAGACTTATAAAAAATACACTGACAGGCTTTAAAGCAGACGGCGATGGAATAAAGATTCCTACCCCTGCGGAACAGCCGGACCGGGAATGGCGCGCGGACCCCGAAGACGGATTGCGACCGACAAAATCAATCAGAGAAAGCTGGAAAGCTTAAAATTAAATTGCAAGATCTGAATTAAGCGGTGGAAAAGGATATAGAAATGACAAGTATTGATAATAAAATAAAAAGCATCTCTGAGCTTTCTGAAATTGCGGCAGAGCTTAAAAGTCAGGGCAAAAAAATAGTTCTTTGCCACGGGGTATTCGACCTTCTCCATATAGGACATATCCGTTACCTAAGTCAGGCCAAAGAACATGGTGATATTCTCATCGTGAGCCTAACGCCTGATCACTATGTTGATAAAGGACCGGACCGTCCTGCTTTTACTGAAATATTGCGTGCAGAAGCGCTGGCTTCACTGGGTGAGACTGACTATGTAACCATCAATGAATGGCCTACAGCCGAAGAACTTTTGCGACTCATCCGTCCTGACGTTTATGCGAAAGGTGATGAATTCAAAGATGTTGATAGCGATCCTGCCGGGAAAATAGGTGGCGAGGCTGACGTTGTTAAAGAGATTGGTGCAAAACTTATATTTACTTCGGATATTGTTTTCAGTTCATCAAATCTGATTAATCGCTACCTGACTAAAAACAGCGAAGAACTTGACGAATATCTCAAAATGTTTCGGAATCGCTACGAGTTGAACGATCTTCTGACCATGCTTGATGATATGAACAATTTAAAGGTTCTGATCGTCGGCGATACTATTCTCGATGAATATCAGATTGCTTCAACTCTGGGTAAATCATCCAAAGATCCTATTCTTGCTCTCAAGTATCAATCCCATGAAATGTATGCAGGCGGCGCTCTGGCAGTTGCAAATCATGTGGCAAATTTCGCGGGAGAAGTTACCCTGCTGTCCATGCTTGGTGACACAGACCGTTACGAAGATTTTATCAGAGAAAAACTTAATCCCAAAGTCGTTCCTCACTTTTTCACACGCTCCAAAGCTCCTACCACTCTAAAGAGAAGATTTATTGATGCATATTCCCTGAGCAAGATCATGGAAATCTACATAATGAATGATGATCCATTAGCCAAAGATCTTGAGCAGGATATATGCAGCCAGCTTGAACAATTGTTAGACGGATATGACATTGTTATCGTCGCTGATTTCGGACATGGTTTCATAACTCCGGCGATGGTCAAACTGCTCTCTGAAAAAGCTCCGTATCTTGCCGTAAACACACAGGCAAACGCCGGGAACAGAGGTTTTAATACTATCGGTAAATTTCCCCGCTTAGATTTTTTCTCTCTGGCAGAGCATGAATTAAGACTTGAATCCCGTGATCAGATAAACGAACTGAGACCATTGCTGATAGAAGTCGGCGAGAAATTAAACGCAAAGCTGGCAATGGTAACTCAAGGCGGACGCGGCTGTTCCTTATGGAATCCTGCCAGTGAATTTGTCAGGATACCCTCTTTCAACTCTAATGTAGTAGACAGAGTCGGAGCAGGAGATGCACTGTTCTCCATATCCGCAATGGCAGGATGCATGGGACTTCATGAAGAGCTTGTAGGATTTTTCGGAAACATCGCAGGTTCTCTGGCTGTTCAGATTATGGGGAACGATAAATCCATAAGTAAGCAGGATATGCGAAAATATATTACAGCCACGCTAAAGTAGGTTTTTATGTCCAGCAAATATCAATTATTCGATCGCTCAAAACTGAGGGTTCTTCCCATTTCTGAAAGGAAAAGCCTCCTCGACACTTCAATAATAGCCATTCCAACGCCTTGTGAAAAAGTCCATCCATCGCTGGAAATAATCGCTGAAAGCTTAGCTACGGCACGCGATAACGGCAATTCCAGAATCCTCATGATCGGAGCTCATGTTCTGCGTTCAGGGATGCAGAAATACCTGTTCGATATAATGGAAAAAGGATTAATCAGCTGTATTGCTGTAAACGGAGCGTGTGCAATTCATGACTTTGAATATGCGCTGCACGGCAGCACCACCGAAAGTGTTGCAACTTATATATCAAACGGACAGTTCGGATTGTGGCAGGAAACAGGTATACTGAACGACATTATCAATGAAGCCGCTAAAAACGGACGAGGTTTCGGTGAGGCTGTTGGTGAATATATCGTAAAAAACAAACTGGACCATGCAGATATCAGCCTTTTTGCCAAAGCTTATGAACTGAATATTCCCATAACGGTTCATGTCGGCATAGGCTATGACATCGTCCATGAGCACCCGAATTGTAATGGTGCGGCAGTCGGACAGGCAAGTTATACTGATTTTCTGATTTTTGCAGCGGCTCTTGAATCCCTTGAAGGCGGTGTTGTTATGAATTTCGGAAGCGCAATTATGGCTCCTGAAATTTACCTCAAAGCCTTAGCAATGATTCGCAACGCAGCTACAGTTTCCGGCAAAGAAAAAGCCATTTGCCATTTTACAACCTTAGTATGCGATTTGCATGATTTACCTGAAAAGGTAAATATTGAAGCCCCCAAAACAAGTGCCGAATATTATTTCAGACCATGGAAGACTATGCTGATACGAACTGTTGCAGATGGCGGAAGGAGTTACTATGTCCGAGGATTTCATGCCGACACAATCCCGCAGCTCTGGACAGCAATCAAAAAACAATCACCCGCAGGACAAGACTTTGTGGAATAACCATACAGATTTATTACAGAACTGCCTGAACTCTCTGGAAGTGGAATGTAAACCGGAATTCAATACCACCTGTGATCAAGCCTTTGAATTTTGGAAGGAAAAGACTGTTAAACTTCGCAGCAATGGAAATATTATCTATCTTATCGGCAACGGCGCCAGTGCATCTATGGCAAGCCACATTTCTGCCGACCTTGCAAAAAATGCCCATGTACATACGCAAGTCTTTACCGATCTGGCGCTTATTACCGCCCTTGCCAATGACATTTCCTTTGATCAGGTTTTTGTCGAGCCTCTGAGACGAAGGCTGACTCCATCTGACATGCTTGTGGCTATCAGCAGTTCCGGCAACTCGCCCAATGTTGTTAATGCCTGCCGCTTTGCTTCTGAACTGGGAGCTGCGGTTGTAACTCTCACGGCCATGGCTCCGGCAAACAAGATGAGGCAGATCGGCGATCTCAACTTCTGGCTCCCCGCCGAAACATACGGCATGGCAGAGACAGGACACGCCTGCATCCTGCACTACTGGATGGATTCTGTTTCTGTTAATAATATCTGATAAAGGAAAATTTCATGAGCGATAAATATAAAATTGATTCACACAAACTGCATCTCCACCCTGCAAGAGTTGCAAAATGGCTCGCCGGAGAAAATATCGGCCCCATTTATATGGAAGTCAGTCCAAGCGGATGCTGCAACCATCGCTGCCGATTCTGCGGCTATGATTTCATGGAATATGTACCTAAATTTCTTGATTATGAAATCTACAAGAAGCGCATAAACACAATTGCTGACACAGGATTAAAAAGCATCGTGTTCTCGGGTGAAGGTGAACCGTTCATGAACAACAAATTCACCGACATATGTATTGCTACGACCGAAGCCGGAATAGATATAGGAATCGCCACCAACGGAGTTCTCATGACTCCTGATAAGCTGGAAAAGATAATTCACGGCTTGTCATGGGTAAAAGTCAGTTGCAATGGAATAACACCCGGAAGCTATCAGGAAGTACACAAGTCACCTGATGGAGACTTTCAAAAGGTTATGAACAACCTTAAAGAAGCCGTCGCCATCCGCAAAAGAACAGGCTCCGACTGTGTTTTAGGACTGCAAAGTTTGCTGCTACCTGAAAACGCATCCGAGATGACAAATCTGGCCGAAATGTGCCGGGACATAGGTTTAGATTACATTGTAATAAAACCCTACTCTCAACACCCTCAAGGAATTACAAAAGAATTTGAGGGACTTACTTACGAAGAATTTGTAGATCTTGGAAATGAACTCAGAGCACTGGAAACAGACTCATTCAAAGTGATATATCGCGAAAAGACCATGGACAGACTGCAAGAGCAGGACAAAGGATATGAACGCTGCCTTGCTCTCCCTTTCTGGTCTTACATGGATGTTGATTTAAATATCTGGGGATGCGGAATTTTCATAGGCGATAATAAATTTTTATACGGCAATCTCCGGGAGCATAATTTCAAAGAAATATGGGACGGCGATAAGCGTGCCCAGTCACTCAACTGGTGCAATGACAACCTTGATCCGCAAAAATGCAGAGTAAACTGCCGCATGGATAAAATGAACATATATCTGTGGGAATTGTGTCACCCCGGACCTCATGTAAACTTCATCTAGGCGGCCTATTGTGCTAATCGGATTTGATCTGGATAACACCATCATACGCTATGATAAGTCTCTGCATAAAATTGCACTTGAGCGTGGGCTTATTCAAAAAGACGTGCCGAGGCTCAAGCGTTCCATACGCGATGAAGTCAGGCGGCTGCATGGAGATGAAGAGTGGCAGAAGCTTCAAGTAGCAATATATGGAACTGAGATTGATAAGGCTGAGCTGATGCCCGGAGTATGGGATTGTCTTCTCACCTTAAAACAAGCCGGACACTCCTTTCAAATTGTCAGCCACAAAACCCGTTACCCCAACTACGGACAACTGAAAATTGACCTGCGAAAATGTGCTTTGAATTTTTTAACGGAAGCAAATTTTTTCTCAAGTGACACACTTTCAATGTCAGTAAATGACATATTTTTTCTTTCTACAAGAGAAGAGAAAGTAAGAAAAATAGCCGACCTTGATCACCATTATTTTATTGATGACCTTGAAGAAGTTTTCACTGAACCTCTTTTCCCTGACAGTGTTCATAAGATCCTTTTTTCTCGTGAAAAAAACGGACGCAAAATACCCGGCTGTTCTGTCTTTTCAACATTTGAAGAAATCAGTAATTTTATTTTAAAAAGGACAGCTAATGGGACAATCTGAAATTGAACAGCTTGTCCATAATTCTTTAAGGAAAAAAGTCCTTTCAACAAAAAGAATCTATGCCGGACGAAACAGCAAAGTATACAAAGTCCTTTGTGAGTCAGGAGAAACTTACGCCGTCAAATTCTACACCCAGCTTACAGCTGACGGGCTTAGCAGACTTGAACAGGAATGGGCTGCAATATCTTTTATGACACAAAGCGGGATTGAAAATATTCCAGCTCCGGTTGCCATTGATTCCTCTAAACAGGCCGCCATCTATACGTTTATAAATGGAACGCCTGTTGATAGAATAAAAGATAATGATATTCATGAAGTTTTGACATTTCTTAAGAAATTAAAAAAAAGTTCCGCTAACGAAAAGGCGCCAAATATATCTTCTGCAGCGGAAGCCTTTTTTTCTCCGGCGGAAGTTGTGGAGAATATTTACAAACGGCTTAATATTCTTACGGCACTCCCCGGCGAGGATGAACTTTTTCGTGAAATGCACCTTTTTCTGGAAAAAGATTTTTCAGAGGAACTAGAGAAAAGCACAACCTTTGCAAAAAGCCAGCTCGGAATTGAAACTTGGAACTCCCCTCTGCCCGAAGAATTAAGGACATTAAGTCCATCCGACTTAGGATTTCACAATGCGTTACGCACCAGTCATAACAACTTATATTTTGTAGATTTTGAATATTTCGGATGGGATGATCCTGTGAAAACAGCTTCTGATTTCCTGCTCCATCCTGCTATGAACTTAACGGAAACAGATATAAAAACATTTTATGACGGTATTAGTGAAATTTTTAGGAACGACAAAAACTTTGAAATTCGATTTAAATCACTTTTACCTCTTTTCCGTTTAAAGTGGAGCTTGATCCTGCTTAACGAATTTTCTAATAAAACATTGAAAAGACGAGCTTTCGCATCTGGAACACCGGACAATGTCCAAAGTTTGAGAAAAGCTCAACTTGAGAAAGCAAAACTTTTTTTAGCTAAAGATAAAAAGATACTTAATACTCTTTTTGAGACTTATTGAACCATTATTACATTTTATTTTTAATAATACAGGAGGTCGACTTTGGATCAGAGATCAAAGTTGCTCAGAAAAAAAATTGTAGATGTTTTGCATAGTGCAGGACGAGGTCATATCGGCCCGTCTCTTTCTTTAGTTGAGATAGTACGGGTTCTCTACGACTCAGTACTCAAATATAACTCTGCCTCCCCTGAACACAGCGACAGGGATCGCTTTATCCTCAGCAAAGGACACGGCTGTCTTGCTCTATATGTAATGCTGGAAGAAAAAGGCTTCATCACCGAGGATGAACTATTCAGCTTCTGCCGCTTTGACGGACTACTGGGCGGACATCCAACAGCGAAAATTCCCGGAATTGAGTTTGCCACCGGCAGTCTGGGGCATGGTCTATCCTTTGCCGTGGGAATAGCTTCTGCGCTAAAAATAGACGGATCAAGCAGCAAAGTTTTCACGGTTCTCGGCGACGGAGAATGCGGTGAAGGTTCTGTATGGGAAGCAGCAATGAGCGCAGGAAAACAAAAGCTCAGTTCTCTAACCGCCATTATTGATTACAACAAGCTGCAATCATATGGATGCACTGAACAAATTTCGGGATTGGAACCTTTTGCGGACAAATGGAAAAGCTTCGGCTTTGCGGTAAAAGAAGTAGACGGGCATAATGTTAAAGAACTTGAACAAACATTTACAGCACTTCCCTTTCAACAGGACAAACCTTCAGCCATAATTTGCCACACGGTGAAAGGTAAAGGAATTCCGTTTGCTGAAGGGAATCCTGCATGGCATCATAAAACAAAAATGTCTGCGGAAGAACATGAGCAGATGATTAAATGTATCGAGGATTATGATGCGTAAAGCTTGTCTGGAGCAGGTCTACGAGCTTGCAAAAAAAGATAAACGGGTTGTCTTTATCGGCTCTGACCTCGGGGCGGGAACTCTGTGTCATTTTCAAGAAGAAATGCCGGATCGCTTTTTTATGGAAGGCATAGCCGAAGGACACGCTGTCGGCATGGCAAGCGGCATGGCCCACGAAGGCAAAATTGTTTACATCAATACAATCCAGAGCTTTCTGACTCGCCGCTGCTATGAACAAATTGTTCTTGATGCCTGTCTGCACAACTTAAACGTAAGATTTATCGGAAACGGCGGCGGGCTGGTTTATGCCCCGCTAGGTCCGACTCATTGGGCCACCGAAGATCTGTCCATTTTAAGGGTCATCCCCAATCTGACTATCCTGTCTCCGGCTGACGCTGAGGAAATGGTAAGAATCATGCCTCACACACTCAGCCATCCGGGCCCCATTTTTATCAGACTCGGCAAAGGATATGACCCCATCGTTACCAAAGAGAAGTCATTTAAAGTAGGTAAAGCCTACAGCTACGGGGAAGGTAAAGATGTACTGCTTGTCGGGTGCGGAGTGACGTTGGGAGTGATGCAAAAGGCAGGAGAAATGCTAGCAAAAGAAGGCATTGAAGCCTCAATTCTTCACACGCCCACAGTTAAACCTCTTGATGCTGAAATGATTATTTCCAAAGCCCGCAACACTTCATGTGTCATCAGTGTAGAAGAAAATACAATACTCGGCGGACTAGGCGGTGCTGTTGCTGAAATTCTTGCGGAAGCATGCCTTGATAAACCTCTAAGGTTTAAACGTATCGGGTTGCCGGACACTTTTTCTGCTCATTATGGTTCGCAGCTTGAACATTTTGCTCACATAGGAATCACTGCGGAAAATATTTTATGCGAAGCGCAAAAACTGCTCCGAAAATAACATCGGCATAACTAAAAAGAATCCACAATGAAGAACAAAAACAAACAGGCAGATAAGCAGATCAGATTGTCTCCGCACATGGCCTACAATCTGAAAAAAGATCCCAAAAGACTTGCTTTTGTGCTGGCTCGCTATGCCTTTGCCGCCCAAATGACAGATAATTGCGAAAGCATTCTTGAACTGGGTTGCAGTGAAGGGGTCGGCGCACCGATGCTTCATAAAGGGACAAAAAAATATTTAGGGTTGGATCTCGATGCACCTGCAATTGAAGCCGCTGAAAAGAACTTTTCAACTGATAATGTACGCTTTGAAAACACAAATTTTTTAGGCCTTCAAGAAAGCATTTTCGATGCCGTCGTCAGTCTGGATGTAATAGAGCACATTCTCCACGGCAAAGATGAAGACGCATTCTTTAAAACCATCAGTGATAACATCCATGCTGACGGTGTATGCGTGATAGGCACTCCCAATGAAACGAGCACTCCTTACGCATCCCCTGAAAGTCAAAAGGGACACGTTAATATGTTTGATGCCAACCGGCTCAAATCAACAGTTGAAAAACATTTCAAAACAGTGCTCATTTTTTCAATGAATGATGAAGTTGTCCACACAGGCTACTACCCTATGTCCCATTATCTTTTTGCTGTGGGTTGTAACAAGATAGAGCAAGGATGAATATGACTGATCAAAAAGCAAACAATCCGGAAGAAAGCTGGAAAGAAATGATTGAGGAATTCGGGGATGATCACTCCCCTCTCGGTCCTAAGCTTTCCAAAGCTTTTACTGAGGATTCATATTCTCTTATGTGGCATATTTCATGGTTCAAATTTGCAGGCAAAATGATTGGCGAGAAAGGTAAAACGCTTGTCTTTGATCCACTTGAAGGACTTGGAGCATGGACTGTTGCCTGCGAAACTAAAGATGTTATCGCGGTCCTTCCCGTCATTGATTCATACGAAAAAATACGGGCTGATTGGCCTTCCGAAAATATTATTTTTGAAAAAAATGCGGAGATACTGCTTTCCGCTGACAAACTTTTCGCCGGAGTGGTCTGCTTTGACATTACCGAACACAAAAGCAGGACAGAATGGGATTCGTTTTTTGAGGACGGTTCCCGTATTGTTGTTGACGGAGGAATAGTGATAGCAGGAGGAAGAGGCGACGGACTTGCACAAATTTTGAAAGAAACTGCTTCTGCAAATTTTAAACATGTATTCATGTTCGGGCAGGGACAGTCTCATCCTTGCATATCTCCCGCCGATGCAGTGATTGTTTTGGCCTGTTAATTACAAAAGATAGGATACGCATGGGCAAACTGCTAAATTTAATTACTCCGGTTCACACCGGCACACACCGCGAATATCTGCCGCGTATGGTGGACGATAAAGTCGGTTGCATGCTCAAAGCCAAAGAGTATGAACTTGACTACTGGGACGGCAGCCGTCGTTTCGGATACGGTGGTTACAGTTATATGGAGGGACGCTGGACTCCAATGGCTCAGGGGCTAATTGATACTTATTCGCTCAAAAAAGGAGCGAAAATTTTAGACGTGGGATGCGGCAAAGCCTTCCTGCTCTATGAATTACATAAGCTGGGCATGGATGTGCACGGTTTTGATATTTCACAACATGGACTAAGCGGAGCTCCAGAAGCAATCAGGAACAGACTTTTCACTCATAGAGCTGAATCTGCCTATCCATTTAAAGACAATAATTTTGATCTGGTTATTTCAATAAATTCATTACATAATCTTCAAATTTTTGATCTTAAAAAAGCACTCAAAGAAATGGAGAGAGTTGGAAAGAATAAGTATGTATGCGTTGAAAGTTACAGAAATGAACAGGAACTATTCAATCTCCAATGCTGGGCTCTGACCTGTGAATCTTTTTTCGACAAACAGGAATGGGAATGGCTTTTTAAAGAATTTAATTACGCAGGCGATTACGAATTCATATATTTTGAATAATTTTTATATAAGGATATTTCATGCAGCTCTACACGAACCTCAAGATATTTCACTATCAGGACAAGCTGGATTCTCTCCCCCGCGAAGCTGAAGAATCAACAGCCCCTATCCACATACGCATTAAACCGACCAACACCTGTAATCACAACTGTTCCTACTGCGCCTATAGGGCTTCTGACATGCAGCTTGGAAAAGATATGGTTATCAAGGATAAGATACCTGCGGAAAAAATGGCTGAAATCGTAGAAGACATCATTGAAATGGGAGTTAAAGCTGTAACATTCAGCGGTGGCGGAGAGCCTTTTTGCTACCCTCACCTTGCCGAGACCGCACTAGCTCTTGCGGACGGAAACGTCAGTATTGCGGCTCTGACCAATGGCAGCCTGCTGACAGGTGAACCTGCCGAGATATTTGCACATAAAGGAACATGGATACGGATTTCCATGGACGGCTGGGATGGCCCCAGTTATGCAAAATATAGAAGTGTACCTGAGGATGAATTCAATAAGGTTTTGAAAAATATCGAAAATTTCAAAGCGCTAAAAGGCAAATGCTTTCTCGGTGCCAATTTCATCATTAACAAAGACAATGCTGATCATGTTTTTGAAATGGGACAAAGATTGAAAGATCTAGGCGTCGACAGTTTAAAATTTTCGCCTTGCATCGTAAGCAATTCCGGCAAAGAAAATAATGATTACCATGATCCTATTTTTGATAAAATTAAAGAGCAGACTCAACGGGTGGTTGCAGATCTTTCAGATGCAAACTTTGAGATTTTCGACTCGTACCATCGGTCAGAAGTCTTTTTTAATAAAGAATACAATTGGTGTCCTTACCAGCAAATGCAACCAATCATTGCCGCCGACCAAAGAATATATTCCTGCCACGACAAAGCATATAATTTAGATAGCGGAGTTCTTGGATCGATTAAGGATCAACGCTTTAAAGAGTTTTGGTTTAATGATCGAGAAAAGTTTTTCAGCATAGACCCCAGCCGGGACTGCAACCATCATTGTGTTGCAAACAGCAAAAACATGCTGATTCATGAATACCTGGAAGCCGCTCCTGATCATCTGGCTTTTGTATAATTAAAGAGCGGAGTTTTGATGAAAATTCTTGTTATCGGAGATGGAACTCTCGGGAAAAGTCTGGCAAAAGAGTCGGTAAAACGGGGCCACTCCGTTTTCACAACTTCACGTAAAGATTCAAGCTGCCTTTCTCTCGACCTGTCTCGCGAAGTGGATGTAACCACTCTCCCGGAAACAGAATGGGCCATTATTGCTGCGGCAGTATCCGGCTTTGAGTCATGCGAAAAAGATCAAAAAGCTTACACTGTAAACGTTACAAACACCATTAATCTCACCCATGATTTGATGCAACGAGGAACAAAAATTCTTTTTCCGTCAAGTACTGCTGTTTTCAACGGAGAAGAACCTTTTTATACCCCAACTGCGCATCCTTCCCCGCAAACTGAATATGGACGGCAAAAGGCTGAAGTAGAACGATTCTTGAATAAAAATAGCGGCAAAGCTTTGGTTGTAAGGTACACAAAAATCCTGACTACCGAATCTGGAATACTTTATAACTGGCTAAACTCGTTTCAAAAACAAGAAGAAATTACGGCCTTCACCGATTTATCTCTTGCTCCGGTCCTGATCGGAGACGCGGCTTTTGCGACATGTAGACTTATGGAAGAAAATAAAACAGGTGTTTATCACTGCTCGTCATCTGAAGAAATCAGCTATTACGATTTGGCGCAAAGGCTTTGCAAACACTATGGCTTTGATAAAAGACTCATTAAAGAAGCCACGTGTAAAAGCAATAAGAACATGTATTGTCCTCCTTTTTCTTCTTTGAATGCGACAGAAACAGAAAATATTATCAACTGGAAATTCCCCAAAACCCCGAAACTGATTCAAAAATTATTACCACCTAAAAACTCAAAGGCGAAGCTGTGAGACATTGTTTAATATGCGGAAACTCTGAACTGCATATATTCGAAAACCTTATTCCTTTTCACGGAATAACATCCGATTGCAAACCATGGCCGAGAGCCGGACAATTTATGGTGTGCAATTCATGCGGACACCCTCAAAAAGATATTTCTGAGCAATGGCTGGCTGACATAAATGAAATATATTCCAAATATGAAATGTACCCGTTAAGTGAGGGGAGTGAACCTCTCCTGTTTTCCGACACCGGCACTCCCACCCCCAGAAGCAGAGTTCTACTGGAAAATTTTCTCTCAACGTTTCCTTTAAACCAATCAGGAAAACTACTCGATATAGGGTGTGGCAACGGATCTTTATTAAAACAATTTCATAAATTAAAACCGCATTGGAACCTTTACGGACATGAGCAATCCGGCAGACAGGAAGACATACTTTCCTTGGATGGAGTAGAAGGATATTACTCCGGTGAGCTGGATAGCATTTCAAATCAATTTAATGTGATTATAATGACTTATGTAATTGAACATCTTATCAACCCAATTGAAATTTTAAAAAAGATACAACATCTGCTGCTTCCGGGCGGACTCTTTGTGGTGCAAACCTCATATTTTAATGACAACCCTTTTGACTTGATGGTTTGCGATCACTGTTCCCACTTTACGCCTGAAACTCTTGCTGTTGCAGCCCAAAAATCAGGTTTCTCCATAAAGCATGTAACTGATCAATGGATAGCAAAAGAAATAGGTTTCGTTGCTCAAGCAGGAACAGACAAAGAAATATCAATTGATGCAGATAAAACTAAAACGAATCTGGACAACGGTCTGCTATGGCTGCAAAAACTTGCGGAAGATTCAAAACACAAAGCCAATGATAAGGTCGTGGGCATATTCGGAACAGCGGTAGCAGGAACATGGCTTGCCGCGTCTCTTGAGGGAAAGGCTGCTTTTTTTGTCGACGAAAACCCGACTCAACATGGAAAATTTCACATGAAAATTCCTATTATTTCCCCTGAAAAAGTTCCCGCAGGCGCAGCAGTCATAATGGGCTTTCTGCCAAACCTTGCATGCAAAATTGCCGCCCGCTTGAGCATACAATATCCTGAAATAGAATTTATCATACCCAATTCATAAGCTTTTTATTGCCGTTCACATTGATATTTAACCTGTTTAACGTTTTTATTCTCATTCGGAGAGAAAATGAAAAATACAGAAATACTGGATAAAGCCTCTATTCTTCTTACTGAAAAAAAATTTCTGGATGCTGAAATATTAGCTAAAAGAGTTCTTAAGTCCGACACTAACAATACCAGCGCTCTAAAAATTCTGACCAATATAGCTTTACAGTGCGGAGCCCCCTCCCTTGCTACTTGTTTTTTTGAAAAGTATTCGGCTTTAGCTGAGCCGGATTTAGATTTTTCAAATAATCTGGCTGAGACCTATGCCATCCTGGGACAACATGAAAAAGCAAAAAAAATGTTTTACAAAGCATTTTCTTCGACCCCTGAGAATGAAACAATCCGCAAGCAATACTTCCAACACGGATACAATTCCGCCGACTTTGATATATTCCCTTATGAAGATTTCAGACTCAATCCTGATGAGCCTCTAAATAAACCTGATAAAATTTATTTCCATGCGATAATTGTTGTGTGGGGCGAAGAATTTACTTCCTGCTTTATGAACTCCATATTGCCAACCCAACTCGGTGCCGGAAATATCGATGCCCTGAATACAGATTCGAGATCGCTGTACATTATCTACACAACCCCTAAGGATGCTAAATATATTAAATCTTCTCCAACTTTTACTAAGCTTAAAGAAACCATAGACGTTCGCATTTATTCAATAGATTTGTGCTACACAGACAAAAAAAACAAGCATGAAATGATGATTCTTTGCCATAAACACTCTGTCCGCAAAGCTCACCTAGCCGGAGCTCGTTTAGTTTTTCTGGCTCCTGATGCAGTTTTTTCTGGGTCAACATTTAAAAAAATTTATCAGAAAGCTTCAGAAGGATATAATGCGGTCATGATAGGGACAATGCGGGTCAGTAAAGAAGACTTTTTGCCTGCTCTGAATAATATTTTTTTGTCTGACGACAAGCTCGAAGTTTCTATCAAAGAAAGAGATTTAGTTGAAATGGCTCTTGATCGTTGGCATCCTGACACAAAAAGTTGTTTTATTGATGCGGAAAAGTTCAGTGGATGGCCATCTCAACTTTTCTGGGAAGTCCCAGGTGAAGGGGTCGTTGCTCACAATTTTCACCTGCACCCATTAATGGTATATCCTATTAAATTGCAGGCTTTTAAAGGAACAGTTGATGATGATTGCGTTCAAAAGATATGCGGAGATTTCAATGACATTTATATTGTACAGGATTCCGATGAAATGGTCGGCTTTGATTTGAGCAAGTGCGAAACGAGAATTATTCAAACAGACGCAAAGGTTGAGATGAGTTCTCTTTTGGGATGGATAAAGGATTATACTGATGAATTCCATCGGAAATATGTAACACATGAAATTTATTTTCACTGTAATCAGATAAGTGAAAAATGGAATGAAATCAGCCGGAAAGCAGAAGCTACCATCAGCTCTCTTCTTGCATACCCCGAGAATGAAAAAAGTCATTGTTTTTCTGAAATTCTTACTGACCATGACTTAAAATACCCGGCTCCAGTTCTTGATACTGTTTGTTTTCAGCTCACCTCTAAAGGTACTAAGGACATGGACGAATTAATGGTTCGTCAAATCGTTGATTATATTAAAAACACAGGTGTTAAACACTCTACTCTTGGTTTCTACGGTGAAATGCTGAACCGTAAAGGGTGGACTAAGTATGCACAGGAACTTCTGGATCAAGGAGTTAAGTTACATATCTGTTCAAATTTTAATATGAAATTAACGGATGAAGAGCACCTCATTTTAAGCCAATTCGATCACATCCAATTGAGTATTGATACTGCTGACGAAAAAACACTTAAAGAAATTCGCCCCCCTGCCAGCCTTAAAACCATGCTTTTAAACATGCATAAAATTAGTGCCGCAGCTCTTAAAAATGGCCGGAAACAGCCAATAATTCAATGGTGCTGCACCCTTGTTGATGAAGTTGTTTCACAATTAGGAGACTTGGTAAATATGGCGAATTCTAATAATGTAACGGAAATACAGCTCAACGAATTAGGCTATTTCGATGAACATAATTTGCCTGTAAACAGTATTTTTGCATTGAAAGATGACCATTTCCTTAAAGCTGTAGAACAGGTCAACGCCGCTCGCAAACTTGCAGAAGAAAACAATATTTCACTTAATCTCATAGCAAATTGGGACCAGATGGTTGAAAGCAAGATAGCCATTGAGCAAGCGAAATCTGAGTTCGATGTCGACATTGATATAGCCGTAAAACCTGTTGAACTCGGATCACCGATGCAAAACATTCAGGGCGTTGGAAGATTTTATGAACAGAAAGCGACAATCCCCGGACTGGGAGAAACAAGAGAGTGTATGTATCCGTGGAACTCTGCTTACATAATGCCCGACGGAGATTTATACTCTTGTTGTATACGTGGTAAATCAATGGGCAAGATAGGGCCTGACAATTCTATAAGTGAAGTAATGCATAATGCAGAATACTATGATTTGCGAAAACAACTGATAACCGGAAATATTACCGATCCGGTGTGCCTGCGTTGCCCGGCGACAGCTGTTGTTCCTGTAAGAAGACTTAAATATCTGGTTGCAAATTTAATCCGCAGAAGCAAAAAGTCACAAAGAGCTCACAAATAGACCATAAAACAAATAAAAGCCTTAAGACCTTGGCTCCCGCCAAAGGTCTTCCAACCCGAAAAGTCTATTTTTCAATAATTGATTATGAAAGGGAAACAATCAACGGGATGACGTGCAACTGCTTATTCTTCTCTTGCGTGGAACCGAGTTTCCAACTTACGTTTTCGCTTTTACCTACTGCTTCGCCAATTTTTTCAGCCAGCCCTTGAATATTAATAATGGGGTGACGCGAAAAAACCTGTGGCAAACCATAAGTCAAATTACAAGCAAGACAGCATCCGGGACGCTCTTTTAGACGCAACTCAAAATTCACAATATCGCCTGAATCTCCAACATATCCAAGCTCAATATCATAGCTGCCTTCTTCCGCATCTCCGAACAGAGCCTCAAAAAAATCATTAGAACGGCTTGCCGGGAAAAGAGATTCAAGCAGTTGATCGATAAAAACATCACCATACTGACCCATAGATTTTCTCCTGTACTGTCTATTAATAAAAGCAATCTAGTGTTGCCATACAAAAAAGCATAATTCTTTTCAACCATAAATAAAAAATAAAGCCGGACAGAATCAATATCCTGCCCGGCGTTCATCTTTTATTTACTCAAAAACCAACTAGAATTTATCGAATTCATTATCGCTTATTGCACGCATATTTTTAACACTTGTTGCACCATATGCATTTGTATCATCGATCTTGAAGAAGGACATAGTCTGGTGCAAATGGGAAGCCTGCCCCGCTAACTCTTCAGATGTAGCGGACATTTCTTCCGCCGCCGAGGCTATCTGCTGTATTACTTGATCAAGCTGGGTTACCGCACGATTGACCTGCTCAGCTCCCGAGTCCTGCTCTCTTGATGCAGCAGCAATTTCTTGAACAAGTTCTGCTGTCCGCTGAATATCAGGAACCATTTTGCTAAGCATGTTCCCGGCAGACTCAGCAACAGCAACACTTGAGGCGGATAGAGCATTAATTTCGGCAGCAGCCTGTCCGCTACGTTCGGCCAGCTTGCGGACCTCTGCCGCGACAACGGCAAATCCTTTACCATGTTCACCGGCACGAGCCGCTTCAATAGCCGCATTCAAGGCCAGTAAATTTGTCTGGCGGGCAATATCTTCAACAATTGATATTTTATCTGCAATCTGACGCATAGCCTCAACAGTCTGGGTCACAGCCCTTCCGCCTTCTTCAGCATCCTCTGCCGAACGACGAGCCATTCTCTCAGTCTCAAGAGCATTCTCGGTACTCTGGGTAATATTCGTCACCATTTGAACCATGCTTGCTGCAACTTCTTCGACATTAGCCGCCTGCTCAGTTGCACTCTGCGAAAGAGTTTCAGCAGTGGCAGATAATTCGCTACTGCCGGAGGCAACCAAATCAACAGATTCACGTACATTGCGGACTACTGCCCGGAGCTTATGCCCCATCCCTGTCAAATCGGCAGCAAGCTGACCTATTTCATCCTTTTGTTTAATATCAAGTGAAGCATTCAGATTTCCTGAAGCTATCTGCTGAGAAAAAGCAACTCCTTCGCGTATGGGAGCTACGATAGATCTGGCAAGAATATAAATAATGAAAATCAAAATAAGGATAGAACCAATACTCATAAATACGGACAGCCAGACAACTTCATTAGAAGCTGCAAGCACTTTGCTCATGGGAAGAGCAACGCCGAGACACCATCTCTCGTCAGTCCCGCTAATCGAAAATGGCGAAAATATCAGCTCGTATTCTTCCCCGTCTTTCTTCAAATAATTAATAGCAACTTTACCAGTCTTCAAAGAAGAAGAAATTTGCTGCGCCATTTGAGAAGGGACAATTTTGCGAACGCTTTTCCCTATATAATTTGAGTCAGGATGCGCTACCACTTTTCCAGATTGGCTTATCAAAAACCCGTACCCTGTTCCGAATGGAGCAACTGACTCTGTCAGCTTAGCCATCTGCGCTACGTCCATATCGACACCGGCCACACCGATAACAACTCCATTGTGTCTAATAGGAACACATGCAGTAACCAGCGTAACTTTTGATCCCCCAAAATCATATTCTGTAGGATCTACAAGATAATCTTTCCCCGTGCGAAAAGAGACCTGATACCAGTCCCCATTCAACCCTGTAGCATATGACATACTCTGTCCGGTACGATACCACGGAACATATCGCCCATCTTTATTAGCCCCGGGAGTTCCAACAAAATCAGCATCCCTACCGTCAAATTGATCAGGCTCAAAAGCCACCCATGAACTAACTATCGCTGGATTAGAATCAGCAACTTTTTTGATAATTTCATTAGCTAAACCGCGTTCTGGTGTGGCTGAAAATTGTTTTATACCTTCAAAAGTCTGAGCTAAAGATTTTGCGGCAGTTAAAGCTCCATCCAAATCAATTTTGATAGTCTGCCCATACCGCGCAGACATCTCCATACCGATACTTTTTGCATCATCATGGGTTACATCCTGAAAACGAGTAACCAGCACAGCAAGAGTAATCCCCATAACCAACAGGACTACAAAGCCCACAGGAACCATAATTTTATTCCGTAAACTCATATTTCTATATAACTTCATACCTCTCCCGACAGGAACAACCTATTAAAATTACAGACACTATGCCATTTAAGCGAACCTCTTATACATCTCAATTTAAAAATAATAAAGAGCGATTAAGGTTGTAAAATAAAGTGGAAATAATTATCTCCATCAGAGACTGCAAACCCAAAACAACTAGGTTAAAAAATATGGCTCAAAACAAAAAACAATCCACCATTGTATATTCCACCGACCACGGAACCATATGTCCGGCCTGCAATCGCCCAAAAGCAAACTGCACCTGCGGTCAAAAATCCATCCCCAAAAGCGACGGAATTGTACGTATTGAACGCCAGACCAAAGGACGCAAAGGTAAGGGAGTCTCACTTATTACAGGTCTGCCTCTTGAAGGGAACGATCTCAAAAAGCTAGCCAAGACTCTAAAAGCTAAATGCGGAACCGGCGGAACTCTCAAGGACGGAATTATTGAAATTCAGGGAGACCACAGACAAGCTCTGAAGCTTGAACTGGAAAAACTCGGTTATAAAGTCAAACTGGCTGGAGGGTGAAACGTAAAATTAAAATTCTCAAGGTTGCGTAGAATTCTTAATAAATGCTACATTACCTGTAAGTCTCTTTTTTTGAATTAACTCAATTCGGAGAACACAGGTGGCGGGTAAAACCAAGCTTTCCTTAATAGCTATCAGAATAGCATCCATTTACGCCGCTTTCGGTTGTTTATGGATACTTTTATCCGACAAAATTTTACTACTCCTTGTACAGGATGCAGACAGGGTTAACCGTCTTCAAACTTACAAGGGATGGTTTTATGTCTTTGTAACGGCTTTATTAGTTTATGGATTGATAAAAAAACACCTTCGTTCACAGCAACTAAGCCACAGGCGCTACCAACGATTGCTGAACAATATCGCTGATCCTATCTATCTGGCAGATTCACAGGGAAATATCATTGATGTCAATAATTCTGCATGCGAAAAGCTAGGCTATACCCGGGAAGAAATACTTGGCCTTGAACTTAATGACATTGATGCCGATGCCAATCTTCACGAGTGGTCTGATTTTATTAACACAGTTAATAATGATCACTCCTTTTCTCTGGAGAGTCACCACAAGCGTAAGGATGGATCGATTTTTCCCATCGAAATATCTGCATACATATTTGACGAAGATCAAAATCGTTACTGCTTGGGGGTCGCTCGAGATATAACCATGCGGAAAAGAACTCAGGAGCTTCTGGTTCAAAGTGAAAAAATGAGTTCTTTAGGTGAATTGGCAGCCGGTATCGCTCATGAAATTAATAATCCTCTCTCTGCAATCATGGGGGCATCTCAAAACATTTATAATCGTATATACGCTGACACAGACAAAAATATTGCAACAGCGGCAGAAAACTCAATTTCATTAAATGATATGCGTAGCTACCTAAACAAAAGAGAGGTCAATCGCATGTTAAATTCTATTTCTGATTCTGGATTAAGAGCTTCAAAAATAGTGCACAACGTGCTCAGTTTCAGCCACAAGGCCGTTAAACAACTTTGCATTTGTGAAATCAATGAACTTTTAAATGAAACAATTGAATTAATTTCTAACGACTACAATTTAAATAAAGAATTTGACTTTAAACAGATAAAAATCACGCGCGAATTTGGAAAAGATATTCCCCAGATCTGCTGCCTTGCGAATGAGATCCAGCAAGTTTTTCTGAATGTGCTAAAAAACGCCACGGAAGCGATGTCTGAAAAAAATTACGAGAAAGGAACAGCACCAGAACTTATACTGCGGATAAGTTCAAAAGAGTCAAAGGTTACTCTTGAAATCGAAGACAATGGCCCGGGGATGACTGAAGAAATCCAAAACAAGATTTTTGATCCATTCTATACATCAAAAGAAGTAGGAAAAGGAACCGGATTAGGCTTATCTATCTCCTATTTTATCATCACAGACTTACATCACGGCCAAATGAGTGTAACCAGTGTCCCAGAAGTGGGAACATTGTTTACCATCACACTGCCAAGCAGAGTAGAAGAGAAGTGCTCTTAAAGATCGCACCAGCGCCAAAGATAAAACCTGATGCGATCCGTATAAAACATCTATCTTATTTAAAAGAGCTTACAAATTGACGACCGAATTCTCGACATTTTTCCGAGGCTTCATCATCCGGTTGCCACATTATTTTAAGTCCTTCCCCGACAAGTTCAAATCCGGCTTCATCTAATCTGTTCGCGATTGCCTTCGGAGATTCCCCACTCCAACCATAAGACCCGAAAGAGGCAGCTTTTTTGTTCTTAAAAGCCAATCCGCGCATTTCTTCTAAAATTCCAGCAACAGATGCCAGCATACCTTTATTAAACGTAGGCGAACCGACAAGAACACCCTTGGACTTGAAAACTTCAGTGATAATATCGTTCATATCTCCGGTGGCGCAGTTATAAATCTTAACTGCAAGCGAGTCATCAGCTTCACGAAGACCCTGCGCAATAGACTCCGCCATAAGTCTGGTTCCGTCCCACATGGTGTCATATATGACAGTAATCTGGTTTTCCTGATAATCTGCGGCCCACTCCAGATACTTATTTACAATCTGCATAGGGTCGGACCGCCAGACCACCCCGTGGCTGGGACAGATAAAATCTACCGGCACGCCCAGACTGACAACTTCATTAATCTTGGCGGTTACAAGTTTGCTGAACGGAGTAAGTATATTCGCATAATATTTCATTGCTTCCTGAAACAATTCGCATTCATCAACAAGATCATTATATAATGATTCTGTGGCAAGATGTTCCCCGAAGGCATCATTACTGAAAAGTATATTATCACCTGTCAGATAACACATCATTGTATCAGGCCAATGCAGCATCGGCGCAGGAATGAAAACCAGTTCACGTTTTCCAAGCGAAAGAGTCTCACCCGCTTTAATTACCTTGAAATTCCAATCACCATGATATTGCCCTTTAAGAGACTTAACGCAGTTGGCTGTACAATAAACCGGAATATCCGGAATACGCCGCATTAATTCTTTAAACCCGCCACTATGATCAGGTTCGCCATGGTTCATAATTACATAGTCGATATTCTGTAGACCTACTTCTTTTTCAAGCAGATCAAGAAATTCAGAGGTAAACGGGGTCCAAACGGTTTCCACTAACGCTATTTTTTCATCCCGAATCAGATAGGAGTTAAAACTCGTTCCATGGTGAGTTGAATACTCTTCACCATGAAATTTTTTAATCTGCCAATCAACCTTGCCTACCCAACTGACTGCATCCGTTATCTGTACTGACATACTTCCGCCTTTGTTAGATGGTTCAGTAGCAATTCAAGAAACGTAATTTTAATTAATCCCTCTCAAAAACATAATATCCAACGGGAATAACAACCAAAGTAAACAGAGTTGAGGCCAGCAATCCAAAAATCAAAGCCCATGCGAGGCCGGAAAAGATCGGGTCCAAAGTAATGGGCCATGCTCCGAGAGCAGTTGTGGCAGCCGTCAACACTATAGGGCGTAAACGCACAGCCCCGGAACGGATAAGAGCCGTTTTAAGTTCCATTCCTTCAGCCATCGATTTACGCACAAAATCAATAAGAACCAGAGAGTTACGAATAACAATTCCACCCAGCGCAATCATCCCGATCATACTGGTCGCTGTAAAAAATATCGGATCAGCAAAAGCTTCACCGACCATTCCCGCAACTTCTCCCGCCCCTATCAGATTGAGCAGCCAGAATCCGGGCATAATTCCCAGCAAAGTCAAAGGTATCGCGCTCATAATAAGAAGAGGCATACCGAATGAACCTGTCTCCACCACCAATAAAATATATATACCGAGCAGGGCCGCGGCAAAAGCCAGTCCCAGATCACGGAACACATCAAGCGTGATCTGCCATTCACCTTCTCCCGCCCATTCAGACCAGATAAACGGCGGCAGGGGATCAGCTTTCAACTTCGACTGCATATCAAGCACAGCTTCACCCGGGGCACGCCCGGCCATTTCAGCGAACACATAAACAACCCGTTTAAGATTCTTATGATAAATCGGTTGTTGCTGATCAATCTCTACAAGTTCACCAAGTTCAGCCAACGGAACAGATTTACCATCTAAAGTTTTAACTTTGATTTGTGAAAGAGTACCCGCATCAGAACGACGCACTCGCGGAAGAATAAGTTTCACAGGCAAGGGGCGACGTTCCCCTTCAACATGCACCGTAGCCGGAACCATACCGGATAATGCCATTTGCAAGGTCGCCACGACGCTACGAGCGGTAACCCCGTGCAAAGCCGCTTTTTCTTTATCCAGCACAAAATCAACCATGATCCGGTCAGCTTCGGTGGAATCATCCACATCGACTACCCCGGATTCAGTTGCCATAATCCCCTCAATCTGATCCGCCCCTTCAATCAGAGCTGAATAAGGACGGTCCTCTGCACCATAAACTTCTGTAGTAATGGTCGATATAACCGGAGGTCCGGGAGGAGATTCAACAATTTTAATCCGACCGTTGTTGCGCTCGGCAACAGCTTCAAGTTCATTCCGAAGCCTGAGCACAATGGCATGACTCTGTTCACTGCGTTGAGATTTATCCGCCAGATTAACGCGGATATCTGCCATATGCCCACCGTTTCTCCAATAATAATGGCGGACCAGCCCGTTGAAATCCATTGGAGAAGGCTCGCCTGCATAAGTTACGAAATTTGTAACCTCCGGCACACCCCGCAAAATCTGCTCGAACTCACGAACCACTCTGTCGGTCTGCTCGAGAGGTGTTCCCTCATCCATATCAATAACAATCTGAAATTCATTTTTATTATCAAACGGAAGCATTTTGAGTGGAACAAATCGCATTCCAGCAAGCGCAATTGAGAAGACCAGCCCTAAAACAATACCACATAACAGCATCCAGCGTTTAACTGATGATTCAAGAAACGGTGTAATAATCCATGAATAAAAACGCTCAATTTTACCGGGACCGGAATCAAGCTCGGAGCCGGGTTTAGGCTTAATATCTTTTAAAAGGCGGAAGGCCAGCCACGGCACAATAGTAAGTGCGCAAATCGTTGAAAATATTACTGTCAGTGGCACATTGGCAGCCATAGGGGCCATATAAGGCCCCATCATTCCGGTAATAAAGAAAAGCGGAACAAAGGAAACTATAATTGCCAAAGTGGACATGATCACCGGCGGCAGAACTTCGGAAACAGCATCAAGGGTAGCCTCGGCCGGCTTCTTTTTTTTCATGAGAATGTGGCGCTGAATGTTGTCCACATTAGTAATAGGATCGTCCACCACCAGCCCGAGTGAAAGAATCAAAGCAAAAAGAGTTACACGGTTAATAGTGAACCCCAGCATATAATTGACGAACAGGGCCAGAGAAAAACTGACAGGAACAGCAAGAGCAACAATCGCCGCTTCTCGCCAGCCGAGAGTGAAAGCAAGTAAAAGAACCACGGTAAAAACCGCAAAACCGAGCGAATTTAACAGATCGCTGACTTTCGCATCAGCAGTTTTGCCGTAATCACGGGTGATTTCCACCTCAATTCCAGCGGGTAATACTGTCGTTCTAAGCTGATCAAGGCGTGCAAGAACAGCTTCGGAAACGTCGACGGCATTGCTTCCTTTCTTCTTTGACAAGGCAATAGTCACTGCCGGAAGTGAAGGCTGTTCTGCATCCTGTTCTATGCGGGATAAATAGAGCCTTGAGAAACCTATCCTTGAATAAGACGAAGGTTCTTCCGGTCCGTCCTCTATAACTGCAACATCACGTAAGTAGACAGGCTTTGAATCAAAAACCCCAACTATCAAATTGCGTACATCTTCCGCAGATTCAAGAAAAGAATTGGCTGATATAGTTATCTCACGGTTACCCGAAAGAACAGTTCCGGCCACGGCAGACTGGTCTGCGCCGTCCAAGGCTTTGACGATATTCATGGGCGAAACATTTAATCCCGCCATACGTTCGGGATAAAGCTCAACCCGAATCTCACGGGATCTACCGGAAACCAGAGAGATACGCGAAAGATCTTCCACTTCCGCAAGTCGCTGCGACAGTTCTTCTGCCACGCGGCGCAGTTCAAAATCTGAAATTTCGGGATGATCGGAAGAAGGATATAAAGTTAACGCAACTATCGGCACATCATCAATCTCAACAGGCTTAATAGCCCACCCTGAGACTATACCCGGAACAAGCTCTGCGTTTTTAGTAATGGCATTGTGCAGCTTGATAAGTGATTCTTCCCGATTCTCCCCGACAAAAAAGCGAACCGTCACCATAGAGGTATCGCGGCGGGAAATGGAATAAACATACTCAACACCGTCAATCTGCCACAAAAGGCGTTCAAGAGGCGTGGTAATAAGCTTCTCAACCTCCTCCACCCCCGCACCCGGCGCCTGAACCACAATATCCGCCATAGGCACAACGATCTGTGGTTCCTCTTCTCTCGGGGTCAATTGAATAGCGGCAACTCCGAGCAGGACAGAAGCGATCACCAGAATAACGGTAAGTTTTGAATGTAAAAAGAAACGGACAGTCGATGCAATCAGACCTTTGGACTTTTCACCTTCATGGTTTGCGTCAGGAGTACTCATTTTGATTCTCCACCTGCCTCCAGTGCGGTCATCCCCAGAGTCTCATTACCTCGCAAACCGGACAAAATTTCTATCTTATCTTCGTAGACATTTCCGGTACGGACATACACGGGTTCCCATACTTCTCCGTTCTTTATCAAAACAGTTTCAAGCTGCCCCACCCGCGAAACTGCATGCACTGGCACAACTACAACGTCCTTTTCCCTGAGCGGAACGAGCAGACGCCCGAACATACCGGGATATAATCCGGGGATAGGGTCCAGTCCTATTTTAACCAGAAAAGAGCGTGTGGAAGGATCGGCAGACGGAACAACTTCTTCTACAATTCCGACTGTCCGCTCACCGAGAGCCTGAACCTCGACCGACAATTTTACACCGGGCCTGACCTTTCCGATTACTCCTTCACGAACCAGAGCTTCCAGACGAAGCGATCCGCTGGTCTGAATAAGCATAAGACTTTTACCGGGAAACGCGATGTCACCAGGCTCAACCATCCGCTTGGCAACTTCACCATCTGTATTAGCGGAAATTGTAGTATACCCTAAATTTATTTGGGCTTCTTCTACAGCCTTCGAGGCTTGCTTAACTCCGGCAGAGGCCGCCGCAAGCCCGTCATTAGCCTGTGCAAGATATGCCTTTGCCTGTAAATATTGAGCTTCAACGCGATCAAGTTCGTCAAGTGTGGCAACCTTACTGTCAAATAAGGTCTTCATGCGCTTCCATGTGGATGTTGCTGTATATGATGCAGCCTTTGCCGCGTTGATAGCCTCTCCTGCCTGACGGTGTGAAGCTTCGGCAGACTTGAGCCCCTGCTCGGCACTTTCCAGACGGGTCTGAAAACCGCGACTATCGAGCACTATAAGCTTGTCATCCTTGCGGACTTTGTGACCGGCGCGAACCAGTACACTAAGAACTTTACCTGTGACTTGAGCTTCAATATTGGTTTCGGTCTTAGGCCGTATAGTTCCGACAGCTTCATACATAACCGGAACTACGATTATTTCAGCCTGATCGGTCAAAGCCGGTTCTTCAACGGGTCTGGTAGGAACAACCCGCCCCGGCTGAATTACACCTGAATTAAAAACACCTGCCAGCCATAAGACCAGCAGTGTAACTCCGACTCCCAACCCGGCAACCAAAAAACATTTTTTACCCATCTTAAATCTCCGAGAGTCAAAGACTTCTCAACCCTTTAAAACATAAAAAGGAGAAGGCCCATTTGAACCTTCTCCCGTTTAAAGTTATTTATAAATTATACTGCTTTTTCTTTAATAAGGGTCAGCAACATTTTAAAGCGCTCCTTGGCCTTAAGGCCATGAGGAGTATTCGCAGGCATAACAATCGACTGTCCTGTCCCGACAGTGAAAACATCCCCGTCTATTGTAACCTCGGCGGTGCCGTCAAGCACCTGAACCATGGCATCACCCGGAGTAGTATGAGTGCTGATCCCTTCTCCAGTTTCAAAGGCGAACAGGGTAAGAGTCACTGTTTTGTGTTGCGACAACGTTCTGCTGACGACCTGCCCATCCTGATAGGTAACCAGATCAACCAGATTTACAACTTTGCCATGATCAATATTTTTAATAGTCACCGGATTAGGAACTTTTGAAAGGAAGCTTGAGTCTGCCATGACTTCTCCTTTGAATGAATTTTCGAACTATGAAGACAGAATACACCATTTTTTAAAACATAGAAAACGAAACTCGAGAATTACATGTATTAATCATAAGGATACTGAAAATACGACACAACGATTATATCGTAATTATACGAAGGGCCGCATTATTCAGCATTTCTCGGAGTTTTTGCGAGAGCTCCATCTGAAGTACTTTTGGACAGTCTCCGCGTTAGATCTTCCTTCAATCTTTCCATGTAATCAGCCGGGAATGTCCAGACAGGCCACCCTTCTTCCATTACTAATCCTCGCTCCTTCGGCGATGCATTATACATAAGCGTCATCAAAATATCACTGCTGACCCACGGACTTTGCCGAAAATAGGCATGACCGTTTCCTGTATTTGCCGAGGAAGCCTTAGTAACGTCTATCAGTCGTAGCTTAGGATTATCTTCAAGATATGTTTTCACAGACTCCGCCATATCCTTGGGAGCCTGTCCAAGTCTGGCCCTGTTAAATATCCAGCTTGAAAGACCTAAAGCAGTATCAGTTCCAGACATATAAACAGTCATGTCATCCGCCACATCAAGCATTCCTTCCTGAAGATTGGCTCCGAATATCTCCGCATCAAGATCACTTCCTACAAGCATAATATGCCCGAGACGGAGATTCTTGATAGAGTCCTTAGGCGCATGCTTATATGCAAGTGTCAGTTGAAACATAGCTTTTTCCACAACCTGAGTTCCGGCACTATATCCTAATACGTGAATTCGTTCAGCCTTGGTTGATTTTGCCAGATATTCAATAAAAATCCGCAAATAATAAGATGACAATTCGGCTGTTTCAAGATCCGACAAATAAGCAAGCGTCTTTGGAGTTGCAGGCCATGAAAAAGCCACGAAAACACCTTTATAGCCAAGAAAATGCCAAAGCTCCGAAGCCACGAGAATCGGGTTATCAAAGTTAACCTTGTACCCCGGAACATATATATAAATATCTTTGCCGCGTGATTGGGCTAACTGACGATTAATTCGAGAAGCAAATTGAACATCTTTGACAACAGCTCCCTTTTCTAGAATTTTGTCGGCGTAAAAAGGAGTTAAACTGAGACCGAGGATACCTATTTCGTTTACACTTCTAACTTTAAGCGGATACTTGTCTGTTCTGTTTTTAAGCAGAGAAATACGACGAGCCTCTTCCCAACTGAAATCCCCCTTGCCCATCATAATCTCGGCAGTACCCAAATGAAGCACTCCTCCGCGTTTAACTCCATACATTTCAGAAGGGTCAGGCGAAGGCTCTCTATTCGTTGCATAAAACAACTCAGGTAGATCCGCCCCTGTAAAAGGATAGGTTAAATTGAAAACTTCCGAAGTATTCTGATGATACAATAAAGGAGCAGGCATTAAATCTATAGTATAAGAGCTTTTCGCGGAACAACCTATTACGAAACAACTTAATGTTGCCAATAAAATCAATATATAAGGTCTGATATATGAGAATATTTTTTGCATAATTATTACAATAAAGGGCTCTTAATCTTTTGTCTATACAGGTTGTACTTTTTTACGACCATTGTATTCAGTGCAAAAGAAATCTATATACAGTAAATCAACATTAAATAAGGAGATACTTTTTGGATTCTGAATATCAGGACAACCCAGATCGTTTGCCGGAACAAATATCAGAAGTATTTGAATCTTTTTCTGATTTCATTCTGTTTGCAGACAACGAAGGAATTATCTGCCGCGCCAATAAACCCGCGCAATCTTTTTTCGAGGACAAGTTAATCGGCAACACTCTTTGGAGTGTCTTCAGAGTAGAAACTGACAACATATCTAATTTTGTTAAACTCTACCCCACAGAAAATGTTCATGAAATACCATACGGAGAAAGCGGTGGGAGCTATTCCTTAAGACTCATCTCACTACCTGTCCCGTTTTGCTCAGACGGATTTTTAGCCATTGTTACCAACAATGCCCCTCTGGTTGAACTCCATGAGACATATGAAGAACGTCTTGAAAGTGGACTTGAAAAAACTCGTGAACAGGTCGACGGTATGAATGTTGCCTTACGGTCCGTCATCGAATCGGTAGAAGAAGAAAAAAAAGACATGCACGAAGATTTTGCATTGCAAGTACGCGAGCAGATCATACCCGCTCTTGATAGAATGATTAAAGAACCACTCCCTCAAATGCGAAAAAGCTTCGGAAAATTTATTAAAGAACGATTAGAAGCTCTTACAGGAAAAACAGGAGATCAATTCGAAGATCTTCTACTTAAGCTTACTCCTCGCGAAATTGAAATATGCCGCTACATAGAAGCGGGAAAAAGCAGTGAACATACCGCGGAACTGCTGGGTCTTTCTGTAGATACGATTCTGACTCATCGTAAAAATATCCGGCGCAAGCTCGGCCTGCGCGGGAAAAAAATTTCACTCATTTCCTACCTCAAGCATCAAAACAACTCATAGTTTAATGGGTACCAAAACTACCCATTAAGTACCCAGTAAGTCACCTTGTGACTTACCTGTTAGTTTGATTTAATTAAAAAATAAGAACAATTACTCAATTTATTTTTGTTTTTTTTAATGCTTTACACTCTAAAATTTAATTTTACTGATGTAAAACAAATTACTTTTATTGCTATTTAATATCTATTTGCATTCTCAATGCGTTAAAATATATATTTTACATACTCATAATATGCTTACAAAGCATATTACTGACTTTTTTTACGACATACAAAAATTTAACATTAAAAATTATCGCGTGTAACAACAGGCTTTAATAACCCTTTTTAACGCCTTCTACCTTATCGATTTTACATTATTTATAACGACACGGCTGTCAAAGGACTTACAATGGAAGTATACAATTCACATCAGCAGCAATTATCCGACATTTTAGACGAAGATTCGTCCAAAACGGACTGGACTGATTGGAAATGGCATATCCGCAATTCAATAAAGACAGTTTCCGGTTTTGAAAAAGCGCTCGGCATAAAATTCACCGATAAGCAACGAAGGTTACACGAACAAACACTCAAGAAATTCCCTCTTGCTGTAACACCTTATTATTTATCTCTTATTCATACAGATAATTACGAAAACGACCCAGTATTCAAGCAGTCATTCCCAAATCCGCGCGAACTGATAATCAGCCGCTGCGACATGGTTGACCCCTTACATGAAGATGAAGACAGCCCTGTACCGGGCCTTACTCATAGATATCCGGATCGAGTTCTATTTCATGTCAGTAATCTCTGCGCAATGTATTGCAGACATTGTACCCGCAAAAGAAAAGTGGGAGATGTAGACTCCATTCCCGGCGAAGCCCAGCTTGAAGCAGGGTTGGAATACATCCGCAACACTCCGCAAATCAGAGATGTTCTGCTTTCCGGAGGAGATCCATTCATGCTCTCCGATGAAAAACTGGACTGGTTGCTCACTAAAATAGGTGAAATTGACCATGTGGAAGTTGTAAGAATCGGAACACGTATGCCTGTTGTCCTGCCGTATAGAATAACGGACAAACTCGTAAATATGTTGAAGAAGCATCATCCTCTTTGGATCAATACCCATTTCAACCATCCACGTGAACTGACTGCATCTTCGCGAAGGGCTTTAACAAAACTTGCCGATGCCGGAATTCCACTCGGTAATCAAAGTGTCCTTCTAGCCGGAGTCAATGACTGTCCGCGTCTTATAAAAACGCTCAATCATAAATTAGTAAAAAACAGAGTCCGCCCATATTACCTTTACCAGTGCGACCTTTCCGAAGGGCTGTCACATTTCAGAACTCCAGTGGGTAAAGGGATAGAAATCATGGAAAGCTTACGCGGACATACCAGTGGATTTGCTGTTCCGACCTATGTCATTGATGCTCCCGGCGGTGGCGGTAAAATTCCGGTAATGCCGAACTATATTGTATCGTGGGCTACAAACAAGGTCATTTTGCGAAATTACGAAGGAGTAATAACCACTTACGCCGAGCCTGATTCCTACGAATGCAATTATTGCGACCGCGACTGTGAGAATTGCAACCTGCAATTAATGGAAGATGACGCAGAAGAAAACCCCATCGGAATTGCAAAACTGCTCTCCGATTGGGATGAAACACTCAGCCTGACTCCTGAAGAAAACGAAAGAACTGAAAGATGTGCCAATGATTCCTGATAAAATAATTTCAATCGGTCAAAGCAAAATTCAGATTGGTCCGCTTAATGACAGAATTTATTTGATGGACCTGTCACCGGACGATATGCCTGAAATTCTTTTTAAGCTTAAAAGCAGAGCCGAAGCAGCCAATGTCTCAAAGATTTTTGCTAAAATTCCAAGAGCTTGCTTGCCAGACTTTGTAGCAGAAGGATTTACAGAAGAAGCGTCAGTTCCGAATTTGTTTTCTAATGATGACGGATCTTTTTTAAGCTTATACAGACAACCTTGGCGTGAAACCATTAAAAATCAGAGTGAGCTTGATAAAGTCATTGCTGTTGCTAAAAGTAAATCCGGAGCAGGGGTTGATAACAAACTTGAAGAAGGGTTGAAACTTAGAAAATTAACTGCTCAGGATTGCCAATCCCTAGCGGATTTATACAAAGAGATATTCAGCACCTATCCCTTCCCTGTCCATGACGCTGATTTCATTAAACATGAAATGGATCAAAACGGTTGTTTTTATGGAGTTTTTCACAATGACAAATTAATCGGCGCGGCTTCAGCCGAAGCTGGATCAGACGGTTGGAGTGCGGAACTAACCGACTTTGCAGTTCTACCCGCATATCGCAAAAAAGGCATAGCCGGGTCATTACTGCACAAGCTCGAAAAAGAATCCGCCGCAACAGGTAAAAAGTGTTTTTTCACAATTGCACGGGCCTGTTCATATGGAGTAAATTCTCTTTTTGCCAAAGCCGGATATACTTATTCTGGAACAATCCCGAATAATACTAATATCAGCGGAGGACTGGAAACAATGAATATATGGTTTAAGCATCTATCCTGAAGAGCTTCATTTATAAGCTACTCACTAATACCCTGCTCCATCATACGTTTGAAAAGAGTTTCTATAAACTTACCGGAAACAACGTCCGGCAAAGAAAAGAGCGGCATTTTTGCGTCAGACAAAACTCCGGTGTAAGCAAACCAAATCTCCGAAGAAATCTTATTCAATGCGGGAATCAGAAACTCGCCCCACAATTCTCCATCCTCTGAAAGATCCAACCCGAAAGCCCTGCATTGCAAAGGACGATCATCAAATAGAAGGCAGGATTTATTTTTAAGCAGCGGACAAACAGAGCCTGCCCCGGACAAACAAAACTCAAGAACTCCTTTTTCTTTGCTCAATTCAGATGAAGCCCTCCTTTCAGCCCAAGCCGTTTCAACAGCCTGTTCAATAACAGCAAGACGTTCTTCGTGACCAAGCTCCAGATTAATCTGATGACTGAGATGTACGGCTTCCACCAAGGTGAGACTGACCGGAGTCCGGCAACACTGATCATTATTAAGTCCACAGGCTACAACTTGTGCAGACTCACGAGCTACAGATTCAACGCGCTGAATCAATTGATCATAATCATTAAAAAAAGGTGACAGATCAACCAGCCTTTTGAATTCCAGATAAGGTTCACGAATCGTTAACTTGCCGCTCTTTTTGCCGTATTTACGAATGACCCACCACTGCTCGAAATTGGCAGGTTTGGATCTCAGTTTTCTTAAAGCTTTCCAAGCCAGTCTGTGACCCAGCCCCCGACGAAGCAGATAAGCATTGAGAATTGTTCCGGTCCGCCCGATACCGTGACGACAATGAATCAAAACCTTTTTACCTAGATAAATAGCTTCATCCAGCCATTCCAGAGTCTTTTCAAGTTCAATAAGCCCCGGAGCCTCTTCATCCTCGAGCGGAAGATAATAGACATCAAACCCGGCATCTTTCTCGATGTCATACAGGTCGCAAAACTCACCGCACAGGTTCAGGATGGCATCCACCCCTTGCTCCTCCAGAGATTTAAGCTGGACAAAGCTCATGGGAGCACACCCCACGGCAAGCTGATCCGTAACCCATGTCAGATGATAAGCCGGTTTATTATGAACAGTTTCCATCAAGCCTCTCCGCACTCTCAATAAACAGCCGGACTTCGGCTTTCACTTGTTTTTCATTTTGAAGACGCATATCCATCAGTCGCGTAACCGCCAGCAGATACCCCAATATATTTAACAAAACACAGGTATCTTTCTCACTGATTCTGGAACATATGGCGTCAAGCATATCCCCGTGTATTTCTATTTCGAATCCGTAATGATCAAGCACACGGCGAATAAACTCCAACCGTAAAAGCCTGTTTTCAAGTTCAGATCCGCCGCCTCTAAATCTAAAATTAATATAATTCGCCCCTGCGTTGGGTCCGCAGATGGAATCCACTACAGAAAAATGATAGCCGAAACGAATCATAAGATGAAGATAGTCTTCCGAAACAATGCCGTAACTAGCAAGCAACTTAGAATTAACACTGAATATTCCGGCAGAGACCCGGTCAAACTCCTCCCAGTCTATGTGAGTCAGTCCCTTTGACCATTTCACCATAGGACTGGCCAGCCCCCTCCAAAGCTCCAACATCGGCTGACTCTTTATATCCTGAGGAGTTATGTGACCCCTTTTAGTTGTGTTTAAAACCAATCCCTTACCGAGATCAAGAATATACATAACCAGAGGTAATTCACTTTTCAATTCCTTTGCCGCGCCCATACCGCGACCCATTTTATCCACCAATGAAAACATTTCTTCTACTGATTTTTCATGGCAAAAACGAACTAAATCATGCAGCGAACAACACCCTTCAGCCGTAAAATCAGCAGACTCAGGGTCCGTAAGGTCCAGTTTTACAGTAAAAGGCGCAACCTTGGAGGAAAAATCAAAGACTCGCTGTGCAACTTTCTCTTTCTTAAAATTTCTAGTTACCACTTCCTCCACACAGCCATCGAACACCGCTCCATCCACCCCGTCAACCGTCACAAATTGTCCTGCTGAAAAACTCCCTAGAGTGTCGCCGACCAAAACAGGTAGACCACACTCACGTGCAACGGATGCAAAATGACTTGCCCGGCTGCCTGTGCCGGCAATAACCCCGTTCATTTTAGAGATAAACAGAGAAAGTACGGGCTTAAGAGTCGGTGTAACAACGATCGACCCTTCAGGAATATTCGCAAAATCCTTACCGGTTACTGCAAAATAAATCTCACCGCATCCCACTCCCAGTGACGCACGCTCAAGCCCTTTGACTATAGGAGTGTTCTCTATTGGTGAGTGAACCTCGGCAGCTTTATCTGTATTCTGCTGTATCGGACGTGTCTGTAAGATATAAACATTGCCGGAAGAATCTTTAGCCCACTCAATGTCTTGCGGAAAGCCGAAAAGAGATTCAAGCCGCATGGCAATCCGTCCGAGCTCAAGAATAGTTGCCTCACTTGGAAGAGCATCCCTCTTTGTAGAATTGATTCGGATCAATTTAGGTTCAGGATCTCGGGAGAGAAAAGCTTTTGCCGGAGAAATACTTCCATCTACCAAAGAATCACCAAGCCCGTGAACTCCATAGATACAGATATTTTCACTACGGAACTGAGAGTCAGGATTCTTAGAATAGATAACCCCCGCTTTTTCAGCTTCAACCATAGGAAGAATCAACACAGCCATAGCCGTTTCGCTGTCGGAAAGTCCGTTAGAAATCCGATAAAAAACAGCTCGAGGGCAGAATTTACCAGCCAAAACCCGTTTATAAGCTTCAAGCACATCTTTTTTCTGCACACTGAGTTCACTGGCATATTGTCCGGCAAAAGAAATATCACCGTCTTCGGCCAACGCACTTGAGCGGACAGCTATCAACCCCTCCTCCGAAAACATCTCCGACATAGCCAAACTGATACCGTCCGCAATTTCATCGGGAACATCCGCGGCCAAAATCAGTTCCTGTATTTCAAGGGTAAGCTTCGCAAGGAGGGAATGGTTATCAACTTCCATGAGACTTAAACGACTTTCTATAGCCTCTCTCAACCCGTTAAAATCAATAAACAGATTAAAAGCATTCGCAGTCACAACAAAACCGGGCGGAACATTAACACTGCTTTCATTAAATGCACGCCCAAGATTAGCCCCTTTGCCTCCGGCCAAACCAGGAAAGTCTGCTGCACTACCAAGAGAGAGAATATAAGGAGGGGTTGAGTCAGGCAGATCATGATCAACAGCAAGCTTTACGCAGTCGTCTATTCTACGAAAATTTTCCGCTAAATTCATATAACGAAGGGGGTTCATTTCGACCAGTTGCCCGGTCATAGCCTCAACTGCCAATGATAACCGATGAATCAGCCAGATCACGCGCTGATTATCAACCTTTTTTTTACTGTAGAAGACGTCTTCAAGATCAGCAATTAATTCAAGGGCAGTAGCATCATGGACTAAAAGAGACTTAAACGCCGAATACTTATGCCTAAGGTGAGCGCCCGGAGCAAAAAAAAGATACGTCCAATATTTAAAAAGTTGTTTGACCTGCATGAGCCCCGTTCCCTTTCAAGAATTTATACACTCTTGGATTCGAGTTCATCGACACTAAAGATCCAGAGATATTATTGCCTGCTATGCAACCCTACTCCAAGATGGCAGAAAACCAACACTAATTTTATATATGAAAATAATAATCTCAAATCAACAACCTATTATTACACTGGACTGATTAAATACTCAGGAGTAAAACACTTTTGCGTTTTGTATGCTATAGCCGAAAGGGAGTAAGTCCTTATAATTATTGCGGTAATAAAATATATTAATAACGACAATACTCGCTAACAGCCTAATTATGTCCATCAAAAAGGAGAATTTGATGCAACCTACATTTTTGCAAGCACTAGGCAGCAACTTTCTGGGAGCTGCCCCTAAATGGTACAAACTGACCATTTTATTTTTTCTGGCCTTGAACCCGTGCCTTATGCTCGTTGCCGGACCATTTGTAGCTGGCTGGGCACTTATTGCAGAGTTCATTTTTACACTGGCAATGGCTCTGAAATGTTATCCTTTGCCAGCCGGTGGATTACTTGCATTTGAAGCAGTCTTTCTGGGCATGACTTCAAGTGAGACAATTTATCATGAAGCTATCAAAAATTTTGAAGTAATCCTGCTGCTGATCTTTATGGTCGCAGGGATCTATTTCATGAAAGAATTTCTGCAATTCACATTTACCCGCATTCTCGTTCGAGTTCGTTCTAAGATAGTTATCTCAGTACTGTTCTGTCTTGCGGGTGCTGTGTTATCAGCATTTCTTGATGCTTTGACTGTAACCGCTGTTATTATCGCCGTGGCTTATGGATTCTACAATGTCTATCACAGATTCGCCTCGGGAAAGACCCTGCACTGTGACCATGACCTGTGTAACGATCAGGCTGTCATTGCTAAAAACCGTGAAGATTTGTTGGAATTCCGAGCTTTTCTGCGCAATCTTATGATGCACGGTGCTGTAGGAACAGCCCTCGGCGGAGTTTGCACACTGGTCGGAGAGCCTCAGAACCTGCTCATCGCCAGTGAAATGGGCTGGCACTTCGTAGAATTCTTCATGAAAGTCGTGCCTGTATCAATGCCTGTTTTAGCTACAGGACTGCTGACCTGCGTAACCGTTGAATACTTTCATATCTTCGGCTACGGAGCACAGTTGCCCGGAAACATTCGTTCTCACCTACTTGAAACAGCTATTAAAATGGAAGAACAACAAGGGCAGAAAGGTAAGGTCCGTTTATTCATTCAGGCAATAACAGGTATATGGCTCGTTGCTGCCTTAGCTTTACACCTTGCTGCGGTCGGTATTATCGGCCTGTCAGTTATTATTCTGCTCACTTCTATGAACGGTGTTATTGAAGAACATCATTTAGGAAAAGCTTTCGAGGAAGCACTGCCTTTTACCGCTCTTCTCGTAGTATTCTTTTCAGTTGTAGCCGTAATCCATGATCAGGGTCTATTTCATCCTATCATTAATTACGTGCTCAGCCTGCATGGCCAAACCCAGCTTGTTGCATACTATATTGCCAACGGCTTGCTCTCGGCTATTTCTGACAATGTCTTTGTCGCTACCGTTTATATCTCCGAAACAAAAATGCACTTTGTTCACTTGCTCGGAGCCATTCCCGACATCGGAATGACCGGGCAGGCTCTGATGGACAAACTGACCGACCCTCATATTGCAAGGGCTGATGCAGTTGCTGGCTTACCACAGGCAGCAGCAACTCAGGCGCTCAGTATTATGACAAATCTGGATAAGCTGGCAGTAGCAATCAACACCGGAACCAATATTCCAAGTGTTGCAACTCCTAACGGTCAGGCAGCATTCCTTTTCTTGCTGACCTCGGCTCTTGCTCCGGTTATCAGGCTTTCTTATGGTCGGATGGTGCTTCTGGCTCTACCTTACACCATCACTATGTCTCTCATGGGTCTCGCGGCTGTTAACTATTTGTTATAGTTTTGATCTAAACATTTTAACTACAAATTACTTTGCAAAAAAAGGCTGTCTCCATCAGGAGGCAGCCTTTTTAATATATTAAAAAACAACTTGGATCACATCATAAAACACAGCACTCAACCTAAAAAAAACAAGGATTAATAGACTCCTCAATTAAAAAAGGCTAACAACATATAACCAATATAATCTTCAATTTTGTACCCCGAAACGATTAAACTTTTTAATCGGAGGAAATAATGGGCTTTTTTTTTATTAGAAAACCGAGAACAAAAGCCAAGGTTCCTTTACTGTTTGTCAGTGATGCCCGTCGTGAATTTCTTATCACTGACATCACCCGCAACTCAGTAGCCAGCGGCATGTACTATCTGCTTATGGTGGTTGCCGCTTTCATTGCCTCCATAGGACTTATGGCAAACAGTCCGGCGGTTGTTATCGGGGCCATGCTCGTTTCTCCTCTTATGATGCCCATCTTTGGAGTATCTCTAGGACTGGTACGCGGAGAATTTCCCCTTATACGTGACTCTGTTTTTTCCGTGACCGCTGGGATTTTGCTTGGAGTAGGCGGAGCATTCCTGATTGGGTGCTTCCCGATATTCTTTGAAATAACTAATGAAATTATAACCAGAACAAAACCCAACCTGCTGGATCTCGGTGTAGCAGCATTTGCCGGAATTGCCGGAACAGTGGCCCTGATTGATGAAAAAGTAAGTCCGGTCATGCCGGGGATCGCTATCGCAACCGCACTGATGCCTCCTCTCTGCACCAGCGGCCTATGTCTTGCCCTTCACCAATACACTAACGCCTGGGGAGCATTTCTGCTATTTTTTGCCAACTTTCTGGTTATTCTTTCAGTGGCAAGCGCTTTGTTCATTATGACCGGCTTCATTCCACATTCCGAAAATGAACCGCTACCAAGACTTATCAAACATTTTTCAATAACGACTATCGGGCTTATCCTTGTAGCGGGACTTCTCACCAAATCACTCATAGAGGTCTCGACTTCCCGGAAAATAAACAAAAACCTGAGAACAATCACCATGCAGGCCATTTCCTCCACTCCCAATACGGCCATTAAGGACGTGCAGCATGAAATTACAGACGGCATTATCAGCGGATTTATTATCTTACAAGGACCCAAGTCATTAGATGCAAAGGTGGTAAATAAAATTGAAAAAGAATCCTCACAGACCCTTAATATGCCAGTACAAATCATCGTACGCACAAATATAACCCAAAGCATTTCATCAAGCACCAAAATCAACAGCAGTGCTCTTGTCAATGCAGAAGAAAAAAAGAAAGGAATTAAAGCTGACAGCAAAGTCATAATTCTTGAGCACACAGAACTATTACTACGCAGTCTCATGTCTGACTATCCGTGGTACACTCTCTCCTCTATTAACCATATGAATCTTAAAAATGGGCACGCAGTCATCGCAGAAATCAGCGGACCGGAAAAACCGCTGCCTGAAGATGTTGAAAAAATTGAACGTATGCTGAGAGACAGAACTAAACAAAAAAACCTGACTTTAATCGTCCGTTTCTTCAAAAGTAATGACATCACACGTAACGGCAGAAACCTTTTTGGAACAGTCTACTCAGAAAAAGAGTCCCCAAAAGCGAAAAAAGTAAAAGATTCAGCCATGCAGCTTCTCAAAAACATACGTAATATTTTCCCTATCTATGTTGACACACAAAAAACTGCAGATGGCTGGAAGGTCCTTGCCGACATCACAGGCGAGCGATTGATTACCAGCAAAGAAATCAACAGCATAGAGAAAAAACTTACTAAAGAAATTGGAGCCCCGGTCAAACTTTATGTCTACTCAAGAACTGAGGCAATTATCAGTAGAGAGGGGCTAAAACCTCTTGAATTCTTTTCAACCACAGGCTCCCGTAAACGATTCAAAGTGGACTGATCACTTTTCACTGGGAAGACATCGTTAATTTCAGACATAGTTGATTTATGAAAAAGGCTTGCACATTTTCAAGTGCAAGCCTGCATCGCCCCACATTAGATCGTTAATAGATGACGTTTGCACCATGTGTTGATAATGAATTAATAAATTTAATAAGTATGAGTAAACATTTCGCAAAGAAAATGGTATCAAATTAAGTAAACTTTTACCTAAAATATTGTTGGATAATATAATTCAAAAAACTCCAATTTCTCAACCGAGCAAACGGAATGTGCTCTAAAAGTTGTTTTATATAACAAACCACAAGCAGAAAATAGAGAGCAGAAAATGAATGATAAAATGTCCAGACAGACGGTTCTTGTCGTTGACGATGCCTCTAATAACATTGCTATTTTTTCTAATATTCTATCCCCAAAATACAGAGTTAAAGCAGCTAAAAACGGTTCAAAAGCACTGCAAATAGCTTTTGAAACCATTCCCGACATAATCCTGCTGGACATAATGATGCCGGAAATGGACGGATACGAGGTCTGTCGCAAGCTCAAACAAGACCCGCGAACAAGAAATATTCCGATTATTTTTGTTACAGCGATGGTGAACGTTGAGGATGAGGCTCACGGATTTGAGATTGGGGCTGTCGATTATATAACCAAACCTGTAAGCCCTCCGATTGTGCTGGCCCGGGTTAAAACTCATTTACAACTATACGATCAGAACAGGTCACTGGAAGAAAAAGTCCGCCGGCGGACCACAGAACTGGACAACAGCCGCCGTGAAATTATCCGCAGGCTGGGCAGAGCTGCCGAATATAAAGACAACGAAACAGGCATGCATGTTATTCGCATGAGTTACTATTCGCACATTATTGCCAAAGGGATAGGCATGAACGAGGTTGAAACCGACCTTATACTGAATGCCACTCCCATGCACGATATCGGCAAGATCGGAATCCCGGATATAATTCTGCTCAAAGCAGGCAAACTCGATGAGCATGAAAGGAAGATCATTCAGAAGCATTGTGAATTCGGAGCCGAGATTATAGGAAAGCATGACAACCCCCTACTGCAAATGGCTTACTCAGTGGCTCTTACACATCATGAAAAATGGAATGGAAAAGGCTATCCTCACGGTCTCAAAGGGGAGGACATTCCTCTAGAAGGAAGAATTGTCGCAATTGCTGATGTATTCGATGCCTTGACCAGTGAAAGAACCTACAAAAAAGCCTGGCCTGTTGAAAAAGCAGTCGCTCTTATTCTGGAAGAATCCGGACAGCATTTTGACCCGGCACTCGTGACAGTGTTTATGGATAATCTGGAAAGTATTCTTGAAGTTAAAGATCAGCATGCTGAAAAAGAATAACTTCCTTACATATGTCCACAAGTAGCTAAAAAACGAATTCGGAGGTTACCATTGAAGCTACGCCATATGACCATACTGAGTATTATTTTTATAACATTATTTTTTGCAGTCGGTCATTTCCTAGTTTCCACTTTAGTTGTCGAAAAAGGATTCCAAGACCTCGAAAATGAAAAAGTCTTTGCCAGTATCAATTCTGCGCAAAAAAGTATCCAAAATGAATTACAAAATCTGGATGATCTTGTCTTGGACTGGTCTGCCTGGGATGATACTTATTTATTTGCACAGAACCTTAACTCTGCCTATATCGAATCAAATCTCAGCATCGAAACATTTCTGAATCAATCTCTTGCTGCAGTGATTCTACGAGACACAAGTGGAGATATTCTCTTTGCAAGAGCAGTCAATACTCACGGTGAAATAAATGAAGCTTTGGCAAACACTATTATCCAGCGCTGTAGTAAACAACTGCCGATAATAGCAGGTAGTGAAGGCGCGCGCGGTGGAATAATTGAGCTGGACGCTGGAGAACTCGTATTAATCTCAGAACGACCGATTTTAACAAGTGACAGTGAAGGCCCCGCTATGGGGACGTTTATCACAGCCCGCCCTCTCTCCTCTAAAATACTTGAAACCTCTTCCAGCTTGTTAGGTTTTCCCATTACAATTCAGCCTGTAACCACTCATTTAGATTTGCTGAACAGGCTTTTAAGCACAAACCAAAACAAAACCATCACATATCCAGACGAGGATATTGCCACCGGCTCAGCGCTCATTTTTGATGTGAACCAAAAAGCTGTCGCAATATTGAAAACCACTGTTAACCGCCGAATTTCTGAATATGGCAAAATTATATCTCTTTATAATTACGGGGTTGCGACCTTTATTATTCTTACAGTGGCCTTTCTTGGTTATTTTCTGCTTCACCGAAAAGTCCTTGCCCGTTTAGAGAAACTTAGCGAACAGGTCTCATCTATAGGGGAAACCGGATATGCAAAAGGGAGAGTAAGTGTACTCGGAAATGACGAAATTTTTGAGTTAAGTAAAAACGTCAATTCAATGCTGGATTCAATCGAATATTCTCAAAATGAGGTATTCCTGAGATCCGAAGAAGTTGCAAAAAATGAACAATACTTAAACCAGCTTTTCAATTCAATATCAGCCGGGGTTTTTCTTGTTGACCCTGAAAACAGAACAATACTTGATATTAATGATTTTGCATTGAAAATGATGGGCCGCAGTCGTGACGAAATTATAGGAAGTCATTGCAGCAAGCTTACTTGCTCAGCGACCTCCAGAACTTGCCCTATTATTGATTTCGGCCAACCGTATGATTCCTCCAAACGAAGCCTTCTTTCAAAAAACGGTGAAATAATTCCGATCATGAAATCTGTTTCCATTATTGATAAAGGCGGACACCAAGTCTTATTGGAAACATTTATCGATATAACCGAGATGGAAAAATCGCGACGCGATTTGGAAAAAGCCAAAAAAGAACTGGAAGAAAAAGTAGCTGAACGTACTGCCAGCCTGCGCGGAATTATCGACACCGCCAAAAATGGAATTATTGTCATAAATTCTAAAGGATTAATCTCTGAATTCAGTCCCGCTGCCGAAGAAACATTCGGCTATAATAAAAATGAAATTCTCGGCAAAAATATCAGTTTGCTCATGCCTTCCCACATTAGTGGGAAGCATGATCAGTATATCAAAAACAACCTTCAAAGCGGTTTATCCAAAATAGTTGGAAAACAAGTTGAAGTGCCTGCAAAACGTAAAAACGGATCTATCTTTCCCATGGAAATTGCTGTCAACTCGGCAGTCGTTAATCAAGATACCATTTTTGTTGCCGTCGTCCGTGATATAACTGACCGCAAAGAGATGGAGGAGGCATTAGCAAGCGAAAGGGAACGCCTGAAATATCTATTTGAAACCAGCCCGGTAGGAGTGGGTGTTACGGTGAATGGAATAACCCAATTTGCCAATCCTGCTATGGCACAAATGGGCTTCAAGGTCGGCGAAAATGCGGTAAATAATTATGTACATCCCGAAGAACGGAATTACGTACTGGATGAGCTGAAAAGAAGCGGAAGTTGTAAACATTTTGAGACTCAACTCTATGGAATAAATGGAAATATAATTGAAGCACTGCTTTCTTATTATGATTTTGACTACCAAGGAGAACATGGAATTCTCTGCTGGGTCGTCAACATTTCAATCCGTAAAGCAATGGAAAATGAAATACGCCACAGTCAGGAAAAATATCAAAAACTGGTAGAAGAAATCGGCAATAAGTTTGTCATTTTCAGTCATACACCTGATATTAAACTGTTGTTTGCCAGCGAAGGTTTTGTCTCAGTATTCGGGCTTGATAGAGACGCACTGTTAGGCAAAACATGGATAAATCAGATCAGCTGGCTGCCGGGAGAACTTGAAAAAGCCTCAGAACTGGTTCAATCAATGGTAAATGAAAAGCTCAATTTTCAACAGTTTGAGATGAACTATATTCATCAAGACGGCAATGAGCGAGTCATTCTTGTTTCCGAGCACCCAGTCTGGGATCAAACAGGTACCCTTTTTTCTATTGATGGAATTATCGAAGATATTACTGACCGCAAGAAGGCTGAAAAAACACTGGCAGAAGCCAAAAAACTTGCTGAAGAAGCCACGCAAGCCAAATCGGATTTTTTGGCAAACATGTCACATGAAATTCGCACCCCCATGAATGCCATCATAGGCCTGTCTCACTTGGCCTTGCAAACGGATCTTAACGAAAAACAACTAGGCTACATAAACAAAGTAAACCGTTCAGCTGAAAACCTGATGGGCATCCTTAATGAAGTCCTTGATTTTTCTAAAATTGAAGCCGGTAAACTTGACATGGAAAATATTAACTTCCGTCTGGAAGATGTACTGGACGATCTTGCCAATATCATAGGACTTAAAGCGAAGGAGGAAGGGCTTGAGTTACTGTTCGACATACCTTCTGATTTGCCGACAGCTTTAGTTGGTGATCCGCTACGCTTGGGGCAGGTGTTGTTAAACCTCGGTAACAACGCACTGAAATTTACTGAACAAGGTGAAATTATCATTAGTGTCAGGATGACCGAACAGGATGGACAAAACATCACGCTGCATTTCTCGGTGCGGGATACCGGCATAGGTATGACTGAAAAGCAGCAAGAAAAATTATTCAAACAATTCAGTCAGGTTGATGCCTCCACCACCCGTGAATACGGAGGAACAGGACTGGGGTTGGCCATTTCCAAAAAACTAACCGAGCGAATGGGTGGAGAAATATGGGTCGAAAGCGAACCCCGCAAAGGAACGACCTTTAACGTCACCGCCCGTTTTATAATGCAGGAAGACTTTAAGCCTAAGGTCGAATCAGCTAACATAGATTTGGGACCACTGAGTATTCTGGTAGTGGACGACAATGCCAATGCAAGAACAATCCTATCGAAAATGCTAACCAGTTTCGGCTTCCGGGCCGAGGAAGCAGACAGCTCCAGTGTAGCTATTGATTTACTGGAAAAACAAACTGATTCTAAAAAATACGATCTGGTACTCATGGATTGGAACATTCCAACTATGGACGGAATTGAAATATCCCGTGCCATGCAGGACAATAATCAGCTTAAACATATACCGAAAGTTATCATGGTGACTGCCTATGGCCGTTCTGAAGTAATGTCTGCCGCTGCCGGTATTGAAAACATAGTTGGTTTTTTGAGCAAACCGGTTATGCCCTCAATGCTGCTCGATTCCATCATGATTGCAAAAGGTCGCAAGGTTAAATCTGAAAGACGTGCGGCATCCCGACAGGACAAAATTAATGAAGCTACAGCAAAACTTCAGGGAGCAAAAGTCCTTCTGGTTGAAGATAACGAAATCAACCAGAATGTAGCAGTTGACCTACTGTTAAGCTACGGTGTTTCTGTTAAAATTGCAGGCAATGGCAAAGAGGCTCTGGATATACTCGAAAAAGAATCATTTGACGGAGTGCTGATGGATTGCCAGATGCCAGTAATGGATGGTTACACAGCGAGCCTGAAAATACGTGAGCAAAACAAGTTCAAAGATCTTCCGATAATAGCCATGACCGCCAACGTCATGAAGGGAGACCATGACAGATCGCTGCAAGCTGGGATGAATGACCACATAGGCAAGCCCATTCAGATTAATGAGATGCTTTATATCATGAGCAAATGGATCACCCCTTCCCGCCCTTCTATAATCCCTGCTTCAAAGAATTTGGAAAAAGGGCTTGAAGAAAAATCTTTTTACGAACTGCCCGGTATCGATGCAAAGTCCGGCCTTGCAAGGCTTCAGGACGACACCAAGCTATACACTAAAATATTGTCCATGTTTAGTAATGAATACAGTGACTTTAAAACCTTATTCCGCACGGCTCAACACGATGCAGATACCAATGCAGCCGCTCGTTGCGCCCATACACTTAGAGGAATTGCAGGCAATGCCGGAGCCGAAGAGGTGCAGAAAACCGCAAAAGCTTTAGAATCTGCCTGCAGCAACAAAAGACCTAGTCCGGAAATTGATGAATTGCTGGACAATGTCCTCACATCTTTGGCTCCGGTTCTAGCCGGGCTGAAAAGGTTTGCAGAGACTGACAAACCTCACATTGAGCGAAGTGGGAAGCTTGAACCGGAGAAGATCAAACTTCAAATTGAACAGTTGCGGACACTGCTGAAGGAATCGGATACTAATGCCGTCGCACTGCTGGAAGAGATACAATCGTTATCCGGGTGGGGTGAGCTGGCTGACAAATTAAAACTTATGAAGAAAGCCCTTGATAATTATGATTTTGAAGAAGCACTGGCAATACTTGATCAATTGTAATTTTTTGAAAAGGTACCTGCAATCACTGGATTGACTTGTCATATGCGTCAGACTAAAGATCATAATTTCAAGAACTGCAGCTAGATATAAATATAATACGACAACACGATTTTCAGGGGCGGATATTAAAAATCATGAACAAGACAGAGCATTTCGGACTTGATTTTGAAACATTTGCAAAACTTATCGACAACCTGCACGATGAGATAATTATCTACGATAATAATTACCGCATGCTCTACGTAAATAAAGCTTGCGAACGTCACTACGGATTCTCGCAACAGGAAATGATCAACATGCCTTTCTGGGATGTAGTGGAAAAGCATAACTCCTGGGACCGCCCCATTCTGCCCCTTGTTTACGAAAAAAAAATTCCGGTTAAACAAGAACAAAAGACCTATCTGGGTCTTGACGTTTTAACCATTGCGATCCCTCTTCTGAATGAAAACAGGGAAGTACAATACGTCCTTTTAAGTATCAGGGACAACTTTCACGAAGGCCGGATTCTCCACCCCGAAGATCTGATTTTCGATCAGGAAGACCCTGCTTCAGCCAGGCCTGAAGATCTTATCTACCATAGCAAACTGATGGAACAAACTGTCAACGCGGCTCGCAAGGTAGGCAGCATCAGCGCTCCATGCCTGCTTCTGGGCGAATCCGGTTGCGGCAAAAGTCTTTTAGCAAAATTCATTCATGCCAACGGAAAACGGGCCGACAAACCCTTTATCGTGGTCAACTGTGCTGCCATTCCTCAGGAACTTTTTGAATCTGAACTTTTTGGACATGTAGAGGGAGCTTTTTCCGGTGCAACCAAATCCAGAGGCGGACTTTTTGCCAAGGCAGAAGGAGGAACTCTTTTTCTGGATGAAATATCCGAACTCCCTCTCCCCATGCAGGCCAAACTTCTTTATGCGGTGCAGGAACTTGAATACCGCCCGGTAGGCAGCTCCTCCACGGTGAAAGCAGACGTGCGCATTTTAGCTGCCTCCAATCGCAATATGGACCGCATGGTCGAGTCTGGAGCCTTTCGACAGGATTTATATTTCCGGCTCAATGTCTTCGATATCATAATCCCCCCGCTGCGAGACAGACTGGATGATCTCATTCCCTTGTTACACTTTTTTCTAAACCGCTACGGAAAAGCCCACGGCAAAGGAAAAAGATTTTCCTCCAATGCCCAGAAAGTACTCTGTCTCTACTCATGGCCCGGCAACATCCGAGAACTGGCCCACCTTGTGGAACGACTTGTCGTCACAGTGGAAGATGACATTATCAACGTGGATCACCTGCCCTCATCCATCTATGAAACAACATGCAACTACTTATCTCCCATTCTTGGAGCAGGCTCCCTTGACGAGGCCATGCAGGCTGTTGAACGCCAACTGGTTCTTGATGCCTATGCCGAACACGGCAGCAGCCGCAAAGTTGCTGCAGCCCTTAAAATAAGCCAGTCACGAGCCTCCCGCCTGATTAGAACGTATACACATACCACAAAGCCATAACCTCCGAGTCAACACAGACTCACCGAGTCACTATAGACTCATCCTTTGTCATAACAGCACCCACATCACTTTCGCCAATAATCGAGTCTAAAATGACTCAATTCACAATTATTGATTGAATGATCATACAGTGGTTATATTCCTTAACATGCTAAAATTAAAGACTTTAGTTTGGGAAAAACTTCACTTTTCCATTGGCACACACTTTGCTCATACAGAGTTAAAGACATAACCCAAAAACAAGATGCAAAGCCTGCCGTGAGGGAAGGTAAAGTTATGGAGGTAACTTTTTCAGGCAGATTAAAATGCATAGCATTTATCTGCATTCAGGCAGCATCATAGTTATGTGAGTGGAGGCGGCCGCAGCAATAGACATGTGTGGCAATTAAATAAGGCGACTTACTTATCAAGGGAGAAGACTGTATGTTTAAGAATCGCAGATACTACGGAATGGCGTGTGCACTGCTTGCCACAATGCTTTGGGCAGGTGCTTTTGTTGTCGCAAGACTGGCTGTAGGACAAATTTCCCCAATGACACTTGGAGCAACCCGCTGGTTTATAGCTCTTCTTATTTTGTGTACTTTCACACTGCCGAGAGTGAAAAAAGAATGGCATGTTGCCAAAAAATTTCTACCCCAGATTATAGCAGCGGCTCTTACCGGTGTAGCGGCATATTCCCCGTTAAGCTACTTTGCAGCCCAGACGACTTCGGCTATCAATCTATCCCTGATTTCTGTTACCACACCGATCTTTATCGTAATCATCTCCTCAATAATGGGACAAAAACAGTCAAGCAACACTTGGATAGGCTGTACAATCGCCCTTTTCGGCTCATTTTATCTTGTCTGTAACGGCGACATAGAAAGACTGGTTGGACTGCATTTTGCCGCAGGTGATATCCTCATGCTTCTGGCAGCAGTCGGGTTTGCTATATACAGTCTCATTCTGAGAAAGATCCCCGAAGGACTCTCCCAGATCACTATCATGTCTCTCATGTCCTTCTTTGCCGTACTGATGCTCATCCCCTGCGTTATCTGGGAATCCACTCAGCCTTCCATGATTTTCAACATGAACGGCATAGTATTCTTCAGCATCGTGTTCTCAGCTGTCTGTTCCTCAGTCATCGCATGGCTCACATGGAACATCGGCCTTGAAAACGCCGGTCCTGCAACCTCCGGTATGATTTACTACAGTCTCCCTCTCTGGGGTGGACTCTTTGCCTTCCTTTTCCTTGGCGAAACAATGGGCATGGTCCATCTTGTCAGCGGAATCATGATTATCGGCGGTATCTTCTGGGCCAGCCGTAGCCCCAAGACAACACCCGCCAAAGACGCATTACCAAACGAAGCTTAACCGCATCTCGACTCCATAAATAGACGGGCGGGCATATTGCCCGCCCCGCCTGAAACTTATTCAGCTTCCATCCGGGGACTTTTAACCCGGAAACAGGAGCGGTGCGTTCTGCAAACTATATACTTCGGCCTGTAAAAGGCTCCATCGATTAACGAACCACTTAAGGAATTGGACTATGAATCGCGACGAACAACAGAAAAAGCTCATTCACCTGACAGTAAACGGGGAAACCTGCTCGCTTCACGTAGAGCCACACTGGACTCTCTCAAAAGTTCTGCGCAACGACTGCGGTCACACCGGAACAAAAGAGGGTTGCGGCGAAGGTGCTTGCGGCTCCTGCACTGTCCTTATCGACTCTGTGGCAGTACCGGCATGTATGATTCTTGCTGTTGAGCAGGAAGGTAAAGACATTGAAACCATCGAAGGACTGTCCAAAGACGGTAACCTTCATCCCATTCAGGAAGCGTGGCTTGAAGAGTACGGTTCACAATGCGGTTTCTGCTCTCCCGGCATGATCATGTCCACCAAAGCACTACTGCTGAAGAACGCTTCTCCGACTGACGATGAAATCAAAGAAGCCCTCGGCGGCAACATCTGTATCTGCAGCAACTACGAGCACATCATCAATGCAGTAAGAAGCGCAGCCAAGAAAATGGCAAAGGAGCAGATCTAATGATTGAAACAAAATCCATCGGAACATCAGTCCGCCAGAAAGACGGCCCTGCGCGCGTCACCGGATCAGCAAAATATTACGCCGATTTCATCTTTCCGGGCATGCTCCAGACACGCATTCTGCGCAGCCCCTATCCTGCAGCCGACATTATATCTATCAATACCAGTGAAGCAGAGGCTTTACCGGGTGTACGCCTCGTAATGACTCACGAGAACTACCCCAAGGCTTTCCGCTCTTCACTTTATTATGTAGGCGATCTCGTTGCCGCAGTCGTTGCCGACGATGAAACCATTGCTCAGGAAGCCATGGCTCTCATCAAGGTCGAGTACAATAAAAAGAAATTTGTGCTGAGCATTGAGGACGGCATCAAGCCGGACTCCCCACAGGTTTTCGAAGGCATAGACAACTGTCAGGACTGGGCATTCCATGCAATACTGAGTGATCGAGATCCTGAATCCCGCCTTTTCAAGACCAAAACTCCTTCAGACTACAACGGATTCGGAGACATTGAGCAAGGTTTTGCCGAAGCGGACGTCATCGTCGAGCAGAAAGGTCTGAAATATGCTTATTGCAAAGGTCCGGCAATGGAACCTCGCGGATGTTCAGCCAATTTTGATGGCACCAAGTTGCATATTTATACTCATTCACAAGGACTGCATGATGAAAAGCTCTGCCTTGCTCAGGCTCTCGGCATAAATGCCAACATGCTCAACTACGTGTCCCCTTTCACCGGATCAAGTTTCGGTGGCAAGAACGCTTTCCCGCTGGACCGCAATATTGCGTCGCACTATCTGGTGATTGCCGGATTGGCCTGTCTTGATCTGAAAAAACCAGTGCACTGCCCTTATTCCCGCGAAGAAGAAATGGTTTCCGGCTGGTCGCGCGGTAGTATCGGAAACGTAAAAATAGGTTTCAAAAAAGACGGAACCCTGACCACCATGGATCTGGAACACTGGCAGGAAACAGGCTCAGGCGGCGACAAATATCCCGCCAAAAACGCCATGCTCGCCACGGGATCTGTCCTTTATTCCCGTAACTGCAAGCACTTGCGCGGCAAAATAAGATATGTAAATACCAACCGCTTTCCCGCTTCCGGATGGCAGGGCTACGGAGCTCCCGAAGGAGTCTTCGCGGTTGAAACAACCATGGATATAGCCGCTGACCAGATGGGAATTGACCCGGTAGAAATCCGCAAAATGAATTGTATGCGCACCGGAGATATCGATTCCGGCTGGGATACGCTATCCTATAAGTCATGTTACATTTCCTCATCCGGTATCCGCGACTGCCTCGATGAAGGGGCCAAGCATCTGGACTGGAAAAATAACTGGCAGCACCCCAGCAAAAAAACCGGACGTATCCGTCACGGCCTCGGGGTTGCAATCTTCGCCATGGGCGCAGGTCGTCCCGGACCGGGCAACTCCAGTGAAGCCATGGTCAAAATATATCCTGACGGTTCAGCCGCGCTAGTTTGCGCAATCGCCGATATAGGACAGGGACAGCACACAGTACAGTGCCAGATTGTAGCGGATGTCCTCGGACTTCCTTATAAGAATATCGGCATTGTCTGCCATGACACCGACTCTACTCCTTTTGCAACTCTGGTTGCCAACAGTTGCGGAACATGGATTCAGGGCTGGGCTACTTACGAAGCAGCAATCGACGCTAAACGTCAGGTGCTTGATCTGGCTGCGCTAAAACTCGGAGTCCCTACGCAGGCCCTTTCCATGAATGAAAAAGGTGTCTTCGTAACCGCTGAACCGGAAAAATGCCTGACCTTTGCCGAAGCTTTCGGAGCACGCGGTCATTACGGCGGTATCCATGAAGTCACCGGATACTACATCAACAACTCACCGCACCCGAATGGACTCAAAGACGGCAAAAAAGATCAGGTTTATATCCCAAAAGAAAAGGGAGCACAGTTCATTTCTCTGGATGTAGATACTGAAACAGGTATGATTTCCAACGTAGAAGTAGTCATGGCTCAAAATGTAGGCAAGGCTCTCAATCCTAAAATCGTAGCAGGACAGCTCTCAACTTCCAGACATGGTGTAGAGAATGCCATTCTCGCCAACGACTGCATTGTGGATAAACGCAATGGCTGGCTCATGACCCCCAACTGGGTGGATTACCGCCACTGCACGTCCATGGACTGCGACGTTAAACCTATCGTCATCGAGAAACCCGGAGATCCTACGCATCCGTTCGGCGCAACAGCCTGTGGTGAAGGCGCAGCCTGCCCTTCGCTTGCTGCTTTTTCCAATGCAATCTTCAACGCCACCGGTGTGAGAATTATTGAAACTCCGTTTACACCTGACAAAATCCTCTTGGGCCTTGGTAAAATTCAGCCCAAAAGGAGGGCAAAATAATGAAACGTTTTAATCACTATGATGCTTCCAGCGTGGAAGAAGCTGTTTCCCTTTTACAGGAACACAAAGGTTCTTCGTACGTAATCGCAGGCGGAAGTGACCTGATGGGCTGTCTGAAAGATCACCTCTGGATGGAATATCCCGAAGCGATCATCAACCTGAAGACCATTCCCGGCCTGAAAAAAATTCAGTTGAAAGAAGACGGACTGCATCTCGGCGCACTGGTTACCCTCACCGAGCTTTCCGAGTCGCACACTGTTAAAGCAACGTGGCCCGGTCTTGCAGAAGCTGCGAGGCGCACAGGCTCTCCCATTCTTCGCAACATGGGAACTTTAGCCGGAAATATCTGTCAGGAAAACCGCTGCTGGTACTACCGCTATCCCGATAAAATCGGTGGACGTATCGACTGTGTACGTAAAGGCGGCAAACGCTGTCTTGCAGTCCCCGGCGATCACCGCTTCCACTCCATATTCGGCGCAGTGAATAAGTGTATCGCAGTTAATCCCAGTGATACTGCTCCAGCCTTTGTAGCTTTAAATGCCGTAGTTAAAACAACTAAGCGTGAAATTCCCATTGATGAATTCTTCACCGCAGAAAATGGCGCAGCATCAACCATTCTGGACCGCGACGAAATAGTAACGGAGATATTCGTTCCCCGTCCCGCAGAAGGTTCAAAAAGTGCGTTCATGAAAATATCATACCGCAAATCCATCGATTTTGCGCTTGTTAACTGCGCTGCAGCTTTAACCATTGTAGACGGGAAAATCAGTGCAGCCCGCATCTGTTTGAACGCAGTGCACAATAATCCCCGCCGCTGTGAAACTTCAGAAGCTGCTCTCATCGGTAAAGAGCTTACTGAAGAAACAGCACAGGAAGCAGGTCAGCTTGCTGTAGCAGAAGCAAAAGCCCTGATCCAGAATATATACAAAGTTCAGATAGCCAAAACAATCGTGGCTGACACTCTCATGGAGTGCACCCGATAGGGGCATGAAAATGAAGAACCAAAGCTTAAAGCAAGAAATAGCAAGAACATCCGGTATTATACTCGCAGCCGGTAGTGCAACCCGTATGGGCAGGGATAAATTATCCCTGCCCTTCCGGGGAATACCTATGGTACAGCACGTAATCAATGCTGCAAGAGAATCTCAACTTAACGATGTAACCGTCGTGCTGCCCTGTGATTCAGAGCTGGAAAAAATACTCGACCTCGAAGGGTGTACAGTAGTGACCAGCCCGGACCGTAAACAGGGACAGGCTGAATCCTTCAAGGCCGGACTGCGTCACGTAAAAGACCACACGCAAGGGGCCATGTTCTTTCTCGGAGATCAGCCACTGATCACTTCTGAAACCATTGACCGTCTGGTCTGGGCTTTTTCACAAGAGCCTGAGTGCTGGGTGGCTCCCATTCAGGAAGGTATGCGCGGTAATCCCATAACTATTCCGGCAAGCTGGTTTGATAGAGCTCTTGAGCTGAAAGGTGATACTGGTGCAAGACCTCTGCTGGCTGCTCAGGGTCTGGCTCTGCGATTGGTGCGAATTCACGAAGTAGGACCGTTCCTTGATGTCGACACCGACACCGAATACCAGCAACTACTTAAACATTACGACAGAAAAAGCGCTTAGGAGTATGAAATGAATAAATTAACTCCTCCAATTATAGCTATTCGCGGAGCAGGAGATCTCGCCACGGGCGTGGCCTTGCGTCTTTACCGTGCAGGTCTGAAACGTATTGTAATGCTTGAAACAGATCACCCATTGGCAGTACGGCGTACAGTTGCACTATCTGAAGCAGTCTATCATGGACAGGTTCAGGTGGAAGAAGTAAATGCTCAGTTTGCTGATGCAATAGAGAATATTCCGGCAATCTGGGAAGCTGGGAAAATTGCCATTATATGTGATCCCTCTGGATTGCACCTGCCGGCTATCAAACCTCAGATTCTCATTGATGCGATCATCGCCAAACGAAACCTTGGCACCGAAATAACGATGGCTCCGCTCGTAATAGGTCTCGGCCCCGGCTTCACGGCAAGAAAAGATGTACACAAGGTTGTTGAAACCAAACGTGGTCATCATCTAAGCAGAGTTATTTCATCAGGCTCAGCGGAACCCAACACAGGAGTCCCCGGCAACATCGGCGGCTACACTATTGAACGGGTTTACTGGGCTGAACATGGCGGAATCTTTTCCACCCGTCACGATATCGGTGATAAAATTTCTAAAGGTGACGTTCTGGGTGATGTGGACGGAACAGAAGTGATAGCTGCCATTTCCGGTGTAATTCGAGGCTTGTTAAGCAACGGAACCCCGGTCACGAAAAAGACCAAGCTCGGTGATATCGATCCGCGGGCGACCATCTCATATTGCAACGAAGTTTCCGACAAAGCTCTCTCCATTGCCGGCGGAGTTCTTGAAGTCGTAAGCGCACATATTTTTTCACAGGAGTAATTATGAGCAACTTTATGGACTTATCAGGTCCGAACTCGCTCATATCAGATAAACACAGACTCATTGCCCTCACTGGAGCGGGAGGAAAGACTACGCTTGTGCGCTGGCTGAGCATGTTTTTCAAAGCAGAGAAAAAACGTGTTATTTCCACCACCACAACAAAAATACTCCCGCCCCCTCGTGGACATATTGTTTTGCAAAGTGACGGCCCCCATTTTGCCGAGCGGATTCACTCCGCTCTTAATTTATTTTCTTCCATTACCGTCGCACGTGATTTTGATACGGCCTCCGGCAAGCTTCTCGGCTTAAGCAGGGAGGCCATTTCTGCTTTATACAAATCAGATACAGCAGACATCATTCTAGTGGAAGCAGACGGTGCAGCCCGCAAACCACTCAAAGCCCCAGCTGAACATGAACCTGTTATCCCGCTTGCGGCCGACCTCTGCATCGGAGTCATGGGACTTGATGCGGTCTATCGCTCTCTGCATGAAGCAAATGTCCACCGCAGCGAAATATTTTCAAAAATCACTGGAGCTGGAAAAGGGTGCGGAGTTACCCCTAATCATCTGATTGCGCTGGCTGAATCAAAAAACGGACTATTCAAAGAGTGCCCTGAAAATTGTGACAAAATCGCCTTTCTTAACAAAACCGACAGCCCCGGCGGTGAAGAGCTTCTTTCCGAATTTGCACGCCTGCTGCCGACACGAAAAAAAAGATCAATTAAATGGTTTGCAGGCAGCGCACGAAACGGGATTATTTTTCCTGTTTTAAACAATATTCAAAAACCGCTGGCCACGCCGGAAATCCGGTTTGCATTTTCACAATAGTTCTGAAAGGAGGAGGTCTCTATGGATAATCAAACAAAGAATAATGAACTCGCACCATGCCCCACCGGCAGAAAGGGAGTCTGTAAAATATGTTTTTACGGAGCCTTTTCCCTTATTATTGCCACCTGTATCCCTCTTCTCACCTATCCGAAAGAGGGCGAACTAATCATCAATAAACTTTTCAAGTTTGTAACAGTGCAGATGGGCTGGCTATACATGCTCGCCGCCATAGGCTCCTTCGCTTTGATTCTCTGGTTCGCTTTCGGTCCCTTAAGTTCTAAACGACTCGGCGACAAAATCGAATATTCAACCTTTTCATGGATTGGAATGCTCTTCTGCGCCGGAGTCGGAGCGGGAATCATGTTCGGCGGCTCCATCGACTGGGCTTATTACATGGCCTACCCCATGCACGGCGAACCTGCCGGATCATGGAAAGCTGCGGAATGGGGCACTGCTTACGGCATGTTTCACTGGGGACCGATCTGCTGGTCCATTTACGCCATCCTAGCTATCCCCATCGGCTATAGCTACTATGTAAAAAAAGTTCCCATTCTAAATATTTCTCAAGCATGTAAAGGACTTCTGGGTGAGCGTGTTCACGGCTGGCCCGGCAAGATAATTGATATATTGTTCATGACCGGACTTGTGGCAGGTTCCGCCACTGCGCTTGGACTGGGTATCCCTATTGTTGCGGCGGGAGTCGTCTCGGTTACCGGACTGGAGCACTCTTTTCAGTTAGAATTCGGCATACTTATTTTCGTAACTCTCATATTCTCGATTACTTCCTGTCTGGGTCTGAAAAAGGGTCTCAGCAAGCTTTCTGACCTCAATGTTTACATAGCATTAGGATTGATGCTTTTCGTATTTATTGCCGGCCCCACAGTGTTTCTAACCGACATGGCAATTTCATCACTGGGGCTTATGATTTCCGAGATCGTGACCATGGCAACATGGATGGACCCAATCGGCAACAAAGGATTCACTCAGGACTGGACAGTATTCTACTATGCATGGTTTGTGGCCTACGCCCCGTTTATGAGTCTGTTCATCGCGAAAATATCACGAGGCCGGACAGTACGCGAAGTGGTCCTCGGCCCGGTTATCATTGCGTCCCTCGGTTGCGGATGTTTCTATCTCATCTTCGGAAACTTCGGATTATATCTGCAAATAACCGGACAACTTGATGCGGTCAGCATGGTTCAACACCTGAAAGGCGCTACCGTCATCATGGCTATTGCCGATTTCCTGCCCTTTGCCTCATTGTATAAACTAGTATTCTCCGCAGTCACGGCTATCTCCATGGCCACTACATTCGATGCTGTTTCTTTTGCATTGGCCGCAACCACAACAACTATGCTTTCCCCCGACGAGGAACCAGCACGCTGGAACCGTCTGTTCTGGGCTATTTCATTAGGACTGGTCCCCACGGGGATTATGCTTATCGACGGCCCGCTTTCCGTATTGCAGACCGCATCAATCGTTGTGGGTCTGCCTGTGCTGGGAATCATTATCATCGGTGTGACGGCTTTCCTGAAAGAATACAAAAGCACCGGATGGGTTGAAGCCCGCTGTGCACCTATCAATAAATAATTATTCGAATATATAGAGGTTAAAAATGAAAACCATTAATGTACAGGATGCGATAGGCACAGTTCTCTGCCATGATATAACCCGCATTGTTCCCGGAGATAATAAAGGACCGGCTTTCCGCAGAGGTCATGTCGTCTGTAAAGATGACATTTCCACCCTTCTGGATATCGGCAAGGAGCACCTTTATGTATTTGATCCCGAAGACGGTTATGTGCATGAAGATGACGCGGCTCTGCGCATAGCAAAAGCAGCCGCAGGTCCGGGCATTGAACTCAGCCTTCCCACTGAAGGAAAAATCAACCTCACCGCCGCATATGACGGACTCATCGATATAGACACCGACACTCTGTTCAAACTGAACTCTGTAAAAGATGTCATCTTCGGCACCATACACAGCAACCAGTTGGTAAAAAAAGGCCGAGGCCTTGCCGGAACACGGGTTATTCCTCTAGTCGTGCCCGAAGAAATTATTGCTGAAGCAGAACAAATATTACGTGCAAATTCTCCGCTGATTCAGGTGCGCCCCCTCAAAACCTGTAAAGTCGGTGTTATTACAACGGGAAGCGAAGTCTTCAACGGACGTATCAAAGATAAATTCGGCCCGGTAGTGACCAAGAAATTTGAAGGGTACGGCAGCACAATTATCGGACAAACCTTTGTTTCCGATCAGCAAGAAATGACAGTACAGGCTATCCACGACTTTCTTGAACAGGGCGCTGATTTCATCGTGCTCACCGGAGGCATGTCAGTTGATCCAGATGACCAGACCCCGTCATCCATCCGCGCCGCCGGAGCTGAAGTTGTAACTTACGGAGCTCCGACCTTCCCCGGTGCCATGTTCATGCTCGCCAAAATCGGAGACATCCCCGTAGTAGGGCTGCCCGGTTGCGTCATGTACTATAAAGCAAGCATCTTCGACCTGATAATCCCCCGCATTCTGGCAGGAAAAGAAGTGTCCCGCGATGACATCATAGCCCTTGGACACGGCGGATATTGTGAAGGTTGTAAAGAATGCCGTTATCCGGTTTGCGGATTCGGGAAATAATGATTTTAAAATAACTGCCACTGCAATCACAACAAAAGCTCCAAAGGTGACAATTCCCTTTGGAGCTTTTACTAAAAAACTTTTCACTATGATCTGAACAAAATTATTCTCAGCCCAGACATTTCTCCAATTTCATTTTGACCTCAGTGGCGGTGGCCAGTCCCAGCACTTCTTTTGCAATTTCGCGGAGTCTGACGCGGCTGTGTTTTCTTATCGCGTTTTTCACCCTTGGAATATGCACAGGACTCATACTGAGTTCCTCCACTCCCAACCCCACTAAAAGCAGAGCTGAATTAACATCCCCAGCCATCTGTCCGCAGACGCAGACCGGTTTACCTGCCTCGCGGGCGGCATCGACAGTATACTTAATGCCAAGAAGAACCGCTGGCGAAAGTTGTTCAAAAAGATCAGCTATGCGCTCATTCTGGCGGTCCACAGCCAGAGTGTACTGAGTCAGATCATTTGTGCCGATACTGAAAAAATCCGTTTCACGAATAAGGTGCGGTGCCAGAAAAACCGCTGCCGGAGTTTCGATCATCACTCCTAATGGCAGTTCCTTGGCGTGGGCAATCCCTTCATTCTCCAAAGAACTTTGGGCCTCGGCGAGAAATTTCTTAAACCTGCGGACTTCATCCAGAGATGAAATCATGGGGATGAGAATTCTGATATCACCATGCACTCCAGCGCGGAGCAAGGCTCTCAGTTGACTGAGTAGCAGACTAGGACGCTCAAAACATAAGCGTATGCCACGGCAGCCAAGGAAAGGGTTCTCCTCTTTGGGAAGAGCCAAGTAAGGTAAGCCTTTGTCTCCGCCCACATCCAGCGTGCGAATAACCACTGGCATACCTTTCATGTCGTCAACAACAGACTTGAAGGCCTGATATTGCATTTCTTCATCAGGGGCTTCGCTGGTTTCCATGAATAGAAACTCAACCCTATATAAGCCTACGCCCTCGGCCCCTTTGCTTAGGGCTGGCCCGCTATCTGCGGGCGAACCGATATTAGCAACCAGCTTAATCATTACTCCGTCACTGGTCTGGGCGGGCAGATCACGCAACTCTTCCAGCAACGTACGTTCCTGTATATATTGCTCGCGCCAGTACTCAACCAGCTCAAGCTGAGACGGGGTGGGATTTACAATAATCCGATTCTGCTCAGCATCCAGCACGACCATATCACCATTCTGGATTGCAGTGGTGGCCCCTTCAGCTCCGACGATAGCCGGAATTTCCATAGAACCCGCCATAATCGCAGTATGCGAGGTGCGGCTCCCACGTTCAGTGATAATCCCTTTGACCTTGGAACTGTCCAGCACCGCAGTCTGTGACGGAGTAAGCTCCTCAGCCACGAGAATGATCTCACGGTCAAAAGTATCAAGACTTTGCGGAACAATACCCAGACAATTAGACACAAGCCTTTGTCCTAAATCTCGCATATCCACGCCACGGGCTCTGAGATACTCGTCCTCCAGTTCTTCCATGGCAGAAGCATGTTCATTAATGACTTCCTCTACTGCCGCCGGAGCCGGAAAATGCTGTTCACGAATCTTTTCAATCACTGCTTCGGATAATTCTTCATCCTCCACCAGCATAAGGTGGCCCTCAAATATTGCAGCCTTATCATCACCCATTTTTTTACGCACATGAGCTTCGATCAAGGTCAGCTGTTTAACGGATTCAACTACCGCATTCTTGAACTTATCAATTTCTCTTTCAATAAATTCAAATGCGACAGGAGAACTATCAAAACTGACCGGTTCACTGCTCAGCACAAATGCCTGAGCAAGAGCCACTCCCGGCGATACAGATATTCCACTAACCATTGCAATACCTCCGCGTCCTGATTTCAGATCATGGCTTTAGGTGGTTATTTCAAAGACACTAAAAAATCTGAAAGAGTTTCAACAGCGTTCTGCTCATCACTACCCACCGCTTCAATAAGCACATTCGCGCCCTTAACAAGCTCCAGCAATTGCAGTTTAAAAAGACTTTTGGCGTTGGCAGACTTACCAGCCACGCTCACTTTAATATCAGATTCAAAACCCTTGGCCATTTTGACGAATTCTGCCGCAGGTCTGACATGCAAACCATCTTCGGCCTGAAGTGTGATTGTTTTATTAGACATAATATTACGCTCTATTTTTTCTTGATAAACAGAATGGGATCGCCGACAGCGACCTTGCCGCTAACCTTGGTCATCTCCCCGAACTCGTCCATATTGCTTATGACTACAGGGGTAATTACAGACTTAGCTTTTTCGGAAAGAAGCTCCAGATCAAAACGGATAACCGGATCGCCCTTTTTGACGGTTGCCCCTTGTTCAGCCACCCGGGTAAATCCTTCTCCCTTGAGATCTACGGTATCTAAACCAAAATGAACAAACAACTCGATTCCGTCATCGGTGAGCATACTGAAAGCATGATTGGTCGTGTAGATCTTTTCTATTGTTCCATCAGCCGGAGCAAACATAGTGTCACCGCTCGGAATGATCGACACACCGTCTCCCACTATTTTTTCAGCAAAAACAGGATCAGGAGTCTCTTCAATAGGAATGACCTCTCCTTCAACAGGAGAAAAAATCTTAAAAGCTTGAGATTCCAGAAGTTCGGTTTCTTCTCTTTTCATGCCGCCCATGGCGATAGCCACCAGCTCTGCCTGCGTTCCGAGAATAACCTGAACGCCCTTCTTGCCGACACGGACAATACCTTTGGCTCCGCAACGCTTTAAACCTTCATCATTAATGATAGAAGGATCATTCACTTCAAGGCGAAGTCTGGTAATACAGGAATCAATGGAAACAACATTGGAAAGACCACCCAATTCCCTGATGCATGACTGGGCAAGGGTTAATGTCTCCTTATCCGAAAGATCCACAAGAGCAGTGCTTGCGTCGTCTTCTCTACCGGGAGTCTTAAGATCGAACAGCTTGATAGCGAAAACAAACAAGAAATAATAAACAAAGAAAAAGATTACTCCAAGCCCTAACCCGAACAAAGGATTCGTGGCGAGCCCGTAATTCAACACATAATCAATGGCACCTGCTGAAAACCCGAACCCGAGTTTGATGTCGAACAATGTACACAAGGCAAGAGAAACCCCGGTCAACACTGCATGGAGAGCATAGAGAACCGGAGCAATGAACATAAACATATATTCGATTGGTTCCGTAACTCCGGTGAGAAATGCAGTGAAGGCAACGGAAAACAGTATCCCTGCAACTTGCGCCCGATGTTCAGTTCTGGCTGTTTTGTACATTGCAAGGGCAATGGCGGGCAGACCGAACATCATTATCGGGAAAAATCCAGCCATAAATCCGCCTGCGCTGGGATCTCCTGCAAAGAATCTGTGCAGGTCACCATGCACAACCTGACCGGCGGCATTGGTGAAATCTCCGAACTGAAACCACACGATATTGTTCATGATATGATGCAATCCAGTAGGAATTAACAGTCGGTTCAGGGTTCCGTATACAAAGGTTCCGATAGGACCGGACCCGATAACCCAGTTAGCGACAGCGTCAATTCCGGCTTGAAACGGCGGCCATGCAAAATTGAAAAAATAGGCCAGAATCAGAGCACAACCAGAGGTGGCAATCGGCACAAACCTTCGGCCTCCAAAAAAAGCAAGCCATTCAACAAGTTTGATTTGATAAAAGCGGTTATACAGCGTCCCGGCTACCAGCCCCATAATTATACCGGACAGAACCCCCATGTTCACATCTTTGTTCAGACTGCCTATCGCCGCAGTAAAAACAAGATAGCCTATCGCCCCGGCAAGAGCTGCTGCTCCGGCATTGTCTTTGGAAAGTCCCACCGCAACACCGATTGCGAAAATCAGCGGCAGATTAGAAAAAATTGCATCTCCGGCTTTAAAAATAAATGGGATATCAAGCAGATCCCCCGCTCCAAGGCGTAGCATCAAAGCTGCAACCGGCAAAACAGCGATGGGCAACATCAATGAACGGCCCAGCTTCTGCAATCCTTCCAAAATCCTCATAATTATTCTCCTGACCTTTTTTACTTTTACCGGACACAAACCTCAAAGAAATGGACCCCGCCACCCCAAACAATCTATGATATGAATTGCTACTTACATAAAAACAGCACAACATTAAAAATAGTTCAACAAAAAAAAGAAGTTATACCTTTACGCATAGCTCAATATGACTAAAATAAGTCCGCTAGGTTGTACAATTTACAGTATAAGTAATAGTCTCAAACTGAAAATGGGTTTTGAAGTTGCAAGGAGAAAAGTATGAGACTGATTCCAGTTCAGAAAAACCCCGGTTGGTGGGCTGCTCGTTACATTGCAAGGAAAATAAAGAAATTTAATCCTCATAAAAATAACCCCTTCGTTCTCGGACTGCCGACCGGAGGAACCCCCATGAGTATGTATAAGGAATTGATCAACCTGCATAACGGAGGCGAGATCAGTTTCAAAAACGTCATCACCTTCAATATGGATGAATACGTAGGACTGCCCGAAAATCACAGCCGGAGCTATCGGCGATATATGTTTGAAAACTTCTTCAACCACGTGGACATACGACCGAGCAATATCAATATGCTGAACGGCGGAGCCGATGATCTGGATACGGAATGTGAAGAATATGAAGAAAAAATCAAAGCGTGCGGAGGAATACAAATTTTTGTCGGCGGAGTTGGCACTGACGGACACATCGCCTTCAACGAACCAGCCTCTTCTCTTTCATCACGCACACGCATCAAGACCCTGACCATTGAAACTCGTCAGGCAAATTCACGATTCTTCGACAACAACATTGAAGAAGTCCCGCGATACGCCCTGACCGTGGGCATTGGAACTCTACTTGATTCAAAAGAAGTCATCATTCTGGCTTCCGGCCTGAACAAAGCTTTGGCTGTCTATTACGCAGTTGAAAACGGGGTTAACCACCTTTGGACCGTTTCAGCCCTCCAGCTTCACCGCAAGGGAATTATTGTCTGTGACGACGAAGCCACCATGGAACTCAAAGTAAAAACACTCAGATACTTTCAACAGATTGAGTCTGAAAACCTGCTAGACCCCAAATAGGCAAGGCCATGTACGCACTTACCAACTGCACTATTTTCACCGGACTGAAAATTCTGAAAGACTCGGCAGTCATAATTGACAACAAACACATCCTTAATGTGGTGAATAAAAATTCAATCCCGACGCGGGCTGAGATCATTGACCTGAATAACGCCATACTCGCACCGGGTTTCATTGATCTGCAACTTAACGGATGCGGCGGGCGTTTTTTTAATGATGACATTTCAGAGGAGACTCTGGACATTATGACCGAAGCGATTCTGCCGACGGGGTGCACTTCATTCCTGCCGACTCTGGTAAGCGGACCGGAAAAAGACATCGTAAAAGCACTAGAAATCGTGCGTAAATATCGGGAAAAGAATGGCGAAACTGTTCTCGGCTTGCATCTGGAAGGCCCCTATCTCAGCCAAAAACGCAGAGGGATACACAATCCGGAAATGATCAGCCGACCGAACGACAAAATGATTTCTCTTATTGCTAAATATGGCCCGGAAGTGACCAGAATATGCACCATGGCTCCTGAAAAAGTAGAACTGAGACATGTTGAACAGCTTGAAAATGCCGGAATAAGAGTTTCCGCCGGACACAGTGCCGCAAGTTGCCCGCAAGCCCGTAAAATGTTCAAGGCCGGAATAAGTATGGCTACTCATCTTTTCAACGGCATGGAACCGTTGCAGGGACGGGAACCAAGCCTCGTAGGGGCGATATACCTTGAAAAGCCATGGACCGGAATTATCGCCGACGGTGTGCATGTCTCTTGGGACAACATAGAACTGGCAAAAAATATTCTGCAAAACAAACTTTTTTGCATTACTGACGCAACTTCAGCGGTGGGAACGGATATCACAGAATTCGTTCTGGGCAATCAGACTGTTTATGTGAAAGACGGCAAGTGTTCCGCCGCTGACGGCACCATCGGAGGCTCAATGCTGACCATGGATAAAGCTGTGTTTAACTGCGTCAATCACGTAGGAATAGAGCTTGCCGAAACACTTAAAATGACCTCGTTATACCCGGCCAGAGCTATCGGAATTGATTCGGAATATGGAATGATAGCCCCAAACTACCACGCTGATCTGGTTGTTCTGGACCATGAAAGTCTTAAAGTCCGTTCGGTAGTGAAAGGTGGAAAACTACAACTTTGACAAGATTGAATTATTTTGCAACAAATTCATTAACAACTACTAGCAGTTCAAATCCGATCAGATTTCAACAACATAGCTCAGTCGGAATAAATGCCCAACACGAAGTTCACCCGTCTATTTTTATTAGCAGCTTTTTTATTTTTGTTACTGCTCAGCGGGTGTGTTCAAACAACCGACAACAACCACTTTAAGGCTGTAAAAGGCTACCTTGACCTTTCCGGCTGGGACTTTAACACACAAGGCCCGGCTCCGCTGGATGGCGAATGGGAATTTTATCAACACTCTGCCGCACTCCCCCGTAATCCTGAAAAAATATTACTAAACGAAAAAAAAGATTTCTTCCCCCTCCCCTCAATCTGGAAAGGAAAAACAGCTCAAGGTATTCCCCTGACGAAACAAGGACAGGGAACATATCGCCTGAAAGTAAAGTTTGAACCCAATTTTGAAGTAAATTCATTATATATTTCCGGCGTACTTTCTGTGTGCCGCGTCTGGGTAAACGGGAACGAAATTGCCTCCTCGGGTACTATTGGCAAAAACAAACAATCCGAAATTCCACGCAAGCACTTCCTCTCCCCGATTTTCCCCTCCGCAAACGGATATGCTGATATTGTTCTGGAGGTTTCCAACTTTCACAATGAAGAGGGAGGGATCAATTCCTGCATACTCCTCGGCAGTAACGAACAAATTCAGGATGTTCTTAGTTACCGCCGAATTTCTGGAGCCATTCTCAGCGGAGTACTTTTCATCATGGGGCTCTACCATCTTATCATCTTTCTGGTAAGACGATCCAACAAAGAAAACTTATACTTTGGCCTTTTTTGCCTTGTCTGGTGCATCACAACAATTTTCAATCCTCCATCCGCTTTTCTAGTAACCAAATTTATAACAATGGACTGGAGTTGGTACATAAAAGCATGTCTTTTACCTCCTGGTATTGCGATCCCTTTACTGCTTATATTTTATCATTCACTTTTTCCTAAAAAATATGGAAAAATTATCAATTGGACATATAGCGCATTGGGAGGATTATACATTATGTATATTCTCGTCGCACCTCCAATTGCTTATTCTGCTGTAGCTGTTTCATACTTCATCATCAGCAGAACCGCTTACCTCTATCTTTTCACAACATTCTTAGTAGACCTGTTCCGGGGTAAAAAAGGAGTTATATTTTTAGCTCCCGGCTATGTGGCTTTGGCATATTCTGAATTAGATGAAATTCTTTTTGACCTTAACATCATCAGTTCAGCGGAATTCGGCCTTTACGGAGCATTTATTTTCATCATTTCGTATTCAATATTTATGTCGGTACGTTTTGCAGAGGCTTTATCCAGAGTTGAAAAAATTTCCGGAGAATTGGAAGCGCAAAAAAAGACCGAACAAAGCCATAAACTTATACAGATACGGCTTTCGAAAATGCTGGATTCAGTTGATGACGCAATATTGGCAGTAAATCGTAAATACGAAATAAATTTCAGTAACCGCGCTTTTACAAACCTCACGGGCTATCACACCGAAAATCTTCTGGGACAGCAATTAACAAGCATACTTAGCAAACCGGACTGCGCAACAGTTACGGATTTTATGCGAAAAATCCCACAACTGCATGCCACGGCTGAGAGCAACATCAAACAGGATAATTTTCAAATAACCACTGCCGGCGGGAGCATCCTGAACACCTCTGCTCTTGTAACTCTGCTGGATGTTGAAGATGAGCTTATCTATACGCTGGTGCTACGCCCGGAAGAAAAACCACTCGACAAGCGACAATTTGCTGTGTGGATAATGAAAAAGACTCTCAAAGACTGGGAATCAGCAACAAAATTTAGCAAAGCAGACCTAGCCTTCCGATCAGGCTTATGGAACGTTTACATGGAAAAAGACGGTTACGCTCGTACTCAGACTCTGGATAGGTATTTAAGTGAAGAGACTCTTCCAAGTCGTCCAAGGTGGAAGAATGTTTATGCGACAGTTGAGTTTGTTCTTGCCAATAGTCAGCTTTCGGAGGATTCATCCTCAGAGTTACAAAAAGCTCTTGCGCGGTTAAAAAAGATGTCATGATCAAATATAAAATATGACCATGACATCTTTGGAATAGATATTTTTTTAGTGATATTTAAGCCGTTTTGCGGCGCAGACATAGCCCTATAAGGGCAACGATAAACAGCCCGACCAGTTCCATAGAAAAACCCGCCTGCGGGTTCAGCACACATCCGGAACTACTGCCACTGCTTCCACTACTGCTACTACTCGCACCCCCGACTGTTCCGGGTACAACCGGGTCGGTAATTATGCCTAGTGCACTGTTTAAATCGTATTCTCCGTTATCTTTAACAGCATAGTTGACGGTGTAGGTACGTGCTCCCACCAGAATAGTTTTGGGGTCAATATATTGTCCGCTGTTCCCTTCGTCAGTAATCCAGAAATACCCTTCACTATCGGGATTCTTGCCCGAACTGTAGGTGAAACTTTTAGACGGCTTGTCTGGAAATAATTTAAACAGACTTACTTCTCCAGCCGCGCGCTCACCAAGGCTTGAGCTGTTAAAACAAAAATAGGCGATCTTATTGGCTGTAACTGTTGCAGTAAATTCGTAAACATTAGCTCCGAGCATACTGCCCATGGCCGGGGTCTGATGTTCATCCTTAATTTCTTTAGTGGTCTTTACTCTCTTGGCTACTGAATTCATTAGAACAGATGTTCCCGTGGGTTGAACTTCAGTTGGAGTAACTGTTTTGTCAGCGCAACCGGAAGGTTTCATTACGTTGGGAGTTTTAAATATATATGCGGCTCCAGCATTTGCCAGAGTCAACTCAGTCTTTCCACTGGAACCAATAACGTAATCATCACCGCAAATGGCTACATTTGAATAAAGTGCAGAAGAAGGCTCGGTTTCACTCTCTCCTATTTTTTTAACAATTCCCCAAACGCCCACATCAGCCTGACTTTTAGAATAAAGGTATGCTCCGAAATTTGAAGACACAATTGCTAAATCACCAGAAATTGATACTTTTTTACCAAACTCTGCATCCTTAAAAATATACTCATCACCATTATCCTTTTGTGCTACTAACTTCTTAACAATTCCCCATTCATCTGCGCCGTCTTTATCCTTGGAATAAATGTAAGCCACTCCGGCTAATCTTTTTGCACCTATCTGATAGTCTGGAGAGCCGACTATAGCCAGATCTCCTGAAATATCTAATGATTCACCATAGCTTGACCACGATTGAACATCCACATCTCCATTATCTTTTCGTGCGATAATCTTTTTAACTATACCCCAATTATTGGGACTACCTGCATCTTTTGAATAGATATAAACAGCTCCAGCCACAGAGAGTCCGTACTCAGCATTGTCGGCACTCACAATAATTGCATTTTCGGAAACAGCAAGACTCTTAGAAAAACTCGCACCCCTTCTATAGTCAGGAGTTCCGGCTTCTGTCTGCGCTGTTATAAACTTGAGCAATTGCCAAGTGTTTGGAACCCCGGGATTAGGGATATATATGTAAGCAATTCCAGCATATACCTGACCTCCTACCGTTTGACTCTTACGCCCTATGACAAGAACATCTCCGCACACAGCAACACTGTTGCCAAAATGGCCGTTAAAAATTGCGCCATTAGTGATTCTTTGAGAAAACCCCCATTCATCAGCATGTCCTTGATCCTTGCTAAAGACATAAACTGCTCCGGACTCGTAATTTGTACCTATATTTTTTACGGGGCACGCTACCACAAGAGTATCACCGGAAAGAGCAATGCGCTCGCCAAACTTCATGCCTGATTGCAGCTCTATGTCTCCGCCAGCGTCAGCTGCGGTAATTTTTTTTATAAAACCCCAATTATTATCTCCGCCTTGGTTTTTAGAAAAAAGATACACCGCTCCAGCTTCAATAGTCGTACCGACTGTTTTGCCGTAAGCACTGATAGCAATAATATTCCCAGAGATGTCCACCTCATGCCCAAAAAATGCATCTTCTTGTGGTTCTCCAGCTCCGGCGCTTATTGCCGTTACTTTTTTAACATAAGTAACCGTTGGATCGATAGTTACGGGGTAGGCGGCATCTGAATCGTCAACAGCCCAAATCAATTTTCCATCAGCAACAGACATTGAACAAATAAGATCTTTTCCCGCAACATCCCAAGCCTTAATCCCTGCATAGCGCATGGAATCTTCACCGATAAAAACAATATCATGCCCATCTTGCTTCGGAGTCAGATTACCTGATGTAATGAAAGCAATATTTAGCAAACCTAAGCCTTTCGGTTTATCATTTAAAACCATGCCATGCTCAAGACTGGCTCCATGATTAACATACCACTCAGTCATACCTTTTCTGATAAGACTCAATTTTGTGCCGTCAGGATTAAGTGTCGGTTCGGCGGAATTTAACATCACTCCGGCCCGTCCTACTGAATGAAGCGACAGAGAAAACCAGCTGTTGCCACTTTTAAAGCGGGTGTCATATGTACTTACATTCAGACTTAAACCACCATCTATAATAGATGACGACAGAGAGTCATCAGTCTGTTGTTCAAAACGACACATCTCCTGTTTCAAATGGATTTGTATTTTAGAAGCGGCATCCTGCGGTACTTTTTCCCAGCCGGATTTTAAAGAGGACTCTACAGGAGCGATTGATTGAAAGGGCAATGCCGCCATACAGATATTTGGAAACACAAATAAGCCCAAAAGAAAGATGACGAAAGTTGTTTTCTTCAATTTTATGCTCCTGTCTTAAACAGAGTAAGAATGGTCAAAGTGTATTTTGAAAAAAGAATTGCGGCTGATCTTTTTGTTTTACATGAACGACGCTCTTTGCGCGTGCGCAGACATTTTATATAAAAACTCAGTATAATTCATCACTTTGAACAACTTACTTGTCAAAAACTTTTCACGTGAATTCACGTGAAAATACGGATATGCCTTCAATTTAATTAGTCTTTTAAAAAAAGACAAAGAAGAGCTAAATCTTTAGATATTAAGCACAACAAAAACATTTTGCCCCGGAATCTGCCTACCTGCTCAACCTTTTCCTGAAAAAATAAGTTGACATAAAAGCAAAATCACACCTATCAATGGTACGACCATTAGCGAAGAATAATATAATTTTTCGGTTAAAAACGACTTAAACAGCCTCAAAAAGAACATAAAGGTACGACCAATGAGTGAAGAAAAATCTATTAAACAACTTTTTATTCCTGTGTCCATTGGCCGGATAAGTGAAGAAGTTGTTTTACAGATTGAAGCCGCCATCTTTGATGGAAGACTTAAACCGGGCGAGCGGCTGCCCAGTGAACGGGAAATGCAAACCCAGTTCGGAACTGGCCGAGGCGTCATCCGTGAGGCTGTCAAAATTCTCAAACAGAAAGGGCTTCTTGAGGTCCGCAAGGGCGTCAAAGGCGGCGCGTATGTCAAACATCTGGAAGTATCAAATATTTCTGAATCACTGGCACTTTTTCTGAAACAGAATCAGGTGTCCCCTGAAACGCTCATTGAATTTCGTGAAAGCATGGACCGCACAATTACCACTCTGGCAATTGCCCGCTCCACCGCTGAAGAAAAAGAGGAACTGCTCAAAGAAGCTCTGCGCTTTGAAGCTATACTACGCGAACCTGAACCAGATCTGGAAGCCACTGCGGAACTAGACCGTAAGCTGAATATAATGCTGGCCTGCATGGCTGGAAACGATCTTTTTGAATGGGTGATGCGTGCGTTGCAAATGGGACTCAGTTCACACGATTTCACTTTGTATGAGAACGCTTCCTATCGTGACAAGGCTGCGACCAACTGGAGAGAGACAGCCCGTGCTGTTGCCGAAGGAGAACCGATGAAAGCTCTATCCTTCATCGGCCTGCACTATGCGCTGCTGCGTCAGTGTGTCGAAGAAATGAATGGCGATGCAGCCTCAAAGAATGCACCGTTTCTCGATGAAAATACCGAAGAAGAAAGGAGTTAACTACGTATGAAAAAATATAATTATATAATTGTCGGTGGCGGATCAGCCGGATCAGTTCTGGCCAACCGCTTGAGTGCCAATCCTAAGAATGAAGTACTCGTGCTTGAAGCCGGACTTCCCGATTACAAGATGGATTTTCGTATACACATGCCTGCAGCATTGACTTATCCGCTGGCAGGAAAGACATATAACTGGTGGTATGAATCTGATCCCGAACCACACATGAAAAACCGTCGCGTCTACCAGCCGCGCGGAAAAGTACTTGGCGGTTCCAGTTGTATTAATGGTATGATCCACATTCACGGAAATGCAATGGATTACGAAAAGTGGTCTAAAGAAGACGGCCTTGAAGACTGGTCTTACTCACATTGCCTGCCCTACTTCAAAAGATTTGAATGCCGGATGGCCGGAGCTACAGAATATCAAGGCGCTGTCGGCCCTGTTTACCTGACCACTCCCGAATGCGACAATCCACTCTTTGACGCTTTCTTCAGTGCAGTGCAGGAAGCTGGCTACCCTCTCACCGATGATGTGAACGGATATCAGCAGGAAGGGTTCGGTAAATTTGACCGCACCACCTATAAAGGACGTCGCTGGAATGCAGCCCGTGCTTACATTCATCCGGTTAAGAGCCGCAAAAACCTCACTGTAAAGTGCGGGGCCATGGCAACACGCATACTTTTCGAAGGTAAACGCGCTGTTGGTGTTGAGTATGAAAAAGGCAAAAAAACTATAAAAGCTTATGCCAAGGAAGTAATTTCCTGTGGTGGTTCAATCAACTCTCCTCAGTTACTTCAGCTTTCCGGTATCGGTAACGCAAAAGAACTTTCAGCTCTGGGCATTAATGTTGTTCATGATCTTCCCGGCGTTGGTGAAAACCTGCAGGATCATCTTGAACTATATGTACAGTATGCCTGCAAAAAACCAGTCAGCATGTACCCATGCCTACAATGGTACAATCAGCCTAAGATCGGTCTGGAATGGCTGCTTAAAGGAACTGGCGACGCTGCCACTAACCACTTTGAAGCTGGCGGTTTCATCCGCAGTAATGATGAAGTGGAATACCCCAACTTGCAGTATCATTTCCTCCCTATAGCAATCCGTTACGATGGATCAGCTCCAAACGAAGGGCATGGTTATCAGGTTCACGTAGGCCCTATGAACACAGATGTTCGCGGTCACGTGAAAATTAAATCCAAAGATCCTAAAGAATACCCAAGCATTTTGTTCAATTATCTCTCCACAGAGAATGAACGTAAAGAATGGGTTCAGGCAATACGCAAAACCCGTGAGATCATGACCCAGCCCGCATTCGACGAATATCGCGGCAAAGAATTATCTCCCGGTGAGCAAGCTCAGACCGACGAAGAGATTCTCGATTACGTTGCCACCGAAGGTGAATCTGCCTACCACCCAAGTTGCACATGTGCCATGGGAACCCATGACATGGCAGTTACGGATTCGCAGTTACGAGTCCACGGTGTAGAGGGACTTCGCGTTGTTGACGCCTCGGTCATGCCTTACGTGACCAACGGCAACATCTACGCACCGGTTATGATGATTGCTGAAAAAGCGGCAGACATTATTCTCGGGAACACCCCGCTGCCTACGGAAGACGCTCCTTACTACAAACACAGTAAATAAATATCATTTAAAGCTCTCCTGCATAGCGGGGGAGCTTTTTTGTGAGGTCATTATGATACAGGGAAAAATGTTCATCAACGGCGAATGGGTTTCGGCTCTTTCTGGTGCTGAGCGTAAAATTATAAATCCTTTTGACAGTTCTGTAATTGCCGTAGTTGCCGAAGGCGGACGGAAAGACTCAGCACTGGCAATCACCGCAGCAAGGCAGGCTTTTGACTCCGGCGAATGGAGCAAAACTCCGGCCTCTGAACGTGGCAGAATGATCTTCAAACTCGCTGATCTTATCGAACGTGATCGCGAAGAACTTGCCCGTCTTGAAAGTCTGGATACTGGTAAAACAGTTGAAGAAAGCCGCTGGGACATGGACGATATCGCAGGAATTTTCCGCTATTATGCGGGTCTTGCCGACAAAGATGGCGGCGAAGTTATAGCCTCCCCCGTACAGAACTCCACAAGCATAGTTGTCCGCGAACCTGTCGGTGTATGCGGCCAGATTTCCCCATGGAACTATCCTTTACTACAAGCCGCATGGAAGATGGCTCCAGCCCTTGCCGCCGGAAATACCATCGTGATGAAGCCCAGCGAGATAACCCCGCTGACTGCAATCAAAGTTACCGAACTTGCTGAAGAAGTCGGGTTCCCAAAAGGAGTAGTCAACCTTGTTCTTGGAGCCGGAGCCGAAGTCGGAGCCGAACTTGCCGAAAGCGTTGACGTAGACCTAATTTCTTTCACCGGCGGAATTGCAACAGGCAAAACCATCATGCGTGCAGCAGCCGGTAATGTAAAAAAAGTAGCCCTTGAACTGGGTGGCAAGAATCCCAATATTATTTTTGACGATGCCGACTTTAATGTAGCGGTTGATTACGCTCTCAATGCGGTGTTTTTCCATGCCGGACAGATCTGTTCCGCAGGAGCACGGCTTATGGTACAAGACGGTATTCATGATCGCTTTGTGGAAGAGTTACGCAAAAGAATTGAAGCTATTGTAGTAGGTAACGGCTTTGATAAAGGAACCCAGATGGGACCGCTGATTTCCGCTGAACACCTGTCGAAGGTGGAAAAATATGTGGAAATGGCCCCTTCCGAGGGAGCAAAGCTGCTTACCGGTGGGAAAAGACCTTCTGACCCGGCGTTAAAGGACGGTTTTTTCTTTGAACCCACTTTACTAACTGAATGCACGAACGAAATGAAGATCGTGCAGGAAGAAGTCTTCGGCCCCGTAATAACTGTAGAACGTTTTCATACTGAAGAAGAAGTTGTTCGCTGGGCCAACGACACAGTTTACGGCCTTTCCGCCGGATTCTGGACCCGTGACCCGGACCGTATTGAAAGGGTTTCCAAAGCTCTGAGATTCGGAACTGTTTGGATAAATGACTTCAATGTGTACTTTGTACAAGCCCCTTGGGGCGGTTACAAACAATCCGGAATGGGCCGTGAACTCGGTCACATCGGGCTGGAGGAATACACAGAGGTAAAGCATATATTTAGAAATCATGCCCCGGAACCATTTAATTGGTTCGGCACTTCCTCTTGATAGAAAGTGCTTTGTGAGAACTTAAACCTTCAACTCAGGAGTTATGATGTTAACCCACTCTAAGCGGGTTCTTTTTGTTTTAGTTTTAGTTGTTTCACTTTTCAGCTTTTCTGCCTTTGCACAGGCTTCCTCTAAAATCACCCTCGCCAGTGTTGGTTGGACAGGCGTAACCATCAAGACTGACATTGCCGTCTCCGTACTTAACAGTCTGGGCTATGACGCCGAAAATCTAATGGTTTCCGTCCCCATCGCCTACAAAGCGATGTCTACCTCCGATGCCGATGCCTTCTTAGGTAACTGGATGCCCTCCATGGCCTCTATTGCCGATAAATATTTTGAAAAAGGCACAGTACTCAAATACGCTATCAATATGGATGGAGCCAAATACACATTGGCAACCCCTACTTTCTGCGCTGATGCAGGATTGAAAGATTTCAAAGATATCGTAAAATTCGGTGACAAGCTTGACTGGAAAATTTATGGAATCGAAGCCGGAAATGACGGTAACCAAGTCATTCAGAACATGATTGACAAGAACATGTTCGGCATGGGTAAATTCACTCTTGTTCCCTCCAGTGAAGCCGCAATGCTTGCTCAGGTGCAGGGCATGGCAAGAGAAGGCAAATGGTCGATTTTCCTTGGCTGGGCTCCTCACAGCATGAACGAATATATCGACATGACTTATCTCACCGGAAGCACAGATGAAACTTTTGGCGGCAATGACGGTACCGCAACTATCTGGACCAACATCCGCTCCGGGCTTGTCAAAGATGAACCCAACGTAGCCAGACTACTCAAGAATATGACCTTTTCCGTTTCCATGATAAATCAGATCATGATCACGGTGGAAAAAGACGACTCTTTGTCTCTTGGACAAGCCGGCTTGAACTGGGTAAAAAAACACCCTGAAGTTTATAAAAAATGGCTTGAAGGAGTCACTACTATAGACGGAAAGTCCGCAGTAAACGCATTTGAAGCATCCCTGAAGAAACAATAGAATAGCTCTTTAAACAAAGCTCCACAGTATGTTAAATGCTGTGGAGTTTTGTCATTTCTGGTAAAACCACTTAAAACTGATACTAATTTGGTACTTCATTTTAACTCTGAAGAATGGACTACGGAGGGCAGTGATCAGCCCCTTCTGATTAGGCGCAAAATAAAGATCAAAACTAGCGCTCCGACTGTCGCGACGATTATCGCCCCAAGGAGCCCATTAGCGCCTATGCCAAGGAATCCAAAAAGGAAACCACCAATCACCGCCCCTAGGATACCTACAATAATATCCCCGATGATACCAAAGCCACCACCCTTCACAAGCACTCCGGCTAACCAACCCGCGACCAGACCTACCAAGACGAAAACGATTATTCCACTCATTAAAAACCTCCCATAAGTTAATTTTTATGACTATTAAATCCATAGCAGGCTTTCGGGGAACAATCAAAATTATTTGAAACTATGTTGGTACGTTGAGTACGAACTTCATAATCTCTGCGAATAATATCTAGAATGGTCGGAATATAAAGACGAAGAAAATGGATAATTTTAGCTATAGATTTTGTTACTACTCAACTATTGTGGTTTAATTACCTGTCCAGAAAGTGTAGCAAGATCGCTTGCTTACCATTCCCAAATCACATACTAATTATTAATCAATTACTTTTTTTGGGGACCATATGGGGACGGAGCTAAAAAAAGTGAAATCTTTCTTTACAACGTCAGAACCCTGAAACTCGACATGGGCCTTAATAAAACTGATATATTGTATTATACAAATGTTTTAACTAGCACCTTTTTTAAGCGGTAAAGATAACAATGAAGCCAATTGCGATTCATAACCTGTTCCCGGATGTCGACCCATCCTCAATTCCCTTCCTCTCCATCCTCGATCAGTTTTACGCGGGAGTGGTAATTGCGGACGCTGCGGGCAAGATTCTCTACTACAACGATGCCCAGGGATGTATCGACAATCTTGATCCGAACAAGGTGATCGGAAGAATGGTCACTGATTTATACCGCGTGGATGACGACGATACCCCCATCATCAATTGCATGGAATCCGGCAAACCCCTGAAAAATCATGCCTGCTATTACCGCACCTGGCTGGGAAAAATTGTCAACTCCATACACAATGTTTATCCCTTGTACTCCCATGAAAAACTGCTCGGAGCGATCTGTTTCGTGAGTGATTACAGCATCACCCGGCAGACCTTAGAAACCATTTCCCAACCCTATGCAAGCCGCGAAATAAAGACCTTCAAAATTCCAACAACTCCCGCCAAAAGTAGCGACAAGGGAAACGGAACCCGATTTTCGTTCAAAGATATCATCGGGGAATCCCCGGAATTAGTTAAAGCGGTAGAATCTGCCCGCATGGCCTCGGATTCGCCTTCCTCCATCATGCTCCATGGAGAAACCGGGACCGGGAAAGAACTTATGGCCCAGTCCATCCACAACACAAGCGCTCGGAAGGACAAGTCTTTCATTGCTATCAACTGCGCAGCAATTCCCGAACACCTGCTGGAAGGAATCCTGTTCGGAACCGCCAAAGGAGCCTTCACCGGAGCCTTAGACAAACAGGGGCTTTTCGAGCGGGCTGATGGCGGGACGCTGTTTCTCGACGAGATAAACTCCATGTCCATTGGCCTGCAGTCCAAGCTGCTGCGGGTTATCCAAGAACGCAAAGTTCGGCGTGTCGGCTCCTTGAAAGAGACTGATATGGATATCAGAATAATCAGTTCGGTGAACGAGGATCCCCACCAGGCCGCAGAAAGGGGGGCCCTTCGATACGATCTGCTCTACCGTCTGGGCGTCCTGATCATTCGGATTCCACCACTCCGGGAACGAATATGGGACTTGGAGAAACTGGTTCGCCATTTTCTCCATAAACACAGCACCCGTCTGGGCAAAAAGATTAACGCCATCTCGGCCGATGTGATGGAATTGTTTCACAATCACCACTGGATCGGCAATGTCCGGGAGCTGGAACATGTTATTGAAGGGGCCGTAAACTTGGTCTCGGATGGTGAAGCCATCAAAATTAGACATTTGCCGGATCACATCAACAAAACGACCGCTTCGTTGCCTAACGCATCCCGAACTCCCTCTCGTCTGACAGAAAAGGGGACTGCATTTTCAGCAGACCCGTTCAACGTTATCTTTCCAACGGATCACCAAGCACCTGCTACGACCGTATCCCCTCAGGGAAAATCTCTGGCGAAAATTCAGGCCGAAAACGAGAGCCGGACGATCCGAGAGATGCTGAAATTTTTTCAGGGCAATGTTTCAAAAGCCGCTAGAAAGCTGGATGTTTCTCCCCAGCTGCTCAATTACAAGATGAAAAAACACAACATCCATCGAAAAGATTTTCTCCTATAAAAATCACGGTTCCCGCTCAAGGACGCTTTATTTTTTTTCAGCCCCCTTCACGGGCGCAAACGTTTTAAAATGAGGTTTTGTCTTTTTAAAGCTGCACTTTAAAAAGACAAAACCTCATTTTAAATATCACTCCCCTATCTTATCCGTCCACTTTCACTAGTCATACCAATTTAATTTATCTTTTCAGCATGTTGAACAGTTTTACGCTGTGTGTTTTCGTAAATGGCATATCCATTGCTTTATTAGAAAGAATCAGAATTTGATGAGCAAGCTTCCCATGAAATTTCAGTGGGGGAATTGCAAGCAAGAGGAGTGTGCTGTTTTGAAGTGAAGCCTGAAACGTTTCACGGAGGAAGGGAAACATTTTAAACCTTAATCAAGGAGAGATCGTCATGGGAAAAAAAATGAAATTGGGATTGCACACCTATACCCTTCATCTTTGGGGACTCGGCCAGAACTGGGGCGTGGTAGCGGATCCTCGTCCCAAAGAAATGAACCTGATCCAGCTGATGGACAAGGGCGTTGAATGGGGTCTTGACGGGCTTCATATTACGGGTTGCGACCTGGAAACCAAGGACGATCAGCGTCTGAAGGAAGTAAAGGAAGCCGCCGAGGCCCGGGGCCTCTACCTGGAATACAACTTCTCCCTGGATGAAGAGTTCGACTCCCGGTTGACCGACAGTGTGAAGGAAGGCATCCACATCGCGGAGAAGATCGGTGCTAACCTAGGCAAGATCAGCCTGGACATCCGCCGCCCCACTCCGCTTTATGGCAGCTGTTTTCACCCAGAGGTCATGAGACAGCTTTGCGACATCCATGATGAGGTGAAGGCGGCCCTTCCCCTACTGGAAAAAACCGGCATAAAACTGGCTCTGGAAAACCATACCGAAACCTTTGCCGATGAAGTCCTGTGGCTGATCAAAAAAATCAATCATCCTCTTGTGGGGGCATGCGTGGACACGGTGAACTCCATGGGCGTCCTTGAAAATCCGGAGACGGCTGTGGAAAAAATGGCACCTTACGCATTTTGTAACCACTTCTGCGATCATAAGCTCGATCGCGACCAGTTCGGCATTCGATTCCACGGGGTCGCACTGGGCGACGGGGATATCGACTGCTTCAAAACATACAACACCATAAGAGAAGAGTCTCCCACCGATCGTATCACCTTCGAAATCGAATGGGATATGGGCGAAGACACCATTGAGGTTGCCCGGGTAAAACAGATGGATGCTTGCATCAGAAGCATCAAATATGCCCGTGAAGTTCTCAAGATAGGGATGTAAGAGAATCAAAATACCGCCTCCGGAAGCCCATGTGCACGGAGGCGGAAAAGCTCCTTTTCTAGGTCTCAAGACTTGCACCTTGTGCAACAACAGTATACGCAATGCTGCATCCCATGACACCCATAACTCATCTTGCAGCCTCTATGAACAAACCCATCCCCCCCCATTTCCCCAAGCTAGCGGCCCAACTCAGCACCCCCATTGCAATTGGCGAAAAAACCATTCCCAATCGGTTGTGGCTAGCTCCTATGGCCGGATTGAGCCACAGCGCCTTTCGTCAGGTTCTCGCCCACTATGGTTCCTGCGGCTTAATCTTTACAGAAATGTGCAACGCCAAGGCTGTGCCATCAGAAAACCCCAGGATATCCCCGGTATTTCGGTGGCATGAGTGGGAACTCCCAAATTTGGTCTGTCAATTGGCGGGGAGCACGCCCGAAGAATTTGTGATTGCAGCAAAGCGCGTAGAGCGCGAAGGCTTCTTTGGCGTGGACATCAACATGGGGTGCTCGGCACGGGGAATGATCAAACGCGAGGGGGGAGCTGCCCTGCTCAAGATGCCAGACAAAGCCATGGCCGTGGTGGAAGCAGTACGAAAGGCTGTATCCATTCCTGTTTTTGTCAAATTTCGCACCGGATGGTCCAAGGATATCGGCCCCGCAGTGGCTCTGGCCAAAAAGCTTGAGGCGGCAGGAGCCGATTGCCTGGTCTTCCACCCGCGTGTGGCCCCGGACAAGCGCACCCGTCCCCCTATCATTGACCACATACGCTTCATCAAGGAAGCGGTCTCCATTCCCGTCTTTGGCAATGGCAATGTAACAACCCCGCAACACTGTCAGGATATGCTGGACACGACAGGCTGCGATGGCGTGTCCGTAGGCCGTATGGCAGTGGCCCGCCCCTGGCTCTTTGCCCAATGGACAGCTGGCTACACGCCCGACGACAATATTTTTCAAGACTACATCCTGCGTCTGGCCACAGCCTTGGAACAGGAGTTCGATCCCGTCCGAAGAATCAAAAGATTTCGGATGTTCATACCCTATTTTGCAGCCAATTTCCTATTTGGTCACAGCTTACTAGCCACCTTTTCCACGGCAAAGACCATGGATGATGTCCGCCGGTTGGCTAAAGAACACATCAGGCCAGACATGCCCTTAAACCAGTCTCCCAACATGAATTTGTACAACCTCTGAGCCAAAACAAAAAAGCCCCCTTGGTGTGCACACCAAGGGGGCTTGAGATAAAAGGGAAACTTTATACGGGGAGTATTGTCTCTCTTTGGGGTCTTAGATTATTTCCGATAACCTTTACGCCTCCGCAGAACCATTCCTACCAGCGCAATCAAACACAATCCCGCCAGTTCTATAGATAAATCCGCTCGTGGATTAAGAACACAACCTGAATCTCCACTGGAGGACGATGCTCCGAGTACAACTGGATCGGTAATTTTACCTAGTTCGGTATTAATATCATATTCACCGTTGTCTTTTACTGAATAGTTCACCGTGTAGGTTTGCCCACCAGTCAGGACCATATTGGGGTCCATGTACTGACCGCTATTGGTTTCATCGGTTATCCAAAAAGAACCTTCCTCAGTGGGCAGTTTATCTGCGCTGTAAGTGAAAGTTTTGCTGGCTTTATCAGTGAATAATTTGAATAGGGCCACATTTCCGGCTCTGCGCTCGCCAAGGCTGGAACTGTTAAAGCAGAAATATGCCACCTGCCCTGATGTTACTGTAGCGTTGAATTCGTATACATTTGCACCGAGCATAGCATCCATGTTCACGGACTGATACTGTTCCTCTACCTCGGTCTTGGTGTGCACATTTTTGCAACAATTATCGATTGTTACAACAGTGCCTGAAGGCTGAGCTGTTGCGGGAACAACTATTTTATCGTGATTGTTGGTTATAGTGTATGTATATGCGGCTCCGGCTTTAGCCCGGGAAACGCCAGCCGCGTCGAGTTCATTATTCTTAGAAGCCCCCACAATTGCTATGTTTCCGGAAACAGACACCCCACAACCGAAGTTAGCTTTCTCCTGTATATCCGAATCTCCATCATCTTTTGTGGCAGTTATTTTTTTAACTATACCCCAATCGTTTGTCCCGCCTTGATCTTTGGAAAAGATATAAGCAGCTCCAACATCGGCATCAGCAGGAGAGGCGGATGCGTCCCATTCAGCAGACCCCACAATTGCTATGTCGCCAGAAATAGAGACGCTATCACCGAAATGAGCATCCTCCTGAATATCAGAATCGCCATTATCTTTTGTAGCTGTTAACTTTTTGATGCAACCCCATTTATTTAGACCGTCCTGATCCTTGGAAAATATGTATGCGGCTCCGACACTATCGCGTCCACTTAAGTCGAATTCATCTTTGTCATAATCTCCCACAAGGGCAAGGTCACCAGAAATGGAGACACTGTTACCAAAACGAAGACATGAAGCATAAGTTCCGTCATTTTTTCTGGGTTTCAGTTTTTTAGCTATGGTCCATCCATCTACAAGCTTGTTATAATATATATATGCACTACCGTCGTTCTTGGCCCCAACAATGGCTACGTCTCCGGAAACAGATACGCTGGAACCAAAGTAAGCATTAATTTTCACATCATTAATTTCAGTGCCAGATGCATCATAATATCTGGCAGTTATCTTTTTAACAAATCCCCAGCCTGTCGATGTACCTTTGGAAAAGATATAAACGGCTCCGGCATTAGACTTGAGATTGTTAGACCCGTCGGGTTCTTCGTTATACGTAGCCCCAACAATGGCTACGTCTCCGGAAACAGATACGCTGGAACCAAAGTAAGCATTAACTCGCTCATCACTAATTTCAGTGCCAAATCCATCATCTTTTGTGGCAGTTAGCTTTTTAACAAATCCCCAGCCTGTCGATGGATTCTTGGAAAATATATAAGCAGCTCCGGACCTTTCACCGATGCCTTCTGTATATGCAGCTCCCACAATTGCAACGTCTCCGGATATAGAGACGCTCTGACCAAAAAACTCAGCTGCAACCGGAGACTCAGGAGAAACAAGCTTTTGAACTAGTCCCCAAGTACCATCGCCGCCCTGATCCTTAGAAAATATATATGCGGCTCCTGCAGAATTCACATTGTCTTCATCCTTTAAGTACGCCCCCACAATGGCTACGTCTCCGGATATAGATACGCTGCAGCCAAAGTTAGCACCCGCTTCAACATCACCTACAGCTGTTAGCTTTTTAGCAATAGAAACAGTCGGGTCAATTGTAACCGGATACTTGGCTTTGCTGTCATCCACAGACCAGACGAGCGCGCCATTTTTTACAGACATGGAACATACAAGCTCTGTGCCTGCGCTATCCCAAGATTTGATACCTGCGTAGTTCAGGGTTTTGCCGCCTACGAAGGAAATATCTTTGCCATTCTGCTTAGGAGTAAGATTACCAGATGTGGCAAAATAAAATTCTAACTGCCCATTACCTGCAGGTTTCTCATTCAAAACAAGGCCGTGCTCAAGATTGCGACCGTGGTTGATGTACCATTCGGTCAACCCTTTGCGCTCGAGGCTGAGTTTTGCGCCCTCGGTATTCATGGTTGGCGTGGTGGCTTTTTTCATAGCGCCAGTACGCCCGAAAGATTTTAGGGAAAGTGCAAACCAATTATCACCGCTCTTGAAGCGGGTAGCTGTTGTGTCTGCGCTGAGTTGTAGCTGTCCATCTACAGTGGAGGCTACTGCGGGCGCGCCATCATTTTTTACGAACTTGCACATTTCATCATGCAAATTCTGCTGAATCTTAGAGGCGGTATCTTCCGGAACGCTGTCCCAGCTAGCCATGCTTACAGTGGGGAAAAGTAGAAAGCAGAAGAGAACAACTGGAAATAAATATTTCTTAGGTTTAAAATCATCAAAGTACCTATTGTACTGACTTGATGAACACTTTTTACGACGAAACAGGCGCAAAAATACACCCGCTAGCGCCACTAAGAACAACCCTGCCAGCTCGATAGAGAAGCCCGCCTGCGGATTCATTACACAACCGGAAGAATCGGAAGAAGTTGTTCCAGGCACAACGGGGTCGGTAATTTTTCCTAATGTATCGTTAATATCATATTCGCCGTTGTCTTTTACTGAATAGTTTACCGTGTAAGACTGGCCACCAGTCAGGACCATATTGGGGTCCATGTACTGGCCGCTGTTGGCCTCATCGGTTATCCAGAAACGCCCTTCTTCGGTGGGCATTTTATCAGCGCTGTAAGTGAATGTTTTACTGGCTTTGTCAGTGAAAAGTTTGAAAAGAGCCACATCTCCGGCCCTGCGTTCGCCGAGGCTGGTACTGTTGAAGCAGAAATATGCGACCTGCCCCGAAGTTACCGTGGCGTTGAATGCGTACACATTTGCGCCGAGCATGGAATCCATGTTTACGGACTGATATTGAGCCGTCACCTCGGCCTTGGTTTGTACTTTTTTGTTAGCACTATCTATCGTTACGACAGTACCAGAGGGTTGATTTTCTACAGGAATTACAGGGTTATCGTTTACTATAACATTATAGACATACGCGGCTCCGACGTTAGCCTTGGTAGATTCGACCTTACCATAAGCTCCCACAATCGCATGTTCGCCGGAAAGAGATACATTCCAACCGAAGAAAGCACTCGCTTCAATATCACTAGTACCGTCTGTTTTTTCAGCAGTAATTTTTTCAATTATGCCCCAATTGCCATTCCCGCCCTGATCCTTAGAAAATATATAGGCAGCTCCGGACTTTAAGCCAGGTTCATCCTTCCGGTAAGCCGACACAAGGGCAACATCGCCGAAAAGAGATACGCTATAACCAAATCTAGCATCAGCTTCACCATCATCCGTGCCATCATCTTTTTTGGCAGTAAGCTTTTTCACTATACCCCATTTATCGGCCCCGCCTTGATCTTTAGAAAAAATATAAGCGGAACCATTGAGAGTAGCATCATTGCCATATGCCCCCACAAGGACAAGATCACCAGAAACAGATACACTATGCCCGAAAGAGCCTTTTACCTCAGTGTCATCAGCATCAGCTTCGGTTCTGGCTGTAATCTTTTTAACTATACCCCAATTACTGACCCCGCCCTGATCTTTAAAAAATATATAACCGGCTCCGGCATCAGCCTTACCTGATTCGTCCTTATTCCTAGCTCCCACAAGGGCAATATCTCCAGAAATAGAAACATTGCTTCCGAATTCAGCGTCAGTTTCAGTGTCATCTGCATCCGCATCGGTTCTGGCTGTAATCTTTTTCACCATGCCCCAATTACTAGTACCGCCCTGATCCTTGGAAAATATATAGGCAGCTCCGACCCTATTAAGATCACCAAAAATTTTATCCTTCAAATAAGCCCCTACAAGAACGATATCTCCAGAAATAGAAACCCTATCCCCGAATGCCGCACCCGCGTCAGCATCAGCTCCGGCAGTAATTTTTTTGACTATGCCCCAGTTATCAACTCCGCCTTGATCCTTGGAAAAAATATACGCGGAACCTGAATCAGCCGGATCGTCATCTCCAGGAGCCCCCACAATTACATTGTCGCCGGAAACAGAGACGCTTTTACCGAAATAATTATACGCAAGGCCATCAAAATCACCAGAGCCATCATCTTTTGTGGCAACAATCTTTTTCACTATACCCCAATTGTTCGCCCCGCCCTGATTTTTAGAAAAGATATAAGCAACTCCAACATCAGTAACGGCAAATTCGTCCTTCAGATAAGCCCCCACAATTGCAACATCGCCGGAAACAGAAACTCTATGACCAAACCTCGCACCCGCTTCGATGTCATCTCCATCAACATCGGTTCGGGCTGTTAGCTTTTTAGCAATAGAAACAGTCGGGTCAATTGTTACTGGATACTTGGCTTTGCTGTCGTCCACAGACCAGATGAGCACGCCATCTTTTACGGACATGGCACAAACAAGCTCTGTGCCTGCGCTATCCCATGATTTGATACCTGCGTAGTTCAGCGTTTTGCCGCCTACGAAGGAAATATCTTTGCCGTTCTGCTTAGGAGTAAGGTTACCGGATGTGGCAAAAGAAAATTCTAACTGTCCATTACCTACGGGCTTCTCAGTTAATATAAGGCCATGCTCAAGATTGCTACCGTGGTTAATGTACCACTCGGTAACCCCTTTGCGCTCAAGGCTGAGTTTTGCGCCCTCAGTTTTAATGGTTGGCGTGGTGGCTTTTTTCATCGCACCAGCACGACCGAGAGAGTCGAGGGTAAGTGCAAACCAGCTCTTACCGCTCTTAAAGCGAGGTGCAGTTCTGTCTGCGCTGAGTTGTAGCTGTCCATCTACAGTGGAGGCTGCTGCGGGCGCGCCATCAGTTTTTACGAACTTGCACATTTCGTCATGCAAATTCTGCTGAATCTTAAAAGCGGTATCTTCCGGAACCTTGTCCCAGCTAGCCATGCTCACAGTGGGTAAAAGTAGAAAGCAGAGTAGTAGCAGCAAAAATTTAATTTTCATATTTTTACTCGAAAGATAAATTTTATTCATTAGGAATGATCTCCAACTTTTAATTTTACACCTAAAAACGCCGTAAAACGGCTGTCAGTGCTTTTTTCCTGCAAATTCAATAGTTTTAAGTAAAAAAATGTAAGAAACGAGTTCTTATTAACACTTAAAAACAGTCGTGTATGTACGGTAAAACACATACAAATGGCACTTTTTTCAAAAAACTTTTCGGAGTTGAAAAAAAGAGATGAGGGTTGTATGTACCAGCCATCAGATTTATTTTAAGAATAATTTTTAGCTGTAAACACGAGAAAGCATTGGCAAAAATATACGCTCCCCCTTTGAAGGGGGTATTCATTCAAGCAATAATCTCCATTTTGGTGGCGGGAGCATTGCTAATGCTTGGCGGCTGTGAACCAACGGACGATCTTAGTCCTCGCGCTGTGCAGGGTGTTTTCGATATGCGCGATCACTCTTTGTCCGCAGGCGAAACCGTAAACCTTGACGGTGAGTGGGAGTTTTATTGGGACCAGTTGTTGACGCCGGATAATTTTATATCTGGAAGCTCTAAGCCGGAAATGACAGGTTATTTCCTCATGCACAGGGCATGGAATAAATTCAATCTGAATGGAAAACGGCTGGGCGGAACAGGCCAAGCCACCTTTCGTTTACGGTTGCTACCGAATCGACCTGCCGGAAGGATTCATCTGCGTTTATTTGATATTCACGAAGCCTACCGCTTGTGGGCGAACGGCAAACTTATAGCTCAAAGCGGTGTGCCGGGTCGATCCGCTGAAACGGAAGTTCCGGGCGGATCACTTAAGCTTGCAGAGATTGAATTTCAAAGTCGCCCTGTTGAATTGGTGCTCCAAGTCTCCAATCATCATTTCCGAATAGGAGGGGTGCCGGAACCTATCAGAATAGCACTTCCCGGTACTTTGGAAACAATCCGCGCACGGGATTGGGGGATAGCCCTGTTTTTTGCGGGCTGCATGCTGATTATGGGCATATATCATTTTGTGCTTTATCTGTTCCGTAAGCGCGATAAGGCTCCTCTTTATTTCAGTTTGTATTGTTTGCTGGTGGTCAGCTACAGCGTGACCTCAAACACCTCCCAATGGGTGGCTTCTGCTATTTTGCCGTGGTGGAATCCAGTAATCATGGAAAATTTTTCGCTGACCTGTTTTGTAATATGGGCATCCTTACTTTTCCGTTTTTTAGAGACTCTTTATCCCAATGAATTTCATCACAAACTTGTTTATTTTCTAGATGCCAAAATAGTGATCTTTTTCTTTATGATGGGTTTTGCGCCCGGAGTTCCCCTTTACTGGTTCATTGCATTATGCTTGGTGCAAATGATGATTTATGCAGGATATTACCTACATCGCCTTCTACTGTGTGTGAAACGTGGCAGAAGTGGTGCCTTGTTTTTGCTGGCAGGTTTAAGCAGTCAATTTTTTGTAGGGTTGAACGACACCCTGACCCATATGGGTATTATAAAATCCACCTATCTTGCTGAACCTGCAGTGTGTTTTTTCGTGCTGACCCAGTCTCTCGCGTTGGCACAGCGTTTTTCCGCATCATTTGATTCTGTAGAGCATCTTTCTTTAGAGCTGGAATCAAAAAATATTTCCCTATGTGGAGAAATAAAGGAACGCAATAGGCTGGAGCGTAAAGTAGTAGAAACCAGTGAAGAAGAGCGTCGTCGCATAAGCCATGAGCTGCATGATGGGTTGTGCCAGCAGCTTACCGGAGCCCGTTTACGTTCTTCTGCCTTGGCTCATAAGTTCAAAGATAGTGATGACGCGCAAACGTTGATAGATCTTGCCGATTTGTTAAAAGAATCTACAGATGATGCATACAAAACAGCACGCGGGTTATGGCCCATAGAGCATGACGCTTCTATGCCTGGCCCCTCATTGAACGATTTGTTGCGCGGTATTGCTAAGTCTACGGACATTAACGTGACTTTTGACAAACAGAGCCATTGCAAGAAGTGTTTAAATCCAAACATGACAAAGCTGTATCGTATAGCGCAAGAAGCTCTGACCAATGCGGCTAAGCATTCCAAAGCACAGAATATCCGGTTAACTCTGCATTGCCACGGCAACGGGCAGGTTAAACTTTCAGTGCAAGATGATGGGATAGGCCGTAAGGCTGCCGGAACAATGCATGGAGGCTTGGGAATGAGTATCATGGCGCACAGAGCTAAACTTATCAATGCGGAATTACGCATTGAAAACGATCCGCAGGGCGGCACTGTTGTGACTTGTGTCGCTCCCTGTTCAGTGCACGAACTTTCTAGAATAAATCAAAATGGAAATGAAAATGAATAAAACAGTCGCCCGAGTTCTGCTTATAGATGATCATCCTGCCGTCTTACAAGGGCTGCGTATTCTTCTGGAAACTCACAGTCATAAGGTTGTTGCTGAAGCGGGAAGTTATTCAGAAACGGTGAAAAGTTTAGATGTCGAGGATTATGACGTGGCTTTGCTTGATTTGACTTTACAGAATCGTAGCGGGTTGGAGCTTCTCCCAGAACTGGAAAAACGAGGTATAGCTGCGCTTGTTTACTCTATGCATGAAGAACCCAGCATTATCGATCGTGCTTTTCGTGAAGGCGCTCTCGGTTATGTCACTAAAAGGGAAGATCCCTTCATCCTTCTCGAAGCCATTGATACAATACTGCTCGGAAAACGTTTTTTAAGCGAATACTCAGCTAAAATACTTCAGGAAAAAAGCATCGGAGATCAGTCTCTGGAAGAATTATTAAGTGACCGGGAACGGCAGATATTTGATCTAATGGGAAAGGGGCTCGGCAATGCAGAGATTGCAGAAAAATTGAAGATTAGCCCCCGCACAGTTGATACTTACTTTACACGCATGGTCAGCAAACTGGATTTTGAGAACCGACGTGATTTGCGCAAACATGCCATCTCATTGTCAGATCATGATTAAAAAAAGGTGTTGTTACCATTAAACTATTATTCATAAATAACCAGAAAAGCCCATTGCAATCGTTCCAGTTTCCCGAACATCTACACCTGAGATACGCAGAAACAACCCTAATTACGTTACGCTGCACCACAAGAACAGCATTAACACGGGCATGCTGCTGCTCTCTAGCCCAAAAAAATGGACTACGACCTACCTCAACGCCAAATCTAGACAAGAACGTTGCTAAAACTGCTATCGGATCAGCTTCTGAATATTCCGTGGCAAACTCCACAAATTCGCCCGCAAAACCATAAAACATAGCCTTATCGACAATAGGTCAAGGAAACACATTCAGTTCTTTGAGTGAACGCTTTAAGTCCGAAACTCCGCAGTAGGTAGCCCTGTTGCTTCAGCAGCAGCATAGAAATACTTGATGATTTCTTTCTTAGTAAAATCACCCTGTGATCCTGCTAAGAGTTTTCACTTTTAAAATTATCTCCCATTAACACCCATAAGTCATCGTATGTGCCAAACGTACTCTGAGTTGCTTCAAGTAAATCATGAATGGCAATTGCTAAATAAATATTAATCAAATTGAACTCAGGTCTTTCCCTTCTAAGTTCATCCAAAAAATTGATAACGACATCACTGTGACCTACTTTATTATCAATAGGACTAGCATTCTCTTCCTTTTCCTTCTGTGTCTCGACAAAATCCCGACTAAGAGCTTCATTAATTATTGAATACTCTCTCTTCATTTCTCGTCTATGGTTGAGAAAATGGACAATATCCTCAAGCACGAGAAAACCTGTACACGAATCAAAAAGGTAAACATAGCTCTCAAAACTGGTACCAAACGGGTACCTGAGGCAAAGACCACAAAAAAAGGTTTACACCTAAAAAGATGTAAACCTTTACTTTTACTGGAGCCAACGATCAGAGTTGAACTGACGACCTACTGATTACGAATCAGTTGCTCTACCAACTGAGCTACGTTGGCGACCACCGGGATTCTTAGTATATCGACTGTTATTTATCGTCAAGCTTTACAATACATTCCACGGAGTTTCTGCCATGGGTTGATACTCTTCTTCCTGAGCTTTAATATCCAGATAAACCAATCCAAGCGGAGCTATACGGGCATCCGGCATTTCGGCAAGTTCGCGAGTATCAATAGTCACGAAATAATGTTTGCAGCTATCACAAACGTCAAACCGCTCAGTCTTACGTTCTTCGGACTGGAAATATTTAAGTTTCTTATAATCTTCACTTTCACACCACGGGCAAATATTTCGCTTAATACGCCACTGATGATCACAACAGGAACAATGCATCCAACGCTGTCCGCCATGCCCTGCCATATATTCAGCATTTTCCGTCAACTTTTTCTTAAGTAATGACATATCCGGGAAAGATCCACAGATCGGACAATATCCCTTATCCCACTGCATTTTCTCAATCTTCAATGCGGCTTCATCCTTCATACGATTCATGAAAGGTTTAATTGCGAGTGACGCCAGCATCATTAATACAGACCCATCAAGGCTTAATTTTTTAGCCAAACCTTCGAAAACTCCGTTATTTTCATCCCACACAGCTCTTGCCAATTCATTTACATATTCTGAACCTTGCAAAGCATCTGTTATTACGCTGATTTTATCTGAAAGTGCTGGCATTCCTTCTGCAACAGCCTTGCTGAGCAACCAAAAGATTTCTGAATAATATTGTTCAAAATCAGGCATATCCATATCAGCCAAAAGAGGCACTCCCTGCTCAAAACGCAAGGCATCAGCTTCCGGAAGAATAAAATTATTCCATTTTACTAAGAGATTGCACCCATCTTCATGCGCTTTTGCAATCGGACCGAATGCGTCAAAAATATTTTCCAAAGCGGGAGTCTGCTCACGTAAAGCAAGGAGTCCAGTTCGAACATCGCGCTGACTGGAAGAAGGGGATTGTATATTATTCATGGAGATCTGCTCCTGCTTTAAAACGAGACCCGGATAAATCCGGGCCTCGGGTTATAAGTGCTACTATCCGAAGATACGTTTTGCGGGTTTAGTCATGCCGGCAAGAAAATTCTTGCGTGACATTGGTTGCCCTACGCCTGAATTGTCGGCGGTCACGTATTCATAATACAGTTCAGGCTTATCCATAACCAGATAGATTACGTTCACCTCATCTGCATCAACCACTTCAGCTCTAGGATATTCTTTTTTAACTTTGGCAAGAGTTTTTTCAGCCAAAGCAACCATCTCAGAACGTTCACCGAAGTTCATAGTTCCGGTTGGACAAGTTTTGACACAAACGGGAACAAGACCTGCCTGCTGACGATCAATGCACATATCACATTTAACCAGCATTCCGGTGTCTGTGTTATGGCGCGGAACATTGTAAGGACAAGCTTCGGCAATTTCTGCACACTCATCTTCTTTCAATTTCTTGCAAAGATCAGTGTAGAGAATAGCTCCAGTTTTTTTGTCCTGAATTACCGCACCTTCTACATAACTGTCGGCAACTTCTTTACAAGGAGCATCAAGACAATGACGACACTGATCGGGGAAGAAAAACCACTCGATCTTGCCATCTATGCGGTGTTCACTAAAGCGCACCACTTTATAAGTAAAAGGATTCAAATCAGGTGGATTCTGATGTGAACCGCGTTGTTTTGTTTCTGTCGCAGGTAGATCGTGCCATTCCTTACAGGCTATCTGGCAACCGCGACAAGCCGTACATCTCGATGTATCGACAAAGAATGCTTTAGGCATTTTTTACTCCCTATCGGACGGGTCTACTGACCCGGCTTAGTTGCGAATTACTCAAGTTCTGTGAGTTTATCCGCTTTGCGGACGTTCACAAGACTGGCCTTATACTCAGGAATAGTCGTATTTGGATCACCTACTGCCGGAGTCAGACGGTTAGTTGCGTCACCGACTCCTTTAGTTGTCCAACCAAAGCAGAACGGCATACCCACTTCGTGGATAATTTTGCCCTTAATTTTGAATGGAGTCATACGAACGGTAACCATCGCAATTGCTTCAACTTTGCCGCGAATACTTTCAACGATAACAGCATCACCGTTGGCAATACCTTTTTCCTTGGCAAGTTCGAGGCTCATTTCAACATAAAGCTGAGGTTCAGCTTCCAAAAGCGCCGGAATGTTACGGGTTTCACCGCCACCACACCAATGCTCGGTCATGCTGTAAGTGGTAAGAACAATCGGGAATCGTTTATCACCGGGTTCTGCAAGCTTATCCATGTCACTCTTAACACTCTTATAGCATGGACTGCTTAACTGCTTGGAGAATGGATGACTCGTAATCGGAGTTTCCACCGGCTCATAATGATCAGGGAAAGGACCGTCTTGAAGACCGGGACCATAAAGCTGACCATGTCCTTCTTTGCGCATGATAAACGGATAACGTCCTTTACCAGTTGCATTCGGTGGCCATCCACCATCAGGAACATCTCCTTCCCAGCCCTTGCCGTTCCATTCAATAACAGCTTTCTGAGGTGCCCAAGGCTTACCGTTTGCATCCACAGATGCACGGTTATAAAGAATACGACGGTTAACAGGCCAGCACCATGCGAAGTTCGGGAAAAGACCAATCTTGGCCTGCATTGGAGTCTGTGCCAAACTGCGCCGTTTCGCCTTGTTGCCGTCTTCTTCAGTATAACTTCCGGCATACAACCAGTTCAGACTGGATGTAGAACCGTCATCGCCAAGAGCAACAAATGAAGGTACCTGCTGGCCCTTTTTGTATTTCTTGCCTTTGAAGTTTACATCTTTAGTGAACCTGCCGTTAATTCTCTGAGCCACATCTTCAGCGTCATAGAAAGAAGGCCAGTCGAGAGTCAGGATAGGATCTGGATATGCACCATTTTTAGTGCTGTATAATTCACGGACGCGGTTAATAATATCCACGTACATGTTACCCATACTTCTGCTCTGCCCCATAGGTTTGCAAGCTTCATAATGCCACAGCAGCCAGCGGCCACTGTTACTGATGGAACCTGCTTTTTCTGCGCGCTGAGCGGAAGGCAGAAGGAATACTTCGGTCTTATTCTTAAGAGGATCGATTCCCGGACGATGCCAGTTATCGGATGTTTCAGTGTGATGCAGTTCACCAACAACCAGCCAGTCCAGATTATCAAGACCTTTGCGTGTTTTGTTGGAATTAGGAACACTCTGAGCAGGGTTGGTACCGAAGACGAATCCACCGCGGATTTCACCTTTATACATACGGTCGAAGAGGAATAGATATGAATAATCTACGCCGTCGTCAGCTTTAGGCAGCATCTTATAGCCAAAACCATTTTTAGCAGTAGCATTGTCGCCACGCCAAGATTTGAGCAAGCTAGCCATATATTTAGGCTTATGCTGCCACCAGTTCGCACTCTCAGGATCATGACTCACAGGCGTGGTTGCCTTGGTATATGCATCAAAGCTAGGCATACTTGCTTTAGGCACAGGCAGATATCCGGGCAGAATGTGCCACAGAATACAATGGTCAGTGGAACCCTGAACATTCGGTTCACCGCGCAGAGCATTGATACCGCCACCGGCAACACCTATATTACCAAGAAGAAGCTGAAGCATCGCGCTGGTACGAATATTCTGTACGCCGACAGTATGCTGGGTCCATCCCAAAGCGTACATGATGGTTCCGGCTTTATCTTTCTGACCTGTAGCGGCAAAAGTCTTCCAGACTTTGAGCAGATTCTCTTTGCTTACGCCTGTTGTCTTGGAGACATTATCAAGAGAATAGCGGGAGTAATGCTTCTTAAGCATCTGGAATACACAGCGAGGATCTTTCAAAGAAGGATCGCGCTTCGGCACACCTTTATCGTCAAGCTCGAAAGCCCACTTAGACTTATCATATGTGCGTGTTTTGGCATCGTATCCAGAGAACAGTCCATCTTTGAACTTGTAATCTTTACCTACGATAAAAGCAGCATTAGTATAGTTGGCAACATACTCTTTAAAATAGAGTTTGTTGGAAAGAACGTAATTAATCATACCGCCCATAAACGGAATATCCGTTCCTGAACGGAGAGGGACATGAAAATCACTTCTAGCGGATGTACGGGAGAATTTGGGGTCCACATGCATAACAGTGGCGCCTTTATCTTTGGCCCGTAAAACCCATTTAAAGGAAATTGGGTGATGTTCAGCAGCATTACTACCAATAATCATGATAGAATCTGCGTTTTCAATATCACACCAGTGGTTTGTCATCGCACCGCGCCCGAACGACTCTGCCAGAGCCGCAACTGTTGCGCTGTGTCAGATCCTTGCCTGATGATCGAAATGCACCAGGCCCAGTCCGCGCACGCCCTGATGGACTAATGCACATTCTTCGTTATCCATCTGCGAGGAACCAAGATGGAAAATGGATTCAACACGATTAACTTCCTGTCCTTTAGCATTATGAGTTTTAAAATCAGCATCACGAGTTTTTTTAACATTCTTCGCAATACGATCAATAACCCAATCCCACTCTTTTTCTACCCATTTATCACTGTAAGGAGCGCGATATTTAGGTTTCTGTAATCTGTGGGGACTATTGTGCATGGAGAGCATTGCTGCCCCTTTTGCACAGAGTGCGCCTTCACTGACCGGATAATCAGGATCGCCTTCGGTGCTGACAATTTTACCGTCTTTTACATGAGCGATAAAATGACAACTGACTGCACAGAATGGACAGATGGAGATGACTTCCTGAGCCCCCTCAATCTTGAGTCCGGCGGCATATGCCTGAACCGGAGAAAGATCGAGTCCCATCTGACCCAAACCGATGCTTGCCACGCCTATTCCGGCAAGCTTCATAAAGCCGCGCCGTGAAATATTCATGGAGAACCTCCTAGTTTTTACCGGACAGTGAGCGGCCTAGACTGCTTTTCGTCCGATATTTATGTTTATTCTCACACTAAAGAGGACATTAGAAATAAAGTCAATAATTCCAATATGTTAAAATAAACACATATCAAGACGTTAAGATTCTCCGAAACTTTTTGAGCGCCACGGAAAAATTTCATCGGCCCGTAAACGGGCATCACATTCTACCTTCCTGAACCATTCAAAATATTTGTCGCGCACAAGCCGCCCTGCATCCGTCAAACGATAACCGCTGCGTTTGCTGCCAACCCGCTCAATAAGCTGAAAACCAAGAACCTGCTCGGTCTGCTTAATTTTCCCCCATGCGGCTCTATAAGACATCCCCATAGCCTCGGAAGCTTTTTTCAAAGAACCGCATTTCTCGATCTGATCGAGAAGAAGTAAACGCCCGTAGCCAAAAAACACTCCTTCCCCACCTTCCAGCCAAAGATGAAGGCGGATTGTGGGACTATGAGAGTCTATTGCCGGTTGATCATTTAAATAATCAAATTGTGGATTGGAGGTGACTTCCTGCATTTCATTCTCCTTATTTTCCGAAAGGACATTTAGGGAACGTACAAGTCTTGCATTCCATACAATATCCGCCGTCGGCGAATGCGGTGAGATCTTTGCGGGTTAAGGTCTGTCCAGCCAGCACGCGGGGAAGAACAAGATCAAGACTGGTGCTCTTAAAGAACAATGCGCAGGCAGGAACGCCTATAACTTGAACATCACCTGCGCGGGCAAGAAGCAACATAGTTCCCGGCAGAACCGGAGCTCCATAAAGAAGATCTGTTACGCCTGCATCCACTAGTCCGTGCCGTGTCACATCATCGGGATCTACTGACATTCCGGCTGTAGTGATAATCAGGTCACATCCCTCGTCCATAAGAGACTTGGCTGCGTCCCGAATAAGATCCCGGCTGTCCGGACCAATCACTGTGCGAACTATTTCACTGCCCAAAGCCTGAACTTTGGCAGTAATAATTGCTTCGAATTTGTCCTCAATCAGCCCGTTAAAAACTTCATCTCCGGTAATCAACAAACCGACTTTAGCTTTACGCAACGGAGCAATTTTAAATAAAGGTTCACCATTCAATGATGAAACAGCTTGAGAAAAATTATTTCGGGATAAATAAAGAGGAATAGCTCTGGTTCCGGCGAAACGAGTACCTTTTTTTACAAGAGAGCCACTTTTACGGGCCGCTACCATGACATTCGGTACGAAATTAAAATGAGTCATCATTTCAAGATCAGTAACAAGAATACCATCCTGCTCCGCCACCAAAGTAACCTTTCCTTCACGCGGAGGGCCCGCCTGAGTGATTCCTTCGCCCGCCATGATACGGCCAAAGGTTTCAGCGACTTCATTTTCATGAACCCACTCACCATCGGGAATATCACCTTCATCTACATAAATATGATTTTTGCCGATAAGCTGTAAGCGACAGACATCTCCGGCACTGAAATTGTGATCTTTAAAGAACTCAGGCCCTTTGCTTTTACCGGGGACAATACGCGTCATGTCATGAACGGCTGTTTTACCCACGGCTTCACTGATAGGAACAGATTTAAGACCATGCGGCAGATTTTCAACCTTCAACTCACGACTGGATTCCTTTTCAAGATACGGCCCTTCTCCCTGACAAGTTCGACAGATAGCGCCGAATGATCCGGGGTAAGCATCTCCGCAAAGAGGACAAGTAGTTATGCCCCCCTTACTGCGATGCCCCATAACTTCGGGCTTCATCTGAATTGCTTCCAGCGAACAGAAGGAAGCTCCAGCCTGACGAATTTCAGATTGCAGTCTTTCAGTATCCTGCTCTTTTTTAGGCTTTAATTTATAGAACCAGGATTTAACTTCAGGCCAGTCCTCAAGCTTAACAGGGTCGACCCGAATGCGGATGCCCTTACCGGTATATTTGTCGTAGAGTGAAAGAGCATAAACGCCGAGATTTTTAATCTTGAGCCAGCCGTTACCGACACTGCAAAATGTGAGCATCTGCACGGCATCCGGCAAGCACCATGAAGTTTCGCTGACAGCATCAAATATAGTTCCCTCAGGAAGATGCTTACGGGCTTCTTCCATCATATACCCACCGAGCATCAAACCCGGGGCGGGATATCCATGAAACCTTCGGGCGGCTTCAAAGAACTCTTCGTAGGTATAAGACCCAATACAATCATCATGTGCGGGGATGTCTGTTTTTGATGTTACGGCGGCTTCAAGGTTCATGCTGTTCTCCATAGATAAACTTTATTATGTCGATATGGGCATAATAAAGTTTATCTATGACAAATCGTCAATGAAGGTGCCTATTGCTCTTAGTTTGGAACTAATAGTCGTATAATATATTATTTATAAACAAAAGAAGCCCCTTGCAGATATTCTGCAAGGGGCTTCTTAAAATCAATTTTAACTTAATCTAAACGAGTTTAGTCGCGGCAGCGAGAGCTGCGTCGTAATCAGGTTCTTCTGTGATTTCTTTCAAGTACTGAACATATTCAACTACGCCGTCTTTACCCACAACAAACACGGCCCTGCTGAGCAGGCGAAGTTCTTTAATCAACACACCGTACCCTTCACCGAAGGATGCGTCTTTATGATCGGAAAGAGTTTTAACAGCTTCAACTCCGGCAGCTCCGCACCAGCGAGCCTGTGCAAATGGCAGGTCCATGCTGAGAGTCAAGATTGCAATATCATCACCCAGCTTTGCAGCTTCATTATTGAATCTGCGGGTTTCCATATCGCACACAGGAGTATCAAGCGAAGGAACAGCACTGAGGATCAAAACCTTGCCTTTATAATCAGCAAGAGTCTTGGGAGCCAAACCGTTATCAGTCACGCTGAAATCAGATGCCTTGTCTCCAACTTTAACTTCAGCCCCGATAAGGGTGAGAGGATTGCCTTTAAAAGTTATTACTCCGGTTCTTTCACTCATGATGTATTCTCCATTGTTTGTTTTAATTTCTACTCAAAATACCATAGCTCATGAACTGCGGCAACGGGCAATTATAATTTAGGCTAAACTACATGTAGAACAATGGACAAAGCTTTAAAACTAAACTCCACCTTATCCCCTTTCTTTATTCCGTCTTCTTCAATGCTCCATGACTCAACAAGCGCACATAATCTTGTTCCGGCTTCTGTTTCACCGGAAACTTCGGCAAGTATTTCAGTCTTTTTTATGTCGGTAACTGCCGCACGGATACAGTTTCTCGCGCTTGAGTTTTTACCTTCGGATAACGGACGTACAGCCACAAGCGGAGCTTTAATCGTTGCGGAGACAGGAACGCCCACTTCAAGATCAAGTTTATACAAACTCTCAAGTGTAATAACGGAACTGATACATATATTTTCAGCAGTCTCAAATTCCACATCAGCAAGGATTCCATCACGCCTGATCTGCGTGACATGACCAATAAAAGTATTACGTGCGCTGGTTTTTAATGAAGATTCTTCAAGTGCCATACGCCGGACAATATTTTGCACATCCCCTTCAGGCCAATCCTGATAAACTGCTGACAGATCAGCAGAAGACTGCCCCAGCACTTTACGCATCACTCCTAGTGGCACCCCGTTTCTGAGCAATTCCACCGCACGCGAACGACGAAGCACGCTTGGAGCTCCCAGTTCACGGGGAATATTACAAGCCTCGGCCCTGTCATAAAAAATACGCCGCACATAACCAGGATCAAGGTGAAAAATATGCCCTTCAATCCCCATACCCATAGGGCCTTCTATGAGAGCTTTAAGCTCGCGGCAGACGTTTTGCGGAAGAGGAACCTCACGTTTGTTTTTCCCCACTCCCAACGAGACTGTCGCACGACCGAAATTAAAACTTTTGCTTTCATCCATTTTAAGAATTTCACCAAGCTTTGCTCCGGTATGACGCAAAATCAGAAACAGACAAAAGACTCGTGTGCGCGACCGTAACCGATCAGCCCGGCCTGCTTCATCCCGCCATGAGCGATAACCTGATTCCAGATAATCGAGCATTCTCGTATCAAGATGTTTTATATTTTCCGGCACATCAAAAAATTTAAAAGGAGCCAGCTTACCTGTTTTCACGGAATATCCCTTCGTAGAATCACGTTTTTTATAATTAACGTGACTGCATTGTTTCTTGCTGTTGATCTGAATAAGTATGAGATCGATCAATAATAGTAATCTAATATAATCACAATAAAATTGGAGATTTTACAATGAAACGCATTCTTACTCTGGTTCTCACAGTACTTCTGGCTCTGCCTGTCGCAGCGAATGCAGCAGACTTGCTGATCGCGCAAGCGGCCAACTTTACCCCTGCAATGCAGGAAATTATCCCCGCCTTTAAAAAGGCTACGGGCCTTGAAGTTCAGGCAACTTATACATCAACAGGAAAACTTTATGCGCAGATTACTAACGGCGCACCTTTTGATGTTTTCCTTGCAGCAGATGAAAAACGCCCGAAAAAACTTTATGCTGCCGGCCTCGCTGAAAAACCATTTGTCTACGCAAAAGGTAAAGTCGTTTTCTGGTCACTTAAAAAAGAAATAGGTTCAACACCTTGGCAGAAAGCAGTTATAAATCCCGATCTGCATAAGATTGCCATCGCGAACATTGAAACAGCTCCTTATGGGACCGCGGCAATGAAAGCTCTCCAGAAAGTAAAGCTCTGGAAAAAAGTAAAACCTGAACTCGTATACGCACAGTCAATTGCTCAAGCCTTTCAGTATGCGGCAACAGGCGCAGCGGATGCCGGATTTTGCGCCTACTCATCAGTGTTCACAACAGAAGGACGCAAAGGAACCTTTACTGTTGTAAACGAAGCTCCTCCAGTAATTCAAGCGGCCTGTATTCTCGACTCTTCCGAGCATAAAGACGTCGCTCAGAAATTCGTTAAATTCCTTGCAAGTCCCGAAGTTAAAACTATCAAAAACAAATACGGATACGAATAGCATGGATTTTTCTCCGCTCGTTCTGTCTGTCAAACTGGCTCTGGCAACAACTCTGTTAATTCCGATTGTTGCAGCGCCAACGGCATACATACTGGCGTTCTGCCGATTTCGTGGAAAAAGTTTGATTGATGCGATTGTGTCTCTCCCCATGGTTCTTCCTCCAACGGTCCTTGGCTTCGGGCTCCTCATTTTGATGGGCCCGCATGGACCGCTGGGGAAACTTTGGAAAGATGCCACGGACGAACGTATGGTTTTCAGTTTTTCAGGAATTTTACTCGCTTCACTGATTTATAATCTGCCCTTTGCGGTTCAGCCCATGCGCGCTGCCTTTGAGAAGCTGGATATCAGATTGCTGGAAAACTCGGCAGTGCTGGGCCTTTCATCCACAGCGACATTCTTCCGGGTAGTCCTGCCGAACAGTTTACCCGGGCTTGCGGCGGCAGCAATGCTTGTCTTCGCACACAGTCTTGGAGAATTCGGGGTAATTCTCATGGTCGGCGGAAGCATTCCTGGCACTACAAAAGTGGCATCCATTGCAATTTATGAGGCGGTGGAGGCCATGCGATATCAGGACGCATTATTCATGTCGCTGGCAATAATTCCAGTTAGTTTTCTGGCTCTGCTTGCCATTAACCGCATCAACGGAAGGCGCTGATGACTCTCCATTTAGATATTCGCAAAAAACTTGCAAACTTTACTCTGGACGTCTCACTTTCCTGTCCGGAAGGAACTCTTACCGCCATTGTCGGCCCGTCCGGAGCAGGCAAAAGCACTTTGATCAGAATCATTTCAGGCTTAGAACTTCCTGATGAAGGAACCGTTTCACTCGGAGGAACTTGCTGGAACGATACTTCAAAAAAATTCCACGCCACACCTCAAAAGAGAGGTTTAGGACTGGTTTTTCAGGAATACACCCTGTTCCCTCATCTGACGGTTCGTAAAAATGTAGCCTTTGCGGCAGTGGACAAAAACTGTGTTCAGGATCTGCTGAATAAATTCGGTATTGCCCACATTGCCGATCGCAAACCATCCGGTATTTCCGGTGGGGAAAGGCAACGAGCGGCCTTTTGTCAGGCTCTGGCGCGTGAACCGGTTTTACTGCTGCTTGATGAGCCTTTCTCGGCTCTTGATATTGCAACCCGCGAATCTTTGCGGCGTGAACTCAGGGAGCTGAAAAAAGATCTGAATATCCCCATGATTCACGTCACTCATGATCTGGAAGAGGCGTATTACCTCGCAGACAAGATATTTGTAATGGAAAACGGAGTTGCCTCCCCTCAATGGCTGGAACGGCAGAATACCCGCCGAAATATGAACTTTATCGTCCCTAATCAATATGAACTCGTGGAGAACATGTAATGCGTATCAATAAATTATTTCTGATCCTTTTATTAATTCTATGCGTTCCTGCGGCAGCACAGGCAAAAATAGTGATAGCATCCGGAGCGGGCTACCGTTCGCTCGTTGACGACCTTACCGCCTCCTATATAAAAGACACCGGCGATCAAGTGGAACGCATCTACGGGAACATGTCCCGCGTTACAGCTCAGGCCCGTATCAGCGGTGCTGTTGATATGGTTATAGGAGATTTAGATTTTCTGGAAAAAGCACAACTGGATTTCAAAACCACAGAGAAAATTGGAAACGGCAAACTTGTCGTAATATTCCCTAAAGGTTCAGCTTTTCATGGTGAAGCAGATCTGCTTGGTTCTAAAGTCACCCGCATAGCTCTTCCTGACACAAAAAGGGCCATATACGGAAAAGCAGCTCTACAATATATGCGCAACAAAGGAATCTATGACAAAATTGAACCCAAACTTCTTATCGTTGCAACTGTTCCTCAGGCCGCATCATACGTTATTGCCGGAGAAGTTGATTACGCCCTGATAAACATTACCCATGCTCGCAAAATTGCTAAATCAATAGGTGGATTCACTCTCCTTGATGAAGGAGCATACTCTCCTATCAGCATTGTCATCAGCCAGTTGAAAAGTTCAACAAATCAAAAAGAATGTGACTCCTTCTTGAAATTTCTAAAGACTGATAAAGCACAGAAAATTACTGTAAGCCATGGCATGTAGGTTATTTAATGGATTTCACGGCAATCATTTCTGACAGCGCAACTTTAAACCCGCTCATTCTTTCGGGCAAAGTTCTAGCTACCTCAGGGGTCCTTCAATTATTGCTGGGAATTCCACTGGCGTGCTGGCTTGCCCGTTCGCGCAGTACTCTCAGCAGCATAATGGATACAGTCGTTACGCTGCCCCTTGTCTTTCCTCCAGTAGCGATGGGATTCGGACTTCTTCTTTTACTTGGCAGAGAAGGCCCGATGGGCGCTCTATTTGGTGAAAGCATCATTTTCAGTTTTCCCGGTCTGGTCGTTGCGGCTTTCATTGCCGGACTTCCGCTAGCGGTTAAACCCATTCAAGCGGCACTTAAATCTCCTGAAGCCGCAAGGCTTGGCGAGGTTGCGGCCGTATTGGGAAAATCTGAAACAACGATCTTTTTATGCGTGCTTTTACCTTATGCAAAGCGCAGTATTGCAGCAGGAATGTTGCTGGCTTTAGGAAGATCTCTCGGTGAAGTCGGTATGACTTTAATGCTTGGCGGAAATATTATAGGCAGAACAAATACTCTTTCGCTCGAAATATACAACGCAGTTTTTAACGGAGAATTTGAAAGAGCCATAATGCTTTCACTGATGATAGGAACTGCATCAATTGCAATGTTTATCGTGCTGAAAAAAGTATCCGATACATAAACTTAAACACAAAAAAAGACAGGTAAGAAAATGAGTAAATCTATTCTGAAAACGGTACAGGAAAAGGCTCGCAAGATATGGGAAAAAGAAGGAATTCTGGATGAAAACATCACCATAACAGCCAGAACCCTCAGCACAGAAGAAGCTATCGGTAATCCAGAAGGTGACGACTTTCCTTTGCTGCGCGGAAAAGAAAAACTGATGGAAGCTGAATTTCGAGGCTCAAAAGGTCAGGCATTTACCGATCGTTTCGGCGATTTCAATTCTTCACTTCGCGAAGTTTCCGAAATGAAGCTCGAAAACAATTTCCGCCGTGCAATTTTCGTAGCCGCCCTTAATGCCGTCCAATCCAATCTGGGGCTGACAGACCGCGCCATCCACTGCAAAGACGAAGGCCCGGCGCTTTGCGCTCCCAAATTTGCTGATCATGTTATGGATAAATATGGTAAAATACGTATCACACAAATAGGATTCCAACCTGCCATGATTAAATCCTTTGCCGACAAATTCGAGCTGAGAGTGATTGATCTAGATCCGGACAACATAGGCAGTAAAAAATGCGGAATAACAATTGAAGGGCCGGATGACACAGCTGCGGCTATCGAATCTGCAGAACTGCTGATAGTGACAGGCTCGACAATAGTAAACGAAACTCTCACTGACTTTTTAGTGGAAAACAAACCGACAATTTTCTTTGGAACCACTGTAGCCGCTGCGGCCGACCTTATGGGTTGGACTCGTTTTTGCGCAGAAAGTAAATAAAAGAACCCCATGGCGACTTGTGACACACACACCTACTATTGTGAGACAAAACGATACACACCTCCTTAACATCAGTATTTATGTGTGCTTTCACATATTAACTTCGTTATAATAACAAACATTACCGACTTACAACTTAATTTCTATTCATGAAACGATCCACATAGCCACTTCCTCCCCCAGATAACACACCGAAATATAACCAATATTTTTTGGACTCCTTTTTGCTTAGAGAATCTCTTAATGAGCACATAAAAAAGTGCCAAGGTGAACTGTTACTAGATTTACGGATATAAAAGATAGAGCACTGAACTGCATTTCTTTTATATCTGCTAGAACTAACAGCTTGACTTATTATGTCCATATAGACATATAAATTCTAGTTATAACAACACAATTCACCGGAAAGATCACTATTTTGAGATTCTGTGCTCATACAAACGGTGCATATAATAAGTATAAAATAAGACTCTGGAGCCACTACTCATGATGAAAACAGTGCCTGTTGAAGATTCCATAGGAAACGTACTTTGCCATGATATGACCCGCATTGTTCCGGGCGAATTCAAAGGGCCCGCTTTCAAAAAAGGGCACATAATCCGGCAGGAAGACATTCCCGTACTGCTCGAAATAGGCAAAGAACATGTCTATATTCTTACACTTGAAGACGGTCAGCTGCATGAAAATGATGCAGCAAGACGCATTGCAAAAGCTGCCGCAGGACCGGGCATCACTCTTTCCGGTATAAGCGAAGGCCGCATTAATATGAAAGCTTCCCCGGGATTACTTTCTATTAACGTTGAAGCTCTTGAACGTATCAACTCTATTGAAGAAGTCGTAATTGCAACCATGCATAACGGGCTTCAAGTTTCCACACCGCGCGACGTTGCCGGGACACGCGTTGTGCCGCTGATTATTGATGAAAGTAAAATTATCGAAGTTGAAAAAATCTGTAGAGAATGCGGCCCTATTGTCAGCGTTAAACCTTTCAGACACCTCAAAGTCGGCATTATCACCACCGGCAGCGAAGTATACAGCGGACGCATAAAAGACAAATTCGGCCCTGTTATACGCAAAAAATTTGATGCTCTTAATTCTGAAATACTTTCTCAGACTTTTGTCAGTGACGATCCGGAAATGACCCGTGAAGCCATCTTGAAATCCATTGATGACGGCGCACAAATGGTCGTGTTGACTGGCGGAATGAGCGTCGACCCCGACGATCAGACTCCTTCATCCATCCGCTCAACCGGAGCTGAAATAATAACATACGGTTCCCCAACTTTTCCCGGTGTCATGTTCATGCTGGCATACCTGAACGGTGTCCCGATTGTCGGGCTGCCCGGTTGCGTTATGTACTACCGGGCCAGCATTTTCGATCTTGTCGTGCCGCGTATTGTCGCTGGCGAACGTCCTACACGAAAGGAAATTGCAGCTCTCGGGCACGGTGGATTCTGCGCCGGATGTGACACTTGCCACTACCCGCTCTGCTCCTTTGGTAAATAGCAAATTGACGTCTGTTTCAGGCGCCTAATTATATTAAAACAGCAATAATTTTAAGGAGGCTACTTCGTATGATCAAAAGAACTCTCAAAGTTAACGGCGTAGAACGTGTAGTTATCGTAGAAAAAGATACTGCGCTTGCTACTGTTTTGCGCGAAAGCTTAGGTCTTACCAGTGTTAAAATCGGTTGCGGAACCGGACAATGCGGTAGTTGCTCTGTCATCGTAGGCGGAAAACTGAAACGCTCATGTTCCCTGAAAATGACCCGGATTGAGGATTACACCGAAGTAATAACTCTCGAAGGTATCGGTACTCCACAGCATCTACATCCGATCCAGATTGCATGGATGGCACACGGTGGCGCTCAGTGCGGATTTTGTACACCGGGCTTTATCGTCTCAACTTATGCATTGATTCTGTCAAACCCTTCTCCAAGCCGTGAAGATATTCGTGACTGGTTCCAGAAACATCGCAACGCATGCCGTTGTACAGGTTACAAACAGCTTGTTGATGCAACCATGGACGCAGCAGCAGTTATGCGCGGCGACATGAAAGTTGACGAATTACTCTTCAAAATGCCTGAAGACGGTCGCATCTGGGGTTCCAAATATCCACGCCCAACAGCTGTTGCAAAAGTTACCGGAACACTTGATTACGGCGCAGACCTCGGCCTTAAAATGCCTGAAGGCACTCTCAAATGTGCTTTGGTACAAGCAGAAGTTTCTCATGCAAATATAATTTCCATCGACACCAGCGAAGCTGAAAAGATGGAAGGCGTAGTAAAGGTTGTTACTCATAAAGATGTTAAGGGTAAAAACCTCATTACCGGCCTGATCACTTTCCCCACCAACAAAGGTGACGGATGGGACAGACCTATTCTCGCTGAAAAGAAAATCTTCCAGTTCGGTGATGCAATTGCCATTGTTTGTGCAGATACCGAAAAGCACGCAAAAGCTGCTGCTGAAAAAGTTGTCGTAAAACTGGAACAGTTGCCTGAATACATGAGCGCTCCTGCTGCTATGGCTGATGATGCTATCGAAATTCATCCCGGCACTCCTAATATTTACTTTGAGCAGAAAGTTGCCAAAGGTGAAGAATCTGCACCTATTTTTGATAAAGCAGATGCTGTTATTGAAGATAGTTTCTACGTCTCACGTCAGCCGCATATGCCTATCGAACCTGATGTAGGTTTCGCTTACCTTGATGACGATGGTAAACTTTGCATTCACTCCAAATCAATCGGCCTGCATCTGCATGCTGCCATGATTGCTCCGGGTATGGGCGTCGAAGTTGAAAACCTCATCATGGTTCAGAACTTTGCCGGTGGTACCTTCGGTTACAAATTCAGCCCGACCATGGAAGCACTCGTAGGTGTTGCATGTCTTGCTACCGGTAAACCTGTCTTCTTGAACTACACATGGTTCCAGCAGCAGACTTACACAGGTAAACGTTCACCATTCTTCACAACCGTACGTCTTGCTGCCGATAAGGGCGGTAAACTTCTTTCCATGGAAACCGACTGGATATGTGACCACGGTCCTTACTCAGAATTCGGTGATTTACTGACCCTTCGTGGTGCTCAGTTCATCGGAGCAGGTTACAACATCGACTCCATCCGCGGTGAAGGTCGCACAGTTTGTACCAACCACGCATGGGGTTCTGCTTTCCGTGGATACGGTTCAACAGAAGTTGAGTTTGCATCCGAAGTTCTGATGGATGAACTGGCTGAAAAATTGAATATGGACCCATTCGATCTTCGCTACAAAAACATCTACCGCGAAGGTTCCACAACTCCGACAGGACAGACTCCTGACGTTTTGAGTCTGGAAAAAATATTCGACACAGCCCGTCCTCATTACGATGCAGCCAAAAAACGTGTTGCAGCTAAATCTACTGACGCAATCAAGCACGGCGTAGGTATCGCACTCGGAGTTTACGGATCAGGTCTTGATGGACCGGACTCCGCAGAATCTGAAATCGAGCTTAATGAAGACGGTACTGTAACTATGTATGCCTGCTGGCACGATCATGGTCAGGGTGCTGACATGGGTGTACTCGGAACAGCGCATGAAGCTCTTCGTCCACTGAAGCTTGCTCCTGAAGAAATCAAACTGGTTATGAACGACACCCGCACCTGCCCTAACGGCGGCCCAGCTGGTGGTAGCCGTTCACAGGTTGTTGTCGGTAACTCCATTATCGCCGCATGTAGAGCGTTACTGGACAGCATGCGTAAGGCAGACGGAAGCTTCCGTTCTTACGACGACATGCGCAAAGAAAACAAAGCTCTCCGTTACAGCGGTGTATGGACTGCTCCTTGTACTGAATGTGATGCAAACGGTCAGGGTAACCCATTCGCATGTTACATGTACGGCTTGTTTATCATGGAAGTAGCTGTTGAACTCGCAACTGGTAAAACTTCAGTTGAGAAAGCAACTTTCGTGGCTGATATCGGTAAAATCAACAACAAACTCGTTGTTGACGGTCAGATGTACGGCGGAATTGCTCAGGGTATCGGACTTGCTCTCAGTGAAGATTATGAAGATATCAAAAAGCATTCTACCATGGTCGGCGCAGGTTTCCCTTACATCAAGCAGATCCCGGACGATATGGAACTTATCTATATTGAAACACCACGTCCTGAAGGCTCACATGGAGCATCAGGAACTGGCGAACTGCCTCTGACGTGTCCTCATGGTGCTATCATCAATGCGATCTACAACGCATCTGGCGCACGCATTACTAAACTTCCAGCTCTGCCTGAAAAGATTCTCGCAGCACTGAAAGCTAAAGCTTAATATATAACAGGTCGCGGCCGAACGCTTTAAAAGCGTACGGCCGCGACCATCTTTTTTACAGCTATGGGAGTATTATGGAACAGGGCTCACTTCACGAATGGGAAGCCAAATGTATTCAGGAAGAACCTCCCCGTTGCAAAGCAGCATGTCCGCTTCACGTGGACGGACGGGAATTCTGTAAACTTCTTGCAGCCGGGCAAACTGACAAAGCGTGGGCGGTCCTCTGCCGTACACTTCCATTTCCCGCTATAACTGCGCGCATCTGTGATGCCCCCTGTAAAAAAGCCTGCCTTCGTGAAGAAGTCGGCGGCGGTATAGAAATGGGTAGTCTGGAGCGATTCTGCGCTGAAAACGCAAAACGTACTCCTCCATTCAGACCTCTGCCCGCCCGCGGAAAAACAGTTGCTGTTCTTGGAGGATTTCTACCCGGCCTTGCCGCGGCTTGGGATCTTGCCAAAAAAGGTTTCACGGTCACAGTTTTTTTGAACAATATTTATGAAGCATTCGAAACACTGCCTCAAAAATCGTTGAGCATAGATATTTTCAAAAAGGAAATCGAAGTCATCAAAAAAATGGGCGTGACTTTTATTGAAAACAGTAAGCCAGACGAAAAACTCACCGAAGAGTGCCTCCAAAATTTCGATGCGGTATTTTCAGACCCGCTATCTTGTTGCGCTGAAAAACTAAAAATAAAAGTTCCTTCCGTTACAACTCTTGAGACTGAAAAAAATGGACTCTTTGCGGCCTCAATGCCCGTGAACGGTACCTCACCAGTCGCACTCATAGCAATCGGTCGCAAGGGAGCTTTATCCATTGAACGGTTCATGCAAAATGCGTCTCTCTCAGCCGGGCGTGAACGCGAAGAACCTTTTGAAACCAGACTCTATACGAATATCAGCAAAGTAGAACCGCTTGCCCCCGTGACTATTCCAGAAGCAGGTTACACCACCGAATCAGCACACGAGGAAGCTTCCCGCTGTTTGCTTTGCGAATGTATGGAATGCGTAAAAAACTGCGCCTATCTCGAAAATTTCAAGGGCTATCCTAAAGTTTTTGCCCGCCAGATATATAACAATGCTTCCATTGTAATGGGTACACGCAGAGCTAACAATCTCATTAATTCATGCATGCTCTGCGATTTATGCACAGAAATATGCCCCGAAAATTTCTCCATGAAAAATCTTTGTATAGAAGCCCGGCAGGATTTGGTTGAAAAGGGACATATGCCGCCTTCCGCCCATGAATTTGCTCTGCGGGACATGGAATTTGCTGACAGTGAAGTTTGCACCATCAACAAACATCAAGCCGGATTTGAACAAAGCGAATGGGCATTTTTCCCCGGTTGTCAGTTGCCTGCGTCAGATCCGAATGCAGTTAAAAAGGTTTATGATTTTCTCTGCAACTCCTTAACGGGAGGAACAGGGCTTATGCTCCGTTGCTGCGCTGCTCCTGCGGACTGGTCTGGGCGCATTGAACTTTTCAATAAAAAAGCGACCGATTTGCAAACAGACTGGGAATCATTAGGAAAACCTAAACTAATCGCGGCCTGCCCTTCGTGTCAGGAAACTCTGCACAAAGCCATTCCAGAAGCTGAAATAACATCATTATGGTCTGTGCTCTTCCAGCATCGTAAAAAATTAAGCCCAGTTATACCGGACACAATTCCGGCATTGCAAGACCCTTGCACCGCGCGACACAATGATAAACTCTTGACCGATGTGCGCGTCCTGCTTTCAGATTTGGACATTGAATTCACTGAACCGGAACTTTCAGGCCTTCATACGGAATGTTGCGGTTTCGGAGGATTGCTCAGCAATGCCAACGAACCTTTATCGAAAACAGTGGCAGAACGCCGGGCTTCAAAGCTGGCCGGAGACGGCATCACGTATTGCGCCATGTGTCGTGATCTACTTGCAAAAAGCGGAAAACGCTGTCTTCACATATTAGATGTAATTTTCCCGCCAGAAAACCTCGATCCTGCGGCACGCACCGTACCCCAATACTCTGAGCGCCGCGAAAATCGAGTCAGGCTTAAGGAGCAGATGCTGGATGTAATCTGGAAAACCCCATCTGCTCCTCGCCCTGGCTATGAATCTATTGCTGTCTCTTTCACAGAAAAAGCTAAAAAGCTTATGGAAGAACGCCGCATCCTTATTTCTGATATTCAAAAGACAATTACGGCAGTGCAAAAATCAGGGCAAGAACTCGAAAATATCGAGACAGGACACAAACTGGTATATTACAGACCTGTCACAGTCACTTACTGGGTTGAATTCGAAAAAACAGGTGAAAACAGTTACTTAATCCACAAGGTATGGAGTCACCGCATGCGCATACTCGGAGGTCGTAAATGAGCACCTTAAAAGTCCTTGATGATGATTTCTCCTCATGGAAATGCTCAGCATGTGGAAAAAATCTTGAGCCTGCACCTGTTGAGCTTGAATATCTTGAAAGCAGATTCACTGTTGAACTTCCGTCCTGCCCTGCGTGCGGACTGGTTCTCATTCCCGAAGACCTTGCTCTGGGGAAAATGGCGGAAGTGGAGAGTCTTCTGGAGGACAAATAAAAATGAACCCTACGGCCCCGATTGTTCCTCTTTGGGAACGCTCAACTCTACGGGATGCCGCCGGAAACACTTTGCGCCCCGGAGGACTGAGCCTCACAGACCATGCTATCTCATTAGCTCATATCCCGCGTTACAGTAGAGTACTGGACGTCGGCTGCGGCCTTGGTGCAACAGTTCATCATCTAAATGAATCTCACTCTTTTGAAGCATATGGCATAGACCGTTCAGCCGGACAGCTGGAAAAAGCTCACTCAGGACTTGCTCTTTCACAAGCAGATGCTACGAATCTCCCTTATTCAAACAATTTTTTTGACGCTCTAATTTGTGAATGTGTGCTTTCTCTTTTACCAGATATGTCAGAAGCACTTGCTGAATTTAAACGGGTTCTGAATTCATCCGGCACACTGATTCTCACCGACATTTATCAGCGGGGCCAAAACAGTTCCGGCAGTATCTCAGGCTCGTGCGTAACAAATCCTCTGAATATAAATCAGTTGGACAAAGCTCTCAGTGATCACGAATTTCATACAATTATTAAAGAAGATCACTCAAAGCTGCTTGCAGAACTTGCGGCGCGGCTCATTTTTACAGGAGAAAAGTCCATTATTCCTAAAGGGAGTTGTTGCGATAAACCCGGCTATATGCTGCTCATTGCCAAACTGAACGAACTCTAATTACGGAGATTTTTTCATATGAATGATACAGATCTGCGCATCCTTCAATTAAACGGTTCAGGCTATTGCTGCGCCCAGATAATAACACTTCTTTGTCTTGAAAATTTACAGCGCGAAAACCCTGATCTTGTGCGCTCCATGCAGGGCCTCTGCCTCGGCACGGGAGATTGTTCAGGAACATGCGGAATTCTAACCGGAGGAATATGCGCACTTGCACTCTACGGAGGCAAAGGGCTTGATAACGAGGAAAAAGATGACCGCCTTCCGTTAGTTGTAGAAAACTTTAGAGAATGGTTCAAAAGCACATCAATTAAACAATATGGCGGCATCTCCTGTGGCGATATCATCGGCGACGAATGCGGAGCACCAAAACCGGACCGTTGCGGCAAGCTGCTTGTTGAGGCCTACGCTCAACTCATACAACTCCTTGTTGACGCAGGATTTGATCCCTATTCCGGCAGGGAAACAAACGATGAATACTGATTTTAATATTTATGAAACAGCAAGTGTCTGTCCCGTCTGTTTAAAAAGAATTTCGGCCCAAAGAATTACTAAAAACGGTGAAACCCGCATTGTAAAAAGATGTATCGAACATGGCGAGTTCAGCACACCGGTCTGGCGCGGGGAGCCTAATATTCAAAACTGGGCACGGCCTAAAATTCCATCCGCACCTCCGGTTACAGATACAACTGTATCAAAAGGCTGTCCTTTTGATTGCGGCTTATGTCCCGAGCACAACCAGCATACATGCACCACTCTGATTGAAATCACATGGCGGTGCGATCTTAACTGCAAGATATGTTTTGCGTCAGCGGGAAATTCTGAACACCAGACACTGGTTAGACCGGACCCGACTATTGATGAGCTTAAAGATTTACTGACAAAAGTTCGCGAAACGGCCGGACCTTGTAATTTGCAACTTTCAGGCGGAGAACCAGCTGTACGCGATGACCTTCCGCAAATTGCCGCAATTGCAAAAGAACTCGGTTTCCCTTTTGTACAAATCAATACAAACGGACTGCGCGTAGCCCGTCAGGAAGGATTAGCTAAACTCTGGGCAGACAGTGGCGTTGATTCCGCTTTTTTACAATTTGATGGCACCCGCGATGATATTTATGAATCAATTCGTGGACGCGCATTAATGAAAGAAAAAATGGAAGCCATTAAGAATCTGACCGAAGCGGGAATAGGAGTGGTTCTGGTTCCGACAATTGTTCCGGGCGTGAATGATGATAACATCGGCGAGATTCTGAAGTTAGCGATATCTCATTCTCCCGGAATACGCGGTGTGCATTTTCAACCCGTCAGCTATTTCGGACGCTATCCAGAATCTCCGTCAGATAAATCCCGCATCACATTGCCGGAAATCATGAGCAAGCTCGAAGAACAAACCTCCGAGCTGGTTCATAAAGTGGACTTTTTACCTCCCGCCTGTGAACACTCCTTATGTTCTTTTCATAGCAATTATATGGTGATGGAAGATGGAAAGCTCAAAAAACTTTCAGGCAAAAATGAAGCTTGCTGCGCTCCGCGTCCTGCTTCGGAAGGCGCAGAAAAATCGAGAACTTTTGTTCGCAGGCAATGGGCTGCTCCGGCAGTAGAAGAATGTGGATGTAAAAAACCGCTTGATGACTTAGATCGCTTTATTCAGCGGGCAAAAACACATATTCTAGCAGTGTCAGGCATGGCTTTTCAGGATGCGTGGACACTTGATCTCGAAAGACTCAGAGGCTGTTGCATTCATGTAGCATCGCCGAATGGAAAATTAATTCCATTTTGCGCGTATAACCTGACTTCAATGGATGGATCATCTCTTTACCGAGGACGAAATGATTAACAATCCCCTTGAGTGCTGGCTTAATCTGCGCATGGGACGGCCGCTTGATTCCGGAGCGGTTTCTCCCGAGGATCTGCGCGAGTGGCAATTTGAACTTCTACGTAAAACCATAAAACATGCCGCAAAATCTTCACAGTTTTATTCAAAACATTTAAGCGGCATAATCCCCGAGAATATTAGAACCCCAGCGGATTTAAGCGCATTGCCTTTCACTCTGCCAAGTGACCTGCGAAAGAATCCGAACAGTTTTTTATGTGTATCTCAAGATGAAGTTGCACGCGCCATAACTATTTCAAGTTCAGGATCAAGCGGGCCTCCTAAACGACTTTTTTTTACTGCCGGAGATTTAGAACGCACCATTGAGTTCTTTCATTACGGTATGGGGCCATTGGTAGGAAAGGGAGAAACGGTTCTTGCTCTGCTCCCGGATTCACGGCCCGGCGGAGTTGGAAATCTTTTCTCTGAAAGTATCTCAAGACTCGGAGCAAAGACTGTTTATCCAGAAGATCCTTCTGACATCCCTGCTCTTCTGAATTTACTTTTGAATTCTCGTGCAACTTGTATTTTAGGCCCGGCAATACATATTCACGCACTGTCCCGTCTTTGGAAAAGCAAACGGCTCCCTAAAAATCAAGTCCGCTCTGCCCTGCTGTGCTGGGATGTTTTACCAAGCGTTACAATTCAAACAATATCAAACACATTCGGTTGTGAAATTTTTTCTCATTGGGGCATGACTGAAACCTGTCTGGGCGGCGCAGTTGAATGTTTTCAAGGTTCCGGCATGCACCTGCGTGAACCGGATTTTTATGTTGAAATAGTTGACCCTGCTACCGGATTACCTGTGCCCGACGGAACCAGCGGAGAGATTCTGTTTACAACTCTCTCAAGAAGGGCGATGCCTCTTATAAGATATAAAACCGGTGATATCGGACAAATAATCTCGGGACCATGCACATGTTCCCTTCCAATGCGCAGACTTACCGGTGTAACAGGCAGATTAAACGGAGATATCCGCTTACCTACCTCCGAACAGTTGTCACTTTCAGAGCTTAACGAAATAATCCTACAGTTTGTCGGAGTGCTGGATTTTAAAGTCAGCTTTCAACAACATCCGCCCAGTCTCAACATAACTCTGGATATTTCTCCTGAAGCTAAGATTCCATCAGATCTTTCTAAATCCATAATTTCCTATCCAAAACTTAACCGGGCAATCGTCGAAAATGATTTGAAAATCAATATTGAAATTGATAATCATAATGGCAACATCAGTTCAGGTTTTGGGAAAAGATTAATAACATCGGCTTAAATAAGCCATAAAGGTCAGTCTCTAATGAAAAAACTCGTTCACAACATTCGTTTACAGTTGGAATCCGGCAATGATCTCATTCTTGCAAGCATTGTTGAAAGTTCAGGCTCCACGCCCCGTTCATCCGGCAGTAAAATGGCTGTCCGCCGTGACGGGAAAATTGACGGAACTATAGGCGGAGGGCTGGTGGAAGCCCTTGTTCAACGCGCAGCAGCAAAACTTTTTGATATCCAGAACATCGCTATTTCTTTTAAAGAATTTGACCTCTCAAATACACTTGCCGCGAACGCCGACATGATTTGCGGAGGACATGTCACCGTTATGATGGAACATCTCCATGCGGATAAAGAAACAACGGACATATACATTAAATTTGATGACTGCCTTAAGCTCGGACAAAAGGTTACCATTCTTTCACTCATGGACAACGAAGAAAACTCCACAACTTCAATTAGAATTTTACTAACCCAAAATCAGGCAATCCCTGAAGTTCAAGGGTTCTCCGAAAAAAGTGTTTCTGAACTGCAAGCTGCATCCCTGAAAAAAGACTCCCCCATCATTCAGGACAATCACAATCAACGCCTTATTGCAGAAAGTTTTACTCCACAGCCAAGTCTGTTTATTTTCGGAGCCGGGCATGTTTCCCGCCCAACCGCAGCATTGGCAACTACTGTAAATTTTAGAACCGTCATTCTTGATGACCGCATCGACTTTGCTAATATTGAACGCTTTCCTGAAGCGGACGAAATTGAGGTGCTTCCTGACTTTAACAACGCATTTGCAAATCTGGAAGTAACCGAAGATTCATATATTATTATTGTTACACGCGGACATCTACACGATAAAACAGTGCTGGCACAGGCTCTGAAAACTCCTGCCTGCTACGTAGGAATGATCGGCAGTTCCAAAAAACGCAATGCCATTTACGACGCTCTGCTTGAGGAAGGAGTCACACAAACAAGCATAGATCGCTGCCATTGCCCCATCGGCCTTGGTATCGGAGCACAGACTCCTGAAGAAATAGCTGTCAGCATTGTTGCAGAACTGATCAAAAAACGAGCCGGGGATTGAAAATGAAAATTTATGGGCTGGTTCTTGCCGCCGGGCTTTCCTCCCGTATGGGAAAGCTCAAGGCTACACTACCTCTGGATGAAGGAACTGTACTCTCAAACTGCATCCGTTCCTTGCTTGACGGAGGAGTTGCCGATGTATTTGTAGTTACAGGACACAAAGCAGAGGAAGTTGAATCCGAAGTTCATAAACTCGGAATGCACACAGTATATAATCCGGATTATGAAAACGGTATGTTTTCTTCTGTCATTGCAGGGGTAAAGGCTCTACCCGATGATGTTTCAGCCTTTTTGGTCTTGCCGGTAGACATCCCGCTCGTACGTTCCTCAACAGTGCGAGCTTTAACCTTCGAGTTTAAAGATTCTCCGGCTGATATTATTTACCCTGCATTTAAAAACGAAAGAGGACACCCTCCGCTCATAAGTGCAAAACTTATCCCTGAAATTCTCCTCCATGACGGGACTGGAGGTCTTCGCAAAGTACTCGAAAGACATGACTCAGGAGCCAGAAACAAAAACATGCCTGATCTCGGGATTCTGCATGATCTGGATACACCGGAAGATTACACGACTGCTCTCAAATTTTCCCGAAACAAGCGGTTCCCTCTCCCCGAAGAATGTGAATCTCTCTGGGAGCTGGCCGAAACGCCGCAAACCACACAGGAGCACTGTAAAGCTGTTGCTAAAGCAGCCTGCACTATGGCTAAAGCTCTTAATTCTGCCCGTAGAGAAGGTCCGTTATTAGATATGGATATAGTGCAAAGCGCAGCGCTGATGCACGACGTTGCGAAAATTCGCAGAAATCATGAAGCGAAGGGGGGCACTCTTCTGGCCGGATACGGATTTACAGGAATCTCGGACATTGTCGCCTCACATCGTGATACCAAAATAGATCCGACCTCTCCGTTGACGGAAAAAGAAATAGTATTTCTGGCGGACAAGCTTTTCGAAGGAAGCACATTGGTAACTATTAAGGAACGATATGGGAAAAGAATCAGCAAATGGGCAAATGACCCCGATGCGCTCAAAGCTATCCATGGCCGCCTTGAACGAGCAGAAAATTTATTGACTCGATATGAAAATGAAGCAGGAATTAAAACATCTGAACTTCTGACAAGTCCCGCTCACAGCCCTTTAAACTCTGCGACCTTTATGCAAGAAAACAACATCAAGGCGCAATTATGATTATACTCGTCCGTCATGGTGAAGCTGAAAAAGCTGAGGGACGCGCCATCGGACAAACGGATCTTCCGCTTTCAGAAAATGGACGCAAGCAAGCGACTCTTCTAGCTGAATATCTAAGTAATGTGCCGTTTGAACATCTCTATACAAGTCCTCTTCTGCGAACACGCGAAACAGCTGCAAAAATCGAAAAGACCTGCACTCCAAAGGCTGTCCTCTGTCCTGAATTTGCTGAAATAAATCTCGGAGACTGGGACGGAATCAGTTTTAAACAAATTAAAAATGAATTTCCAAATGAGTATATTAAACGCGGACAGGATCTTGCAAACTATCGCCCCCCTAATGGGGAAAGTTTTACTGATCTTAAAAAACGGGTTCAAAGCGGCCTTAAAAAAATCATCGACCTTGACAGTCCGGTCGTTATCGTTACTCATGCCGGAGTGATTCGGATCATGCTCCATATCGCATTAGAATTTCCTCTAAACAATATTTTTAAGATATCTCCCCTCCATTGTAACATCACTGTTTTGAAAATAAATCCCGCCGGATTAACGCTTGAAAACTTCAATATCCCCCCGGATAGAACTCCGCGTCCAGCTTGACTTTACACCCTCCAGCGGAGACAATAAAAAAAATATGATTTCAAAAATAATCCAACAATATTGAGCAACAAGGAGTCTTTGTGCAGATAACTAAATTCGCCATACCGGAGATAATATTCGGCAACGGCAGTATCAAGTACCTTGCTTCATGTGCGCAACGCTTAGGTGCAAAAAGGGTTTTACTGGTCAGTGATAAAGGGCTTGAAGCTTCGGGCTGGGTTCAAAAAATCCTGAATATTCTCAAAGAAGCAAATATGGAATGTGCCTATTTTAATGACCTTACCGCCAACCCCCGGGACTGTCAGGTCCATCAGGGTGCAAAAATGTATCTGGAGCACAAGGCCGATGTAATTATCGGACTTGGCGGTGGAAGCCCCATCGACGCCGCAAAAGGTATTGCCACCATAGTCAGCAATGGCGGTAAAATCAGCGATTATGAAGGTGCAAACCGCATAAGCCGTCCTCTGCCGCCCATGATTTTTATCCCGACCACTGCCGGAAGCGGATCAGATGTTTCACAGTACGCAATTATCACAGACAAAGAACGACAAGTAAAAATGGCCATCATCAGCCGTTCTCTGGTACCCAATATTTCAATCATCGACCCGGACCTGCTCGTTACAAAATCACGTAAATTAATTCTAGCCTCAGCTATTGACGCACTTGCCCACGCCATTGAGTCATATGTTTCGAGACTTGCTTCCCCCTTTACTGAATCCCAAGCCTTAAATGCTATTAAGCTGATTGCAGAAAACCTCAACCCTGCGGCAAATAACAAAGACCCTGAAGCTCTGAGAAATCTGGCTATAGCAAGCACCGCGGCGGGTATGTCCTTCAGTAATGCAGGACTTGGCGTAGGGCATGCTTTGGCACACTCACTTGGCGGACGCTATGATGTTATGCACGGCATGACTCTGCCTATACTGCTTCCGGCTGTAATACGCTTCAACATACCCAGCTGTAGAAATAAAATGGCTGTAATTGCCCGTACGATTAACGACGCACATATCTACTCTACTGAGATAGAGGCTGAGCAGGTATGCGACACATTACAACAGATGTTTGAAGAACTGGACATCCCCATGCGACTGCGCGACCTCCTTCCTGATGACTCTCATATGGAAGACATATGTCATATGGCTGTTCAGGATGCCTGCGCTGTTCCCAACCCTAGAAAAGCCGACTGGCGCGATCTTCTCGGCATCTGCATCGAGGCGTGGTAATGAGCAAGAACACTTCACTTCTCGACCTCATAGGAATCGAGCATAATAAGCTTAATTTCTTTCAGGAATTGCAAAATAATATTCAGGAACTCACGACTCTGAATCTTCAATCAGAAGACCAGCGGCGCGAAATTGCAGCCATTCTTGACGGCATAACAGACGTAATGATGGTTCTTTCTGAAAAATTGGAAATCATCTCGGTCAACCATGTTTTTGAACAGCTTTTTCCCGGCATCAATCCTATAGGTAAAACATGCTACAGCCTGTTTAGAAATGTCGATCATCCGTGTTCTGAATGTCCGGCTTTCCGGGCTCTTTCCACCAACTCTGTGTGTAAAGAAACAGCCATATTCCGTATCGACAACAAAAACATGCAGTTTGACATGGTAGCCTCGCCGCTAAAAAACCCTGATCTTACTGAAAACCGCATTCTCATTTTCAAACGCGATGTAACTTTAGAAAAAGAGTATCAAGCAAAATTTTATCAAGCAGAAAAAATGGCGACTATCGGTGTGCTGGCCGCAGGGGTTGCTCACGAAATAAACAACCCTATGGCCGCTGTAGCCGGATTTGCCGAAGGAATTCAGCGTAGACTGGCTAGACTGGATGACTCAGTACCGGAAGAGTTGGCAGAAGATCTTAACGACTACACAAACACTATTTTAAAAGAATGCCTGCGCTGTCAGGATATCGTAAAAACGCTGCTTTCCTTCAGCCGTCCCATTGCCGCAGATTTTCTTCCCGTTGACTTCAATCAAGTGGCAAAAGACACGTTAAGATTACTGGATCATCAATTTCGCAAAAGAAAAAACATCCACTTGATAATAGAATTGACCTCCCCTTTATCTCATATATATGGAGACGAAGCTCAACTTAAGCAGGTCATACTGAATCTCATGACCAACGCTATTGATGCGGTAGGCGAATCCGGCGAGATCCATGTTAAAACCTTTACAGAGAATAACCAAGTAGGACTGAAAGTCAGCGACTCAGGGTGCGGCATTCCTCCGGAAAATAAAGATATGCTTTTCGAACCGTTTTTTACGACTAAATCCGTCGGACACGGAATAGGCATAGGGTTATCTACCTGCTACAATATCGTTAGTGAACACAAAGGTGAAATCATCGTGGACAGCAGCCCCGGCAAAGGGTCCTGCTTCACAGTACTCCTTCCAATTCAGTGAGATAATAATAATGCCGGAATCATATAAAATTCTTGTTATAGATGACGAAGAATCCATACTGAAACTACTTAGTAAGGAGCTGGCAAGCCCTGAACGGATTCTCCATACTGCAAACTGCGCTGAAGCCGCCAGAGAGCAGATACGAAAAAACCGCTACGACGTAATCATTTCTGATATAAGACTACCTGACGGAAACGGGCTTGAACTTCTTACCGAATTCAAGGACATCGAGCCGGATGGAGAAGTCATCCTCATCACCGGGCATGGCAACATTGATAACGCAGTGGAAGCAATCCGCATAGGCGCATACGATTACATAACCAAGCCTTTCAGACTCGATAGAGTGGAACTGGTAGTTGAACGGGCATGGCAAAGAGTCTGCCTGCAACGAGAAAACCGCAGCTATAAACATTCTCAAAACGATACAGCCAGCACACAGCTTATCGGCAAAGCCAGTTCGATAAAACATATTCACCATCTAATCAGCAAAGTAGCTCCAACGGAAGTTCCTGTCCTTATCACTGGAGATTCAGGGGCGGGTAAAGACGTTGTTGCACGCAGTATTCATACGGCAAGCAGGCGTTCCGGCAAACCTCTCATAGTAAAGAACTGCGCAACTCTGCAAAAAGAACTCGCACGCAGTGAACTTTTCGGACATGCACGCGGTTCATTTACCGGAGCCACGGATAACAGTGACGGGCTTATGACCTTTGCCCATACCGGGACTCTTTTTCTGGATGAAATAGGTGAACTGCCGATGGAAGTGCAAGCTTCCCTACTGCGCGTGCTGGAATCACATACTTTCCGCAGAGTCGGAGAAAAAGACGAACGCACAGTGGATATACGCTTTCTTTTCGCCACGAACCGTAACCTTACGCAGGAAGTTGAAGCCGGAAGATTTCATGAAGCTCTCTTTCATCGCATCAATGTATTCAATATTAATCTGCCGCCCCTTAAAGACAGGCGGGAAGATGTGCCACTGCTCGTAGATTTTTTCCTTAGAAAACTTGGTCAGCAAATGGGGCAAGGTGAATACACTGTGAGCGAACGGGCCATGCAGTGCATGCTTTCCTACTATTGGCCGGGCAATGTCCGCGAACTCAGAAACGTTCTTGAACGAAGTATTATCCTGTCCGATAATTACGTGATTACCTGCAACTGCCTTCCCCGCGAAATTGCAGATCAACCGGAAAGGGATAGCGAAACAGGAATACTCTCATTAGAACGCATGGAGCGGGAACATATTATCAAAGCTATTGATTTCTTTAGCGGTAACAAACTTAAGGCTGCCGAAGCTTTGGGAATCGGACGTAAAACTCTGTACCGCAAAATTGATAAGTATAATCTTTAGTCTGACAAGACCTCCGCGTGTGACACACTGCCCTCATATTCTGTAGCAAAACGACACAGTAGCTCGCGAGTGCATATTCTATATACCTCGCGAGCTTCACTTCCTTCATTTTTTCTAAAAAAACGGACCGCATCCCTGATGTCCGAAGCGAATACAGATCCATTCCCGACTCTCCTCGAACCACTTAAGCATCTAGAATAAAAGAGTTTATACTTTGGCCCCCTTATTGCTAATAGAGAACTATTAATAAGCACTTGGCAGGTACAACCTTCAAAAACATGTAGCTCAAGGATGGTCCCAAATGGCAGTACGTGAAGAAGTATACGGTTTCTTTATTCCTAGTGTAACCCTCATCGGTATCGGCGCACACAAGGAAATTCCAGCCCGCATTCGTTCTCTTGGAGGCAAGAAGCCTCTACTGGTTACCGACAAAGGAATCACTGCAATAGGTATGACCAAACAGATTGCAGACATCTTGAAAGCTGAAGGCATGGAATGCGTTGTTTATGATGAAACTATCCCAAACCCAACCGATAAAAACGTTGCTGACGGTGTAAAGGTATACAAAGACAATAAGTGTGATTCACTTATCACCCTCGGCGGCGGAAGCTCACATGACTGTGGTAAAGGTGTAGGCCTTGTTGTTGCGAACGGCGGCACAATTCACGACTACGAAGGCGTGGACAAATCAACAAAGGCAATGCCTCCTTACATCGCAGTTAACACAACTGCTGGTACCGCTTCAGAAATGACCCGTTTTTGCATCATCACCGACACATCCCGCAAAGTAAAAATGGCAATCGTTGACTGGCGCGTAACTCCAGGTATTGCTCTTGATGATCCATTACTCATGATGGGTATGCCACCAGCCCTTACCGCTGCTACCGGTATGGATGCTCTTACTCATTCCATTGAAGCATATGTTTCTACTATTGCTACCCCGATCACAGATGCTTGTGCTGAAAAATCTATCAGACTCATTTCCCAATTCCTGCGCCGCGCAGTAGCTAACGGTCAGGACATCGAAGCCCGCGAAGGCATGTGTTACGCACAGTACATGGGTGGTATGGCATTCAACAACGCCAGCCTCGGTCATGTTCATGCTATGGCTCATCAGCTTGGCGGATTCTACGACCTGCCTCATGGCGAATGTAATGCTATCCTTCTTCCTTATGTTGAAGAGTACAACCTGATCTCTAACGTCGACCGTTTCTGCGACATGGCAGAATGGCTCGGAGCAAATATCACAGGACTCTCCAAGCGTGATGGAGCAGACGCTTGTCTTGCCGCAATCCGTAAACTCTCAAGCGATGTAGGCATTCCTTCCGGCTTGATTGCTCTCGGCGAACGTTACGGCAAGAAAGTATCTGAAAAAGACATCCCGACTATGACAGCTAACGCACAGAAAGATGCTTGTGGTCTTACTAACCCACGTTGCATGACAGACGCAGCAGTTGCAGCCATTTATAAAGCAGCACTTTAATTAAACGAGCTTCGGTCGGTTCCGGCGGGCAACCCGGAATCGACCGCTCATAATATTCAGTCAACGAACAGCCGGGTATACACAGAGAATGGATTGACTGAGGCAAGCCTGACTGTTCGAAAAGTCCGACAGTAGAGTTCGGGTGGAGCCGAATACTCACCACACTGCCGACAGACTACATATTTCCGAGGGGGGTTAACTCCCCCTCTGATCAAAAAAGCATCTATCCCCTTCTATTCCCCCAAAGCTTTTATAATCTACCGCTGTACAATTTCGCCCGCACTTATTATTGACATCTGACAAACCAAAATCACTTCATGATTTATGTTGAAACCCTATTCACAACCTATAGGATTACAGATGTTTATTTTAGAAAAACCATATGTCTCTGATTTACTTAAAAACACCCTGACCGAACTGAAAGCAAAAGTTCTGGAAAATGAAACAGCTCGCGCGGCAATGCAGGATTACCCTCTTTCGCTTGTGAACGAGCAGGATTTCATCAACTTTTATAAGGCAAACCCTGATCAGCCTGTCTATTCCAATTCTGAAAACGCTATCAACTGGATCGACAACAATTTAACTTCCAGTGATCTGTCACAAAAAATTCGCTTATTTAAAGACAAAGCCGCCTTTCGTGATCTCGTAAAAGATTTATATCCCGACTTTTTTTATAAAACAGTTCCATTCGAAGAACTTGATTCAATAAATCCCAAAGACCTGCCTATCCCCTGCGTAATCAAGCCGAGCGTTGGATTTTTCAGCCTTGGTGTGCACATGGTAGAATCAATTCAAGGCTGGCATGACGCCGTTTCCGCAATCAAAGAAGAAATTGAACACATCAAGACCATGTATCCCGCCAAAGTTCTTGAGCTGGATATGTTTATCATTGAGCAGTGTATCGAAGGCGAAGAGTTTGCAGTTGATGCATATTTCGACAAGGAAGGAAAACCCGTAATTCTCGACATTCTGGGACATCTTTTCGCATCAAGCGATGACGTAAGCGACAGAGTCTATATAACTTCCACTGATATCATCCAAAAGTGGCATGACAAGTTTGAAGGGCTGCTGACTGAAATAGGAAAACGCGCCGGACTCAAAAATTTCCCGCTCCATATTGAAATCAGAGGCGATGAAAAAGGTAATCTGGGAGTAATTGAAGTTAACCCCATGCGCTTTGCTGGCTGGTGCGTAACGGATCTTGCCTACTTCGCATACGGAATCAACCCGTATAAATATTTCATGGAAGGACTCACCCCGGATTGGGATGATATATTTGAAAAGAATAAAGACAAAGTCTGCGCCATGGCAATTGGTGAAATAGACTCAAGCGTTGACCGTTCAAAAATCAAAGGTGTGAACTACGAATCATTCAATTCATACTTCACTAAACCACTTGAATTACGAAAGATTGATTATAAAGAGTTCCCTATTTTCGCATTCATGTTCGCAGAATTTGAAAAGGACAATATGGCAGAACTTAAAAAATTCCTTCATGCTGATTTAAGTGAGTATTTGATTTTTGAGTAGACGAGATATTTAAACTAAAAAAGGCCAAAGCGTGAGCTTTGGCCTTATATGACTTAATAAAAATGTATATTAAGCTTTTTTAGGAGGAGAGATATGTAATACTGTCTGTGCTATAGCTGTTGGAAAATCAGGGAAGATATTTTCTGGCCCAACGAGCTTATCAGTGCCGAGCCGCTCCATAATTTTACGTATGTTGGAATGGACTCCTGAAAGTAAAATCTTGATCCCCTGAGCCTGCGTCTGACGAATTACTGTTTCCAAAGCTTCAATGCCTGTAGCATCTATGACCGGTACTAAGCGCATACAAAGAACGATAACCTCAGGTTTCTTTCGAGTAAATCTCATAACGTCGATAAAACGTTGAGCCATTCCGAAAAAGAATGGCCCTGAAATTTCATAAACAACAACTTTCTCACGACCATCCTTCCTGCTGAACCTCTCCTCTCTAGGCAATCCTGTATCCAAACTGTGTATGTCTGAAATTTCACTCATCCGCTTCATAAACAATAAGGCTGCAAGTACAACTCCAACCTCAACGGCAACTGTCAGGTCTACAAAAACAGTAAGTCCGAAGGCTATCAGCATAACCACAGAGTCAGACTTTGGAGCAAAGAACAAACGGCGCATACGATGAGGGTCACTCATATCCCATGCTACGAGCATGAGAACGCCAGCAAGACTGGCCAGCGGGATGTGCGAGGCCAGCGGTGCACAGGCCGCAATAAATAAAATTAATGTTAACGCATGGATAATCCCGGCCATAGGGGAATAAGCCCCGGCCCGAATGTTTGTAGCAGTTCTGGCAATTGCGCCGGTTGCAGGAATACCCCCAAAGAGCGCAGACCCCATATTAGCCAATCCTTGGGCCACAAGTTCTGTGGAAGAATTGTGACGATCTCCACTCATTCCGTCAGCAACAGTCGCACTGAGTAATGATTCAATACCCGCAAGTATCGCAATCGTGAGAGCATCAGGCAATAAACTTTGAATCTTTCCACTAAAATGCCAAAAAGGAACAAACGCAGGCAATGTTGAAGGAATCCCGCCAAATCGCGTCCCGATTGTTTCAATTTCAAGTCCAAAAATCCACGTTACAGCCGTAGCTACAAATATACCGACAAAAGGTGCCGGAATTTTCGGAATGTATCGCCGGACAAGTAGCATTAATAGGAGGGTAACGACCCCAAGGGTGAGAGTTGTGCTATCTGTTGTTGAAATATTCTGGGCACACACTTGAATACGTTCAACAAAATCCGAAGGTAACTGCTCAATTTTGAGTCCCAAAAAATCTTTGATTTGAGAAGTAAATATGAGCAGCCCTATCCCTGAGGTAAATCCAGTTGTTACGGGATATGGAATATATTGTAATAATTTACCTAAACCGAATACGCCCATTAATATCAGTAAGAAGCCAGCCATTAATGTCGCAACAATCATTCCTTCGTAACCTTGACGAGCTATAACCCCCGCAATGATAACAACAAAGGCGCCAGTAGGACCACCGATTTGAAAACGGGTGCCTCCCAATGCGGAAATAACGAATCCTGCGACAATAGCTGTTATGATTCCTTTCTCTGGAGGTGCTCCTGAAGCAATTGCAAACGCCATTGCCAATGGCAAAGCCACGATGCCAACAGTTATTCCTGCTGCAAAATCGCATCGAAATGATTGAAGAGAATATCCAGACTTAAAATAATTCACACTGGCTGGAATGAGAAAACGAAATCGGGACCGTAAAGATGAGTCCATTGAGAAACCTCCTGATTTGGTGGTGTCTCCGTGGGGCACAGTCGGTAGGCTAAATGGCCAAAGGCTGGAGGCTCGCGCGGGGAAGACACGGAACTTAATCCGTTTGTAACGGATGTCAAGAAATTCCAAATGATCACCTTTGACAAGACCGAACATTTACGGCAAATCCTAGAGTATAAAAACAACCCTCCAAGGAGATCATATGAGTTCCACAATCGAAGAATTGACCATACAATATGAAGAAGACGGCCAAATAGTTGTAAAAGAACTGGCAAAAGAAGTTCTAACCAAGGGTGCATGGACCACAATCCTCTTCCGTTACCAGCAGCTTGACCGCAAAACTGAAGAGTTTGGAAAGGATATGTACACAATCCGCCGCTTCCGCAAAATGAACGGCGAATACCGCCCTCAGTCCAAATTTAACATTTCCAGCCCTGCTCAGGCCCGCAAAATCATTGATGCTTTGGGCGAATGGCTGAAAGAAGTCGAAGACTAGGCTTACCTTCCCAGCTATTTTACGACTTTTCATATTCCATAAAAAAAGCTCCGTTCAGATTATATAATCTGAACGGAGCTTTTTTAACGCGTAAAAATTACCGGAATAACTAGTTAACGGTATATGCTCCGCTGGCTTCAACTTTTTGCACTGTAGAATTACTAATGGTGAACCATAAAAATTCGCTGATCCGTGAACCTATTTCATTTTGTTCGCTGTAGTTACAACCCACAAGCCAGCCGTTATCTGTGAAATAGCAATCTGTACATCGTTCCATCTGCAATGTTTCGGGAAACTCTGAATTTTCTTTCAGATATTTTTTAACTTCAATATAATAACCGTCTCCGGATGTTCTTTCAGGCTTTTCTCCAAACTTCTCCAAATCTTTCATGAACGCGTCATACATACTTTTATATCGGTCATATTTGCTTTGATACAGCCCTTCACCCGGATTCAACTGCATCAATTCGGCGTAAATATCCATATTGGCTTTATAGTCACGCATTGGAAGAGTCTGCGCCCGGGCATAAAGCTTTCTTTCCAGCTTTCGCTGAAGTTTCCTGTCATATCCTTTAAGCTCTTTAATATATCTTGAATTTTCCGGCTCAAGAGATGCCAACTGTGAATAATACTTAGCTAATTCTGAATAATTCCACTTAGATGTATTCTCAATTCTAAACAACAAATCTTTCTCTGTAGCCAGATGAATAAGAGCTTGAAGCTCATCATTCATAAGATCCTTATTTTTTTCCGCGACTGTAAGAGCCGTTTCAGCATGCCCCGTTTCTATAAGCCGCTTCATGCTGAAAACAACTTTTTCGCGAGCCTTATTCTGCAATTCTGTAAGGATGCGCTCCTGTTCAATACGATTTTGCTCAGCAATACGCGCTCTTTCCTCGGCAAAATTATTCTGCACAGTTATCACACAGAAAATTATTGCAATCAGCGCGATTACACCTGCAATTACAGCAAGCACTACCTTTTTACTCTTAATAAATTCTTTAATTGAGGGGATATTCATACCCGGGAAGATACGGTCAGCAATTAAGTCCGTCAATAAAAGGAATAATTTTTACGCTTTTTTTTCAAATCAACCTAAACAGATTTAAGCAATAGACCGATATATCCAGCAAGGAAGGAATACGGTTATGCATATCGACGCATCAGCATTAAAAAGTACATACGGAGCACCGAGCTGGCAAAATAACCAGGCTTCGCTTTTAGGCGGGAGCCGATCTTCCGGCGTGGGAGCGACGCGCCTGAATGTATCGGCCCCTCCTGTAAATACTGCTGACCAATTCGCCGATCTGATCGCTCAAAAGACCGTTGCAACGGAAACTTCAAGCAATAACATTCAAAAGGGTGCTTTGGAGAACGAACCTTCTTCCAAAGACCCTTCTGAGCTTGCCGGAGCCCTTGCAGACGCTTCCGACTTTATCGAAAACAAATTCGGCAAAGACGCCGCCACGGCTTTCAAAGGAATTGTCATAGCTAATTCAGGTGATCAGATTACTGAGGATTCCCTTAGTAACGGATTGTTGAAGTCCATCCAGTTCATTGACCGCAACTTCGGTTTTTCCGCCGGAGATCAAGTGATGGAACATTTCAACTCGAACCTCAACAATGCTATGAACAATCATTTTGAAAACGGCTTGCAGGAACATTTTTTTGCAGCCCAACCCGGAACGGCCGCGAAGATAAACCTCAGCAATACCTTTGCCCAGTTAAACAGACAATTCGGTGAAGAAACGGCCAATTCCATTGAAAGTATGATTGATCAAGTGCTGAAGACAGAAGGCAACTCACTAAGTTCCTTTAAAAAAGGACTCGATGAGGCTCTCAAAAAAGCCGAAGAACTTCACCCCGGCATAACAGCTCAAACAGCTCCGGCTGCAGCGGGTGAACTGATGGATAAAATCCAGAACACAGGCAACCTCGCGCCTCAGGCAAAAGGGGCTGTGCTGAACCTTTCAGTTTAATTCATACAAAGCTTTAATTACAAAACCAACTCTCCACTGAATACAGACTGTTCAAGCCCCTTTTTTTTTGCTATGAGATTAAGTCTATATTGACAAGCATTACATGGAGGAAACGGATATGATGAGTTTTTTCTGGTTTTTTCTCGGTCTCACTATGACTATTGCAGTCATCGCTTTCATCAAGGCTAGCAGTACTACTGACGAATAGTCTTAGTTCTCATTTACGGGTAACCCCGTTTTATTTTTCCAGAAAGGCCCGCTTTATGCGGGCTTTTCTCATTTATAATTATCCGCCATCGTTTAAAAAATACTTCTTCTGCAACGATCTATACTGTAGTAGTATATTAAGACTCGTAGACAGGCTGGTATAATAATGACTCAACAAGAAATATTAAAGGCACTTGAATCTCATCCCGAGACGTGGATGTCTATTCCGAGTGTATTCAAAAATGAATCAGGTGAGCCTGAATTTAAAATGCTGCTGGCTGAACCGGAAATGGGTGATGCCGGAGTATCTTCCCTGCACTTTCGCGAAACTAAAACAGGCGGCTTTGAATACGCTTCCCGGGCTTTCGTTCACGCCCACTTACAACCCGGTGATATTTTTATCGATGTAGGTGCTCATTTCGGATTATATACTCTGACCGCGGCTCTTAAATTTCCCGGAAAAGTTAAAGTTCTTGCTGTGGAACCACATCCCGCCAATATTAAACGGTTGCGATTGTGGACCGACTTCAACGGGTGTACCGACGATGTCACCATTGCAGAATGCGCAGCCTCAGACCATGCCGGATACAGTCTATTGCGACAAAACTCCTCCATGGGACACAGCCTAATGAATCATCCCGGCTTAACTGAAAAACTAAAACCGATAAAAGTACCGCTTGACTCAATAGACCAAATTGTAACCAAAACCGGATTCACTGACTGCGACAACAGAATTTTCCTTAAAATTGATACCGAAGGACATGAACTACAAACCATTAAAGGAACTTTAAACCTGCTCAAGACAGGGAGAGTTGCAGCTATCATATGGGAAAAAGGGCATTACCATATGACCCGGCAAGGCATGGACGATTTTGTAGAAATCATGACCATTCTGCGCGATCTGGGATATGACTCCTTCAGATTTCCTCATGAAGATATGGGAGGCCCGCTGGTTCCTTATGTCGCAAGCCACGAGTCGTGCAATATTGTAAGCCTTGACCGTTCAATCACCCCTTTACCCGTTTACGATAAACCGTGGATTGCACACTGCACCATGTCTCCATCCATGCGGCCTCCAGTTACAGCGGAAGTTTTTACGGCTTATACTGAACGGCTTATCAAAGCTAAATCCACAGATTGCGGACGCTGGTCCCGTTGGAACTCCTTATATAATGAATCTGATCTGCGTGCGGGAATAGCCGGACAGTTTGTGCCTGAGCATTCTACTGTTCTCGATGCCGGAGCAGGCCTTATGCTTTTACGGGATTACTTACCTGAAAACTGTACCTACATCCCGCTTGATATTGTCGCACGAAGCAGAAACTGCATTGTGGCAGACCTCAATCAGCATCAATATCCTGACCGGAAATTTGATGTTGTAACAGCTCTGTTCACCTTGGAATTTCTCCACGCACCCGCTGAATTTATGAAATGGGCGCACAAATCTTGCGAAACACTCATTTTCACATACTTTACGGCACAGCCTAAATCTGAAAAAAACCGTAGAATATCGGGCATTTTTAACGACTTAAACAACACAGACATTCAAAATATGACCCAAAAATCAGGCTGGAAAATTGTAACCGCCACAGGCATCTCCTCTGGACAAATTTGCTACCATTGCAAAAAAAGGACTAAGTAATGAAAATTTACTCTTGGAATATTAATGGATATCGAGCTATAGTTAAAAAAAATTTTACAGAATGGTTTCAACAGAGCGATGCAGATGTGGTAATGTTGCAGGAAACTAAAGCCCACCCGGACCAAATTCTGGACAATCATCGCGACTACGAAGGGTATGAATCGATCTGGAACTGGTCAAAAGGCAAGAAAGGATACTCCGGTACAGCCTGTTTTTCACGGACACCGGTTCTCTCACACTCTTTGGGCCTTCCTGAGGAGCTCTACCAAGGTGAAGGACGTGTAATTCTCATAGAGTATGAACACTTCTACCTTTTCAACATTTATTACCCTAACGGCCAGATGAATGACGGCCGGCTTGAATATAAAATGGGTTTTTATGACTGTTTTCTGGAATATGCAGAAAAACTGCGCAAAAAGAAGCCGATTGTGGTGGGAGGTGATTTTAATACCGCGCATAAAGAAATCGATCTTAAAAACCCTAAAGCCAACTCTGAACGATCAGGTTTTCTGCCCATTGAGCGGGCATGGCTGGATAAATTTATTGAGCACGGATATATTGATACCTTTAGAATGTTTGAATCTGAAGGCAGCAATTATTCGTGGTGGAGTTACCGCTTTAATGCTCGAAAGAACAATGCGGGTTGGCGGATAGATTATTTCTTCGTATCTGAGGAATTAAACAACAATGTAAAAAGAGCCTGGATAGAACCAAATGTCCTAGGTTCCGACCACTGCCCTATTGGAATAGAATTAATTTTCCCTTAAAAAAATGATTTAAACTCTAAACTCTACTGTGATCTTTCAAAAACAGAATCTATTTTAACAAAAATGTAGCCTATTCAAAAAATATATTATAAAAACGAATTAAACTAACTTACTAAACTAATTTACTGTTTAATAGTTGCTTGAGTTAAAAAATTTGCTTTGCAAGGAGATGGACATGCTGAAAAATTTGCGGATTGGGCCCAAAATTGCCATTAGTATGAGTGTTCTCATGATTTTAATCTTCGTTACTTTCACCAGTATTACGGTAACCAAAACCAGACAAATTTCCAGAGATCAAGCGACTGATATGGCTGAAGAAATGGCTGCCAGATATGGCAATCAAGTAAAAAACAACATTGAGAAAGCTTTGGATGCCGCACTGGCCGGATCAGCCGCGTTTATATCTTTTTCCAGTTATGGACATAACCTTGACCGCGAAATGGCTGACCATTTCATACAACAGCTGACTCTTTCTGATCCTATGTTTTTCGGAACTCAGGTTGTAATGGAACCGAATGCACTTGATGGCCGCGATGCAGAATATAAGGGAACAAAAGAATGGTACGGACCAAACGGTGAATATGGACCATACTTCTGGCGCGAAAACGGATCATTAAAAGCTGAAGATTTGATTCAATACAAGCCCGCCACAACCCGAGAATGGTACATGGGCCCAAGGGACTCACGAGGCCCTATCCTGACTGAACCATATTACACAGAAGTAGCCAAAACGAGCATGGCCACTATCAGTGTGCCTATGATCAAAAACGGTCGTTTTATCGGTATAGTAGGAATCGACTTCGTACTTAAAGCTTTCCAAAAAATGGTCGACACGATTCGCCCCATGGAAACTGGTTATGCTTTTCTGGCTTCCAACAAAGGATACTGTGTTGCCCATCCCGATAAAGGTCTGATCGGCAAAAATATAACTGACGCATTTCCACAAGATGTCCGTAACGAAATATCCTCCGCTATTAGTAACGGAAAGCCATTTCACAAAGATATTATTTCCCCGCTTGACGGAAAAGAATACTTTTTCCTGTTTGAACCTATCATGGTTCAAGGAACAAGCACTCCCTGGGCAATCGGACTCGCGATTCCAACACAAAAGATTTATGCCGAAGCTCAGCATTTCCTTACTATAAGTCTGATATTATCCGCTGCAGCCATCTTTTTAGTTTTAATAGTGGTACTTCTCATCGCCAACAGTGTAGCAAAACCTATCAATAGTATGGTCGGATTCGCGCAGGACATTGCTGACGGCAACTTTGACTCCAAGCCTGACAGCCGTCATTTCGGAGGAGAACTTCTTACCTTGTACGACGCATTGTCCAGCATGGTAAAAAGTCTTGTTGAACTGATAGGCACTGCTGAAGAAAAGACACAAGAAGCGGAACGCCAGACACAAGCCGCGCAAGTGGCGCTTAAAGAAGCGAGCGAAGCAAAAGAAGCCGCCGAAAGAGCTAAAGCAGAAGGCATGCTTCAAGCTGCAAATCAGCTTGAAGGAATTGTGGACCAAGTTACCTCCGCATCCGAAGAACTTGCATCACAAATCGAAGAATCCAGCAGAGGAACAGAAATTCAGCGTGAACGGACTTCTGAATCAGCAACTGCTATGGAGCAAATGAATGCCTCGGTTCTTGAAGTTGCTCAAAATGCTTCCCAAGCGGCAGAAAGCGCCATGGATGCTAAAGGAAATGCAGAAGAAGGCGGAAAAATCGTCGCGGACGTTGTTTCCTCTATTAATGCAGTAAACACCGCAGCTGAAATCATGGCTTCAGGACTGAATGACCTTGGTACTCAGGCTGAAGGAATCAGTCAGGTCATCACAGTCATCACTGATATTGCTGACCAGACAAACCTGCTGGCTCTGAATGCTGCAATCGAAGCTGCCCGCGCAGGTGAAGCCGGTCGCGGATTCGCAGTCGTTGCCGACGAAGTTCGCAAACTTGCAGAAAAAACAATGCAGGCCACTCATGAAGTAGGACAGGCCGTACACGCCATTCAAGCTGGAACCCGTAAAAGCATTGAAGAAATGAACAATGCAGCATCTATGGTAACCAAAAGCACCGATCTCGCGGGTAAGGCCGGAGACAGTCTACACAGCATTGTGGAAATTGTAGATTCAACCGCTGATCAGGTTCGAGCAATAGCCACAGCCAGTGAAGAACAGTCCGCTGCCAGTGAGCAAATCAGCAGAGGAACAGAAGAAGTAAACCGTATCGCCGCCGACACAGCTGAAGCTATGAATCAGTCTAGCCAGGCAGTTGCGGATCTGGCTCGTTTATCCTCTGACCTGCAAGCTCTGATTGAAGACCTTAAAAACGTTTAATTCATATTAAAAAAGAGAGCGGGACTCTTCCCGCTCTCACTAAAATATAACACTTATATTTTAGCACTTTAAGACATTAAAAAAGGCTTCTTCTGATATTCAGAAGAAGCCTTTTTTAATAATTTAATCAAAAAGTACTATTTTTTACTTGAAATTGATTCTCATATTCAGTAAAGAATATTCCTAACGGGAAACAAAAACGAAAGGAGCACCACTATGACTCAGACCACCAGCATTTCATCCATGAATAAAAGATCTTTTTTGAAAAAGGCATTTAAAGGTTTTTCAACAAATAATTCCACCAACCAAAATTCGGAAAGAAATTCGATCTTGCCAGCCTCAAATAAGCTTCATAACAATAAGTCTGAAAGCTTTCAGCAGGAAGAAGTTTAAATGGGATTATCACCTGACCAAAGTGATGATGAATGAGGAACTCAGCTTTCTAAGCTAATACTTGATTTAATATCGGAGCAGACAATGGCAGATGCTATAAAAGAAGCCGCACGAGTGCGCCGCGAATACGGCTGGAATACGTATTTGATAAAATTTAGAAACTACTACTCTTATACTTTTGACCCGACTCTTTTCCCTAACTTTGAACTCATAGGCGAAGTGAATGAGGAAGGAGCAGTTTTTCCAACTGATAAACCTAAAAAGTCTATATTCAATGGTTAACTAAAAACATTAAACTGTGCGAATTGTCAGGATTCTTCTTTCTCAAAAACCTGAGCCGTCTGCTCGGCAACTTTCTGGACGATCTCCAGAAGTTCCGCAGGAATCAGACTTTCACCTGTCAGCAATTCAACAAGTTCTTCTTCTGTAAGGCCGGAAGAGTTCGCAATGGCAAGTTGTTTTTCTGTTAATTTAATATGGTTCATAATGTTTAGATTACTTTCATACTCTCTGATTTGCAAAACATTAGATTGCCCAAAAAAAACGGCCCGATCCTCTTAAAAGAGGGTCGGGCCGTTTTATAAACTTAAATCAAAATCAACCGGCCTGTGTTTTTACAAACAAAACGGGCTGACGTTTCAATTAAAACCTTTTTAATTAAAAGTCGTAATTGAAGGATTCGACAACCATGTTGCCGCGAGCCTGAGAAGCTTTAATGCGTTCTTCAAGTTCAATTTTGTACTGATCAAGGTCAATCTGAATACGGGCGACGCCTGTTTCCATTGCGGCTTTAACAACAGCAGGAGCAACACGAGTCAGAACGCGAGGGTCGGTTGGTTTCGGAATGATGTAATCCATGCCGAACTCAAGTTTATCAACACCGAACGCGTCACAAATTTCCTGTCCGACTGGCTCTTTTGCAAGAGCTGCAAGAGCATGCGCTGCTGCGAACTTCATTTCTTTATTGATAGTGGTAGCACGGCAGTCCAATGCTCCGCGGAAAATGAAAGGGAAACAAAGAACATTATTTACCTGATTGGGATAGTCAGAACGACCGGTTCCCATGAGGATATCAGGACGGACTTCTTTAACGTCAGGATAAGGGATTTCAGGATCAGGATTAGCGCAGGCAAAAATAATTGCGCCTTCAGCCATGGTCTTAACCATATCCTGATTGATTGCGTCTTTAACAGAAAGTCCAAGGAACATATCTGCACCGACCATACACTCAGCAAGTGAACCTGCGTTTTCTTTCTGAGCAAAATCAGCTTTAAAACCGGTTACGCCAGCGCGCCCTTCGTACAGAAGTCCACGAGAATCAAACATGTAAATGTTTTCAGGACGTGCACCCATGGTCACATATAATGTCGAACAAGCAATTGCCGCAGCTCCGGCACCGGAAACAATAATTTTAATTTCGTCAATTTTTTTGCCGGTAATTTCAAGAGCATTAATAATACCCGCAGAAGAAATAATCGCTGTTCCATGCTGATCATCATGAAAAACAGGAATATTCATTTCTTCAATAAGTCTTCTTTCAATCTCAAAACACTCTGGAGCTTTAATATCTTCGAGGTTGATACCACCGAAGGTAGGCTCAATCATTTTACAAAATTCAATAATTTTTTCAGGATCGGAAGCATCAATGTTCAGATCATAAACATCAACATCAGCGAAAATTTTAAAAAGTACGCCTTTGCCTTCCATAACAGGCTTACCAGCTGCAGGACCTATGTTACCAAGTCCGAGAACTGCTGTTCCGTTAGAAACAACCGCAACAAGGTTTCCTCTGCCTGTATACTTGTAAGACAACTCTTCATCAGCGTGGATCGCACGGCAAGCTTCAGCTACACCGGGAGAATATGCCATTGAAAGGTCTTTCTGTGTACTACAAGGTTTGATGGAAATTACTTCCAGTTTACCTTTTCTGCCATCACTATGATACTTTAGAGCTTCCTCTTTTGTGAAAAGAGCCATACCTGAACCTCCATTGAAAGTGTTTTTGATGATTGACTGATCAATTACAGCTATCCTTTTTCTATTGATGAGATTCAAAATGGTCAAGCTTTCTTCCTAATATTGTAATACTTTCTATTCTGTCCATAATGTCCACGCATATGCTTTTATACAGTAGACACGAAGAGAAGATAAATTTACTAAGCCACCACTCGCTTCGCTTCTCACGAATGCGATTATACAAAAATTAATAAATTAGTGAGCCCCATTCGGAAACCTTATGTTAAAAAATATCAGTGTCGTACTTTTCAGAACAAAATATCCCGAAAATGTAGGATCAACAGCCCGCGCCATGAAAAACATGGATTGCTCTAATCTTATATTGGTTACTCCGCCACTCTGGAGCATGGATAGAGCCATGCCTCTGGCCACAGCTAAAGCTCATGTCATAGTTGAAGAAGCCCGGATATGCCCCGATTTAAATACAGCTCTTGCCGGACAGACCAAAATTTATGGAACCACCGCAAGAACCGGCGGCAGGCGAAAAGGCGTCTTAACTCCTGCCACCGCAGCTCCTTTAATTGTTCAACAACTTAAGAACGGAGAAAAAGTTGCGCTTGTTTTCGGCCCCGAAGACAAAGGACTGACAAATAAAGAAACACAGCTTTGCTCAAGGCTTATAAATATCCCTACAAGCGACGAAAGCAGCTCTCTAAACCTTTCACAGGCCGTTCTTATACTTCTCTACGAATGTTTCAAAGAAGCCCTTGACGCGCCGTTTACTCCTTCAGGCCCGCCGGAAGAACGCCCGACAACATTTGAAGAACAAGAAATTTTGGCTGCAAATTTGCAAGAGACTCTGTTGGCGATTGATTTTTTGAAAGAAGACAATTCTGACTATTGGATGCTTCCGGTCAAAAGATTTATGGCCAGAATTGATATTAAGCGAAATGAGTTTAACTTACTGATGGGAATTTGCAGACAAATCAAATGGATTATTGAAAAATCAAAAAAAATAATTGATAATGAACCAGAACGCCCTTCTCAATAACCTAAAATATCGGTATGATATTATCAAAAGTTTTCATCTTATCCGCGGAGCAGAGAAATGACTGATTCCAACACAATTCACGATCTCACAGGCGTTTTTTCCTGCCAGAAAGTTGCCAAGGTCGGCACAGGTACAACAACTAGAAGAGTTGCACAAATAGGCTATTATTTTGTTGAACAGATTGAAAGTGACCTCTTCGAGGTTCGCCCTTTGAACAACGAATTTGTACCCACCGGGAATTCGGAAAAAATCGCTCGCGACCAACTTTTGACAGACTACACCCCTGAACCGGAAATGTACCACAAACAAGTCCTTCCGAACATGAAGAACTTACAGAAAACCCTTGCCCGCGCGGATAGACATCGTAAACAAGGTAATTCCTTCAGTGCGGAAATGGAATACACAAGTGCTGTAAAAGTGGACGAATTAAACGTCCGTGGAAATTTCGGTGTGGGCCTCTGCTTTATGGAAAGAGGTGAAACAGAACGTGCAAACGATGTTTTTGCGCGACTGATATCTATGGACGCCGCATTTGAAGCCAAACACAAGCATTTATTCAATGATTTCGGGATAAACCTTCGCAAATCAAAAATGATTCCTCAGGCAATAGAGTACTACAGCAAGGCTCTCTCCCTCAGCCCTGATGATGAGAACCTGCATTATAACCTTGCAAGAGCTTATTTTGAAGCGGAAAACTACGCCAAAACGCGTAAAGAACTAAGCACCTGTCTGGAACTTAATGCAGACTTTGCAGAAGCAAAGAAATTTGTCGCTTATCTTGATAAAAAGAAGCTGGGCTGATTCGACAAAAAGCATTATAGAGGGATCATGAACTCTATTAAAGGCTTTATCGTCGCAGGCACACACAGCGGATGCGGCAAAACTTCCGTCACCCTCGGGCTGATGGCGGCTTTCGCACGCAAGGGTCTGAAAGTTCAACCTTTCAAGGTCGGCCCGGATTTTATAGACCCTGGCCATCATTCCCGGGCGGCAGGAAGAACCTGCCACAACCTTGATGGCTGGATGCTTTCAGGAGAAGTGCTGCGGGACATATTTTCACGGCATTCCCAAGATGCTGATGCCTGTATTGTTGAAGGAGTAATGGGCCTTTTCGACGGGTTTTCAGCTTTGGAAGAGACAGGCTCAACCGCCCACCTTTCAAAAGAACTCAATCTACCGATAATACTTGTTGTGGATGCCCGAGCAATGGCCCGGTCCGCAGCGGCACTGGTTAAAGGGTTCAGCGAGTTTGACCCGGACACAGCAATAGCCGGAGTTATCTTTAATAGAGTCGGAAGTGAAAGCCACGAACAAACTCTTCAGGAAGCCATTTCGCTCACAGATATTCCACTGGTAGGATGTCTGCCCAGAAGGAATGAAATAGAAACACCTTCTCGCCATCTTGGACTTATCACAGCTGAGCATCTCGAAGATCTGGAAGGAAAATACTCTGCCCTTGCCGACTGGGTTGAAGAACACCTCGACCTTGATACAATTTTAGAAGCCCTGCCAGACATCCCGATGCCTCCCCGTTTTGACGAGCTTCCCATGATTCCGCACACTAGAATCGGGGTTGCGCAGGATGAGGCTTTCTCTTTTTACTACGATGAAAATCTTCGTATGCTCAGATATGCCGGGGCAGAACTTGTTCCTTTCTCACCCATAGAAGATAAAGAGCTGCCTGATGATCTTTCAGGACTGTACCTCGGCGGAGGTTACCCGGAACTTTCAGCTTTTGACCTTGCTCAAAACACCCGTCTGCGCAGAGCCGTTGCAGAATTCTCCAAATCCGGCAAACCTATCTATGCCGAGTGCGGAGGTTTTATGTACCTGATGGACTCTATATCAAAAGGGGATAGACTTTTTCCAATGTGCGGAATCTTCCCTTTCCGATCAACCATGCAGAACAGATTTCAGGCGCTGGGTTATAAAGAAATTGAGATTGCCGAAGACTGCATATTAGGACCGATCGGAACTATCGCCAGAGGACATGAATTTCATTATTCAGCACTGGAAGACATGCCGGAAGATCTAAATAAATGCTTTATCGTCCGCAGTAGAAAAGGGGAACCAAAGAAAGAAGGATTCCTCACAGAAGGCAATACCTTGGGAAGTTATATCCATCTTCACTTTGCAAGCAATCCTGATATTGCCAAAAATTTTGTTGAGGCATGTATTAACTTTTCCCGGCAGGAAGAGATTTAATCAACCGCATCAAAACGGCCTCTTTTCATAATCTGAGCAAAATCATGCAAAAATATATTATGCACCTTGATATGGATGCTTTTTTCGCATCCGTAGAGCAGATGGATAATCCTGAACTTCGAGGAAAGCCCATTGCCATAGGAAGCCCGCACAAGCGGTCGGTGCTGAGTACCGCTTCATATGAAGCTAGAAAATTCGGCGTTCACTCAGCAATGCCCTCTCATCAAGCATTAAAACTCTGTCCTCACCTGATTCTTGTCCCGGGAAGGATGGCTCGATATAAAGAAATTTCGAATCAGGTCATGAGCGTACTCGGAAATTATTCCCCGATTGTCGAGCAAGCTTCAATCGATGAAGCATACCTTGATATTACCGGGACAGAGAAAATATTCGGACCGCCCCTTGCTCTGGCGGAAAGTGTAAAGCGGGATATACTCAAGACCGTGGGATTAACCGCATCCATCGGTATAGCACCCGTTAAATTTCTGGCTAAAATAGCTTCTGATCTAAAAAAACCAGCCGGAATATCCATTATCGAAGCTGACGAAGTAGATCAGTTTTTAATAACGTTACCCATTGAAAAAATCCCCGGTGTAGGAAAAAAAGCCCTGCCCCGCCTGCATTCTTTCGGCATCAGATATGCCGCAGATATGCGCAGATATCCTCCGGAATTCTGGAAAGAAAGATTCGGCGAACGCGGACTTGTTTTGCATGCAAAGGGAGCCGGAATAGATCCCACTCCCGTAGCTGTCGGCGGACAAATGAAATCATCCAGTGCCGAAAACACCTTCGGGGATGATGTTCGTGATCCGCAGATATTAAAAACATGGCTGCTCAAACAATCCGAGCGCATCGCCGCGGATGTCCGCAAAAAAAGTCTTAAAGGCCGGACCGTAACTCTAAAAGTTAAGTTTCCTGACTTCAGACAAATTACCCGCAGTAAAACTCTCGATCAAAGAACATCCAATGCGGGAACTATCTTTAAAACGGGCTGCGACCTTCTTGATGCGGAAGGCTACCTCGGACCGGTAAGATTGATAGGGATAGGAATCTCTAATTTTGATGAACGCAGTGAACAGCTTTCACTACTGACACCGGAACAAAATTTAAGTGATGACAAAAAACTTGAAGACCTCGATAAAGCGGTAGATAAAGTGCGCGAAAAATTCGGCAACGCAATGCTCACCCGCGGCAGTCTGTTAAAACTTTCTTCCGGTAAATAAAGGACAGAGATTATGAGAAAAAATCTCCGTGAAGGATTCACTACAGGTTCTGCTGCAACAGCTGCGGCAATGAGTGCTCTTCGAGTTCTGCTCGGCGGCCATAAGCCTGACTCCATAGAAATACCCCTTCCTGAGAAAGGATGTCTCGTCATCCCAGTTGAGCGTGTAGAACTGTCAGGACTAAACGCACGTGCCGTAGTAATAAAAGACGGCGGAGATGATCCCGACGCTACAAACGGACATGAAATTCATGCTGTAGTCGAACATATCGCAGGAAACGATGATTTACGCGTTGAAATTTCAGGCGGCATAGGAGTCGGCAAAGTGACCCTGCCCGGACTGCCCGTCCCTGTCGGTGAACCAGCCATTAATCCAGCCCCGCGTAAACAGATCATTACCGGAATTTTAAAAGAAATTTCTGAAACAGCTCCGCAATTGCGCGGGACGATCAAAGTCCGCATTGAAGTGCCACAAGGTGAAGCAATAGCGCTTAAGACTATGAATTCACGGCTCGGAATTCTGGGCGGAATTTCAATTCTGGGAACACAGGGAATAGTTCGCCCGTTCAGCCATGCTTCATGGGAAGCGTCCATAGCACTGGCTGTCAGCGTTGCAAAAGCCGCAGGAATTGAAAAAATAATTTTCACAACAGGGCGCAGAAGTGAACGGTTCTATCTGGAGCACTTTCCCGAAACACCGCAACTGGCAATGATTCAGGCCGCTGACTTTTTCAAAGGGTCCATGCTGGAGGCGGAAACAAAAGGAATACGCGAAGTTCATTGGTCTATTTTCATAGGCAAGCTGGTCAAACACGCCATGGGATTTCCATACACACACGCCAAAGATTGGCGCATTGATTTTGCCCTGCTTGCTAAATGGTGCGAAGAATTAAATATAGACCGTACAATCACAGCAGAAATAGCCGGAGCCAATACCGCGCGACAAGTTTTTGACATGATCACCGAAAGCTCAAAAAAAATGTTCATAGATATGCTGATTGCCAAGGCTGAAAAGAACGCATTATTTTTTACGTTAAAAAAACATATGATAATCAAGTATCACCTGTTCGATTTTGATGGTAATCTACTAAACGGTAATGACAAGAATTGTTAGTATACGAGGCTGAAATGAAACATGTTGTACAAATAATAGGGTTGCATCCCGGCAGTCTCGAACCTCTGGAATCCTCACGTAAAATTATCGAGGAAGCTGATGTGCTGGCTGGCGGTAAACGATTATTGGACGAATTCCCCGACTTTGAAGGTGAAATTCTGCCCTTTTTTTCGCCGGTGGCAGCCTTTGCTGAAAAGCTTGAGGAACGAAGCCAATCAGGCAAAAGAATTGTGCTGCTGGCTGACGGCGACCCGTTACTCTTCGGCATTGCCGAAAGCATGATCAGACACCTTGGTAATGACCACGTCTGCGTTACCCCTTGCGTTTCCACGGTTCAACTTGCGGCTTCAAGGCTCGGTAAGACTTGGAAAAATTTAGACATAATTTCCCTACACGGCAGAACCAATTTTTCACCATTGTTCGGATCGCTGCAACGCAAAGCAGATTGCGCGGTTTATACTGACAGCATCAATTCCCCTTCAGTAATCGCTCGCGCCCTGCTTGAAAAATGTGTTACAGATTACACGATGACCGTTCTGGCTGAACTGGGTACGGATTCGGAAACAATCACGACAGGACCGCTGGAAAATTTTATAGATTTCAATTGCCCAGACCTTAATATCGTAATGCTGACAGTTGAATCAACATTTAACGAACACCCCGTTATTGGCCGCAATGATGACGATTTTACACGCCAGAAAGAGCTGATAACAAAGCTGCCCGTTCGCGCGGCAGGGCTCGCCCTGCTGGGATTGAACAAAGGGCAGACTATCTGGGACCTCGGCGCAGGATGTGGTTCCGTTTCTATTGAAGCTTCTTTTCTTGCTGAGAATTCACAAGTTTTTGCAATAGAAAAAGACACTGAACGATTTGAAATGATAAAAGAGAATATCCGCAAATTCAGAGCGTTCACAGTTGAACCGATTCAAGGAACAATGCCGGAAGCTCTCGCCGAACTGCCGGAACCGGACCGTATTTTCATCGGCGGCGGAATAGGCAAGGGCAGTGCTACTATCAGCGAAGCAACCGCTCGCTTGAAACCGGGTGGAAGAATTGTAGTGCACGCCATTCTTATGGGTTCCGTTCAACGCACAAAAGAAATTTTTGAAAACTTAGGATGGCAGTGGCAAGCAATGCTGCTTCAAGCCAGTGTCTCGGACAAGCTAGCTGGAGATATCCGATTTAAGGCACAAAATCCTGTCACAATAATGTGGGCTGACAAGCCAGAGGCATAAATTATGGGCAAAGTATATTTCATTGGAGCCGGACCGGGCGATCCCGAACTTATCACAGTAAAAGGACAGCGCATTATCCGCGAGGCAGGACTTGTTCTTTATGCAGGCTCACTTGTGCCGGAATCGGTAATTGCCGAAGCCTCACCGAGTGCGCGCATTGAAAACTCAGCGGCAATGTCACTTGAAGAGACTAACTGCCTTATGACTCTGCATGCTTTAAAAGGCGAAACAGTTGCCCGGGTTCACACCGGCGACCCTTCCCTTTACGGGGCAATACAGGAACAGGCCAGATTGCTGAAACAAAGTTCAATTGAATATGAAATTATCCCCGGCGTGACTTCCGCATGTGCGGCGGCGGCGGCCTCCAGTGCCTCCTTTACCGTCCCGAACGGCACGCAGACTCTTATCATAACCCGTATGGAAGGACGCACCCCTGTTCCGCAAAGTGAAAGCCTTGAAAAACTTGCGGTTCATGGCAGTGCAATGGCTATTTATCTCTCCGCAGGCAATCCTGAAAGGATTCAGGAAGAGCTTATCAAAGGCGGCATGGACATTAAGACCCCTGTAATCATAGGCTACCGCATCGGCTGGCCCGAAGAAAAATCCGTTGAAACTACTCTCGGGGAACTTGCTGCAACTGCGTATAAAAACGGTTTCAAACGACAGACCATTTTTCTCATTCTTCCGGGCAAAAACGCAGAAACGGAATCATTGCTTTACGATTCCGGATTCAGCCATCTGTTCAGAAAAGGTGAAGTTTAGTTATGGAAATTATCGATATCAGAACAAACGTCAGAGATGAAATGATAGACATCACCGGCGCAGTCAGAAAGATCATTCGCAAAAACGGATGGCTATCAGGGGCGATCCTTCTATATTGCCCGCACACAACCGGAGCTGTCACGGTAAATGAAGGGGCTGATCCAGACGTCGTCAGGGATATCATCGTGAATTTGCGAAAACTTGTTCCGCATGCCGGAGATTATCAACACGCAGAAGGCAACAGCGACGCGCACATTAAGACCAGCATGTTCGGCCCCGAACAGATGCTTATTGTGGAAGGCGGAGAAATTATGCTCGGCACATGGCAAAAAATATTCTTCTGCGAATTTGACGGCCCAAGAAATCGCAAGCTGTGGGTCAAATGGCTAGCGTCGAGTGATTAATCAGCGGACCCCTTTTGTCGCCCTCCGCATTATTTGATTCACACTGACATTCCGGTGCTATACGCGCCTTTGCAGCTTGCAGACACATACGTAAACAAAAGCGGGAACCATGCCCTTGGCCCGCTCCGAAACGAGTTAAAATTTCTTCTCCGGCACGATCAAGAGCTTCTGAAATCGAGGCTCCGTCAGACCTGAAAGACTGCGCCTTTCTTCTTACCAATTCTTCCAGCAACATGGTGTTCATCAAACGCCTCCCATAGGTAGAAGTAGAAACATAAGTTGTGATGCAATTATCAATCCTTCATTGCCGTCTGAAAACAAAGAAGGTACAATCTATTGCAAAACAGATTGCATAGAATCTCGGAGATAGTTTTAATCTAACACTTTTAATAACCTTTTGTGAACTTTTTTTATAAAAGGATGCAGGAATAAATATGGACAACTTCACAGATCTTAAAAACAGCCGTTTTGACATACTGAAACGTTTACTAAGAACCATTGTTTGTATGGTCGCTTTTGAGCTGGTCAGACTCCTGCTTCAAGCAGTAGTTCTGTTTCAATATGCCTACCTGCTAATATTGGGAAAATCTTCCGCCCCCCTGCGCAGATTCGGAAACAGACTCAGCACCTACACATATCAACTATTACGCTACGCAACATTAAACGATAATATGAAACCTTTCCCGTTTTCCGATCTGCCCGAGACTACAAGGTGTGAACCTTCTGTTTCCAGAATAGACTTCTCCTAAAATTTAAAGAGCTATGAGCATACGTACAAAACTATTCACGCTACTGCTGGCCTTCAGTCTGGTCCCGCTTCTGGTTGTATCCATCATCAGCAGGCAGGGGATTCTCAATCTCGGACAGACCCAGTCCGAAAGACTGCGCTCCGGCATGATCAACATCCTCCAGGGTGAAATGCGCCAATCCGCAATGGATTCTGCCAAACTGGTACAACAGCAGGCAGTCTCCCTCGAATTCGCGCTGAAAGCCATTGTAGCGGAATCTGAAGATGTACTGAATGACCCTGTAAACGGACTGCCCGAAGTCTTTTTTTCAGAGGACTTTAAAACAAAAGGTAAACAGCCTTTTGATCTGGCCCCATCAGATCAATATTTTAAAATTAATGAATCAGGTTTGCGGACACCTTCTTCAATAAGCCTCGAAGAGCCTGTATTCTTTTTCCCAAATGGCAAACAAAGCCTAAAAAAAGATCAGAATATTGCAAGGCTGAACCTTTTAAAACCTGAGCTTAAATCTTTTTTTGCAGAAGCTGGAACATCTCTGCACCGTATTTATATCACTCTTAATTCAGGTCTGCACATGGCATACCCGGGCCACGGCAATTATCCTGCAGACTATGATCCGCGTAAAAGATCATGGTTCACAAAAGCCATCGAGACTAATCACCTTGTATGGGACAGATTTATCGACGTAAGCACAGGACAGCAGGTCTACACTATTTCTATGCCTATTAAAGGCAGAGGCGGCAAAATTTTGGGAGTTGCGGCAATCGACATTCAGTTGGTTGAAATGCTGCGTAAAAATGACCTGTCATCACAATGGTCTTCTGCAATTCAAGCTTTTGTGGTGGGTCCGGCAATCTCAAACGGCGAAGCAAAGCTTCGAATTTGGGCTGAAGCAGGACATGAACAAAAATCTATTTCGTGGCGTGCCCAACTTCCAAACGATATCAAGTTTTTGCAATCCACAAATCAAGCAAAACTGGCTAAAACGACACAGGATATTTTAAACGGGAAATCCGATGTAATAAGAATGCCCCACAACGGAATTGATTCCGTCTGGGCTTACGCGCCGTTCAGAGGACAGGGCAGTTATGTACTAATTGTTCCTGAACAGGTCATAACAGAAATACCGGATGCCGCAGCAGAACAAACTCTGGATCTCAGCCAGAACCTTTACCTTGCAGTAGGAACTGCGGCTTTTATTATTCTGGTTTTGGTTGCGCTTGTTGCCTACTTAGGAAGTAAAAAAATCATCGGACCTCTGATTCTTATGACCAATGCGGCAAAAAAAATTGCTGATGGTGACCTTTCAGTACACGTGGACATTAACACCCGCGATGAACGGCAAACCCTTGCCGATGCTTTTAATTCGATGATTCCTAAACTTCAAGATCATCTGCGTATAAGTAAATCAATGGAACTTGCTCAGGAAGTTCATAATAATCTGCTGCCCGAAATTTCGCCCCAAATTGCCGGACTGGACCTTTCTGGTATCAGCATTTCCTGCGATGAAACCGGAGGAGATTACTTTGATTACTATAAGGTCACAGCTGACGGCGGAACAGGGATACTGGTAGGTGATGTAACAGGACACGGAGTTTCGGCGGCGCTGCTCATGGCAACAGGCCGTGCGCATCTCAAACACGCATCAACGCACAACGGCCCCCTTCCCGAAAGAATTGCCGACGTTAACAAATTGCTCTGTCACGATATAGGAGTTACCGGAAGATTCATGACTCTTTTCTGCATGGAAATTTCACCGGATAACTCTACAGCCACTTACGTCAGAGCCGGTCATGATCCAGCCATGATCTACACTCCTGCCACAGGTGAAAAAAAAGAACTTATCGGCGACCCCATGCTCGCTCTCGGCATCTTTGAAGAAAGCGAGTATGAAGAATACAAAGTTAATCTCTCGCAAGGTGAAATCATATTCATCGGCACAGACGGCATATGGGAAGCCCGTAACAGCGATAACGAAATGTTCGGTAGACAAAGACTTGACGATCTGATTATGAAAAGCTCCGCGAAACCTGCATCTGAAATTCAAAACGAAATAATCAATGCTGTCGTTGAATTTCAAGACGGCATGGAACAGGAAGACGACATAACTCTTGTCATTATCAAAGTTAACCAACTGAATTGCGAGTCGTAACATGGAAAACAGTTTCAAATTTTTTAGAAATCACCAATGCCGTTATTTCCCCTGTCACGAAGTAGAAAACGACTTCGAATTCAACTGCATGTTCTGCTTCTGTCCGCTTTATCATCTGAAAGATTGCGGAGGAAAACCTGAGATCAAAAACGGTATCAAGAGCTGTTCGAACTGCACACTCCCACACCGTCCCGAAGGTTATGATTATATCATCAGCAAGTTGAAAGAAAAGAGAGAGCAGAGTAAGGAGACAGCATGACAGATGAATTCAGTTTCTCAATCAGTGATGAAGAAAAAGATTACCTTAAAGAACTCGTAAAACTGAGCATCGTCAGTAAACTGCGGGACGGGCAGGAACAGGAAATACCGGAGCCGCCGACAGCTCATCTGAAAGAAAGTCTCGGGGCTTTCGTTACCCTGAAACTTGTCGGACATCTTCGCGGCTGTATCGGTAATGTTCAAGGAAGCGGACCGCTCTACAAAACAGTTTGGAATATGGCCCGCGCGGCAGCATTTGAAGACACCAGATTTCCGACGCTCACTCTAGGTGAGTACGAAAAGCTGGACTATGAAATTTCAATTCTAAGCCCTCTAAGCGTTTGCCCGGACACTGATCAAATAGAGATAGGAAAACACGGTCTAATCATGCAAAGAGGCAGAAATACGGGACTACTATTGCCGCAGGTTGCCGTTGAATGGAAGTGGAATCGTCAGCAGTTTTTAGCTCAAACTTGCCAGAAAGCCGGAATGAAACCTACGGCATGGCAGGATGAAGCCACCACCATATTTTGGTTTGAAGCTGTAGTTTTTTAGGGGAGTTTATAACCTCAGGCGCGATCCAGTAATATTTCCATGAAATCAAGTTCCATGGACAGCATTTCCCAATCTTTTTTGCGCAGCCATTCGGACAGCCATGCAAAACGCAGTGCCGGAATGAAATAAGGGAGCATTGCAAAGCTTTCCGGGGCAATATCAGTGTCGCGCTTGAGATTTTTCATAAAAGCCGGAATCAGCCCCGAATCAAATGCATCAGGATTCTCAAAAGCCACGCACCCGACCATATTTGCCACGTCATATATTTCAGGACGCATATCTGAAAATTCCCAGTCTATTACTGCGCCGACAGTTTTGCCTTTCCACAAGACATTAAGCGGATGAAAATCCCCGTGACAAAAAGCTGTCGGCAATGATGGAAACTTTTCCATCTCAGGAAACAATTTTTCGCAAATAGGTTCCAGCCTTTCAAAAACTTTCGGCTCACGCTCAGAAATAGTTTTGACCAATGTGGTTGCATACTCCAGCAAATCAAAAGGGACAGCCCCTTTCTCGAAGGTTTTACCCTTCCCATGCTCCCGCAATGAGCAAAGAAATTCAGCAAGAACCTCACCTCTTTCCGCTTCATGAATAAACTCGGGCCGCGGCAATTCATCTGATTCATAATATGGTGAAAGCTGCCAAGGAAAACCCATGATATCGGCGATATAAGAATCATCATCAGTCAGTTGATATAGCAATAGTTTATCAAGACCTGAATCGTGAAGGGATTGTAAATTACGCGCAATGGCTGAGCGACTCTCAATCTGTTTAGTCGCAATACGTTCCATCAACCATAAATTGTTATTGGTATCTTCTATGACTGAGCGGGATATAGCTCTTTCAGGACTGCCCGGAATATTCTTTTCAGTATGGCGGCGAAGAGTTTTCCGCGCCCAAGGTTCAAGCGGGTCGAGCATTGCTACTCCTATGAAATATTAAAATCCTTCTTCCAAAGGCGGATTAATCAGACAGGGAAAATCTGCATTCAATTCAGCTTTAACAACATTTGCAGAAGCGAGTTTTACAAATCGTCCTTCGAGACTGAGCCTTCCTTCTGCCAGCCACTTTGTAGCCTGCGGCAGAACTCTGTGCTCAACTTGCAAAATGCGTTCGGTCAGAGTTTCAACATCTTCACCGGGCATGGCCGGAACTGCGGCCTGAATAATGATCGCCCCGTGATCCATTTTTTCGTCTACAAAATGAACGGTGCAACCTGAAATTTGAACCCCATATTCGGACGCTTCGACCTGACCGCCTGCACCTGCAAAACTAGGTAACAGCGCAGGATGAATATTAATAATTTTACCGGGGAAAGCACTTAAAAAAACAGGAGTAATGATGCGCATGAATCCAGCCATAACGATGGCTTCGACACCTGCATCCTTTAAAACACGCACCATTTCACCGTCGAAATCTTCACGGCTGCTATAATCTTTATGGCTGAGAGTACAGGTAGGTATGGAATGCTTTTTAGCACGTTCAAGACCATAAGCTCCGGCTCTATTCGAAAGAACCATTTTGATATCGACATCAAGTGTTCCGTCTTCCACCTTATCAATTAAGGCCTGAAGATTGGAACCTCCGCCGGAAATAAGTACAGCAATTGGTAATTTGCTCACAGCAGCACTCCAAAGCAATTAAGAATAGATGATTTCGCTTTCAGCTGGACCAAAGGAGATAATCCCCTTTGGAAACCCTATCAGTAAAAAAAGGATTCTTGCCTCTAGCCCCACTAAAAAGCAATTTAAATCGCCGGAGGCATAAAAAAAGGAGGAGCAAATGCTCCTCCTTGGTAATTTACTCTGCGGATTCTTTGACCAGTTCGTCGACCAGTCCGGGAATCGTGTACTCTTCTGGCTGAATATCCGGCTCAAACCCGAACCCTTCGAGGGTCTTGGTTGTGATAGGCCCGATACAGGCTATTTTAACTGAATCTTTGAATTTGTGAAACTGCTCAGGCTCAACAAGGTTGAAAAAGTTCTCAACCGTGCTGGAGCTGGTGAAAGTGAGATAATTAATTTTACCGCTTTCAAGAGCTTCCAAGATTGGAGCTGGATCATTTTCAGAAAGACCTGTTTCGTAAACAGGCAGAATCTGAACATGTGCTCCGGCTTTTTCAAGTTCCTGAGGCAAAACTTCACGCGCAATCAAAGCTCTTGGGATCAGAACTTTCTTGCCCTTAACTCCTCTTTCGAGAAGCCCTTCAACAACACCTTCTGCAATATACTTTTCAGGTACAAAGTCAGGCTTGATACCTTTTGCGACAAGCGCAGCAGCCGTTGCAGGTCCGATTGCGGCAATCTGGAGCCCGGCAAAAACACGAGCATCGAGACCGCTTTCATCAAGCTGCTTGAAGAAATGTTTCACACCATTGACGGATGTGAATATTAGCCAGTCCCAATCGGAAAGCGAACTGATAGCTTTCTGAACAGGCGCATAATCAGCCATAGGCATAATTGTGATGGTAGGGAATTCATGAACACATGCACCCAGTTTGCCGAGAGTGGAAACAAGTCCGCTCGACTGTTCACGTGCGCGGGTGACAACAACCCCTTTACCAAGCAGAGGTTTCTTTTCGAACCAGCCAAGTTTGTCATGCAGAGAACAAACTCCGCCGACAATAATGATGGAAGGAGCTTTAAATTTACGATTCGCGGCTTCTTCTGCAACATTTTCAAGAGTGGAAACAAAACTCTGCTGATTACAGCGAGTTCCCCAGCGAACAAGGGCAACAGGAGTTTCGGGATCGCGTCCGTTGCTGATCAGATTTTCAGCAATCATGGGCAGATTTTTAACGCCCATGTAGAAAACTAAAGTGCTGTTGGACTTAGCATAAACTTCCCAGTTATGACCGGACTTCTCCTTGGTAGGATCTTCGTGTCCGGTGATAAAACAAACGGAAGTAGTAAAATCTCTGTGAGTAACGGGAATTCCGGCATAAGCAGCAGCGGCAACACCAGCGGTGATACCGGGAATTACTTCAAACTTAATTCCAGCTTCGACAAGCTCTTCAGCTTCTTCTCCGCCGCGTCCGAAAACGTAAGGATCGCCGCCTTTGAGACGGGCAATGACTTTGCCTTCTTTCGCTTTTTTAACGATAAGCTCGTTAATTTTATCCTGCGGAAGAGTATGGTCGCCGCCTTTTTTACCTACATAAAGAATTTCTGCGCCTTCTTTGCAGTAAGAAATAAATTCTTTATTTGCCAGATAATCATAAATAAGGACATCTGCACATTCCAGAATTTCCTTGGCTTTAACTGTCAGCAGACCGGGGTCTCCGGGACCCGCACCGATGAGATATACTATGCCCATATATACATCCTGTTTTTTATAACTATCGTGGCTATTTCATTACACTTACGAGTCTGTCTTTCAGCTCGGTAAGCTTTTGCTTCTTATCATCAATTTCAGCAAGTCTTTCACGTTCCTGCGCTACAACCGCAGCCGGAGCGTTGTTTACAAAAGCATCATTTGAAAGCTTCTTTTCTATCACAATCAAATCTTTGTCCAGCTTGGCAAACTCTTTATCCAGTCTTGCAAGCTCGGATTCGAAGTCGACAGCACCGGCGAGAGGGATAAATATTTCATTACCCTGAACAACTGCGGTGCCGGAAGCTTCAGGTCCGCGCATATCCGGTCCGGCTTCAACGGTCTCCAGACGGGCAAGGAATTTTACAAGCTCAGCGTTATCATTAATAAGGCTCAAAGCTTCATCAGAGCTTGTACGCATGATCATTTCCAGTTTCTTGGAAGGTGCGATCAAAAGCTCTGTGCGGATATTACGAACACCCGAAACTATGCCCTGAAAAAGTTCCATCTGCACAACAGCATCTTTACTGCGGCAATGATCTCTTGTTTCAGGATAAAGAACGGTTGCAATGTCTTCATTTTCAATACCGGGAAGAACAGACCAGATTTCCTGCGTTACAAACGGCATGACGGGATGCAACAGAACCATTGTCTCGGAAAGAACTGTCCACAGAACTTTCAGAGTCGGGGCTTTGCGGGATTCATCATCGCTGTAAAGGTCAGGTTTGATCATTTCAAGATACCAGTCGCAGAACTCGTTCCAGATAAATCTGTACATGGTCTGAGCAACTTCATTGAAACGATATCCTTCGATTCCTTCACGCATGGAGTCTTTAACTTCTTCCAGACGGTGCAGAATCCATTTATTAGCAAGTCCCTGCGCATCATCAATAGAGGCTTCGGGTTTCTTGCCGTCAAAGTTCATCAGCGCAAAACGGGCTGAGTTCCAAATTTTATTTACAAAATGACGGTACCCTTCAATTCTTGATTCTGAAAGCTTGATATCGCGGCCCATGGCTGCAAAAGCTGTCAGGGTAAAGCGCAAAGCATCCGTTCCGTATTTATCACTCATTTCAAGCGGATCAATTACGTTACCGGTGGATTTACTCATTTTCTTGCCGTTTTCATCACGGACAAGAGCATGAATGTAAACATGCTTGAAAGGAACCTGATCCTGAAAATGAATTCCCATCATCATCATGCGTGCAACCCAGAAGAACAGAATATCAAATCCTGTGATCAGCACGGATGTGGGATAATATTTAGCGAGTTCGGGAGTATTATCAGGCCATCCCATAGTGGAAAAAGGCCAGAGTGCAGAAGAAAACCATGTATCAAGAACATCGTCTTCCTGAGTAATCTTGGAACTTCCGCATTTGGTACATTTATCTGGATCGGTCAAAGTAACGATCAGTTCGCCGCACTCTTCACAAGTCCACGCCGGAATACGATGTCCCCACCAGATCTGACGGGAAATACACCAGTCGCGGATATTGTCGAGCCAGTCATAATAAACTTTTTCCCAGTTGGGAGGGAAAATCTGAGTATCATTCGGAACGGCTGCGCGAGCTTTTTCAGCCAGAGGTTTCATGGAAACAAACCACTGCTCTGAAACATGAGGCTCAATCACAGACTTACAACGGTAACATTCACCGACAGAATGTTCATGATCTTCAATAGAAATAAGAGAACCTTCAGCTTCGAGGTCCGCAACAATTACTTTGCGGGCTTCGTCTTTGTAGAGTCCCTGATATTTTTCAGGAGCGTTCTCGTTAACATTTCCTGCATCATCAAATATAGCGATAACTTCAAGATTATGTTTACGCCCAAGTTCCCAGTCATTCATGTCATGAGCAGGGGTGACTTTCAGTGCGCCTGTTCCGAATTCCATATCAACATATGTATCGCCGATAATAGGAAGTTCGCGGCCTACAAGCGGAAGTATTGCAGTCTTACCGATCAAGTGGTTGAAACGTTCATCTTCGGGGTTAACGCAGATAGCGGTATCGCCGAGCATTGTTTCAGGACGGGTTGTCGCAACGATCAACTCACCGGAACCGTCAGAAAGTTTGTAACGGACATTATAAAAGTGACCCGGCTTCGGTGAATGTTCAACTTCGTCATCAGCAAGAGCAGTGTGGCAACGGTTACACCAGTTAATGATGTAATTACCTTTGTAGATCAGCCCTTCTTCAAAAAGCTTAACAAAAACTTCACGGACGGCTTTAGCGCGCTGTTCATCAAAGGTGAAACATTCACGGCTCCAGTCAACAGAAGCGCCCATACGGCGAATCTGTTTGAGGATGTGTCCACCCTTCTCTTCTTTCCAGTCCCAGACCCGTTCAATAAATTTTTCACGGCCGAGGTCATCACGTGTCAGACCTTCAGTCTTAAGCTGACGCTCAACAACATTCTGAGTGGCAATACCAGCATGGTCAGTGCCTGGAACCCACAGAACATTTTTACCCTGCTGTCTCTGATAACGGCAAAGAATATCCTGCAAAGTCAGATTGAGAGCATGCCCCATATGCAAAACGCCTGTTACGTTCGGCGGAGGAATAACTATAGAAAAAGGATCACCGTCAGCTTCGGGATCAGGAGTAAATGTTTTATTTTCTTCCCAGTGATCAAGCCATTTTTTTTCAACATCCCAAGGTTCATAACCTTTAGGCAGGTTAGATTCAGCCATAACAGGACTCCTATATTATCTTAATTCTCAGCCTTCCGGTTTTTCGATTCGGATGCTAAGTTGTGTTCAGTAATGAAATAATTAATAAATGATGTGCATTGACAGCCTGACATTAACGTGGTTTCAACGGTCAGACTCACCGCCAATCTGTTACATTGTCAACTTGCGCTACACACTTATAGAGAGACTCGAACATGTCAAGTATCTATATACTATGGGACGACTCCCACATCTGGGGACTTCTGATCCACCGGGCACTGAAAGCATGGAACATAGACTATCAATTAGTACGTGCGCATCAAATAGCGCAGGGACTGCTTTCAAGCAAGCCCCCAAAGGCTCTCATCGTTCCGGGCGGCTGGGCAAAAGGCAAAGCCGGTAGACTCGGCGGACCCGGGATACTTGCTGTTCAGCGCTATGTAAGCGAAGGCGGAAACTACCTAGGCTTCTGCGGAGGCGCGGGCCTCGGCCTTTCCGGTGCAGGCGGACTGTGTCTCACCTGCTGGGAACGCAAAGGATTTGAAAATAGACTTCATCATTTTTTAAGCGGACATATACATTTAAGCTTAAATCAAGACCACCCGCTTGTTCCAGACTCCCTCGGTAAAGAAGCTCTTGTTCCTGTATGGTGGCCCGGACAATTTTCGCCGCAGGGGAAAAGCCCCACAACTGCGCTCGGAAGATACGGAGAACCCGGCCCGGACTTCTGGGTGGCGGATCTTTGCGTCGGTTCACTGCCTGAAGGAACTCTCAGCGACTGGGAGAATCTTTACGGGATCAGCTTAATGCCGAAGTTTTTACAAGACCGGCCCGCAGTTGTTTCCGGAGAATTCGGTAAAGGCAGATTTATTCTCAGCTATCCCCACCTTGAAACACCGGCATCCCCGCAAGCCAACACATGGCTGTCTCATATACTGGATCAGATGCAAAATGATCCTCACACCAAAAGACCTCCGGTTCCAGCATGGGAACTGGCTGACACTCCAGTATTATGGAACGACCCGGCACTGTCCGCCGTACGCAAATCAATGGAAACAATCATCGCTACCGGACAAGGTCATTTTCTACTCTTCTGGCGTAATCCATGGCTATTGGGATGGCGCAGAGGTATCCCGGGAGCAGCTTTAAACAGCCTTTACGCCCTGCTTTGCGAAGTCACGTCACTTGAACCCAACGATGAAGCCCTGCAAATGTGGTCTTCCTGTAAAGATGCTTTTTTAAGAGACATGGAAATCTTTAAGAAAGGAGTTACAGGATATCTGCTAGCCGAAAGATTTGCGATGACCATGCGCAGTCTTGAACCGGATACGGTGTTCCCGAAGGGGCTGCAAGAGCAACGTAATGCTCTCTTCGGCCCTCCTCCCGGCGCAGGAGGAATGTATGCAAAACTGCTCTCCACACTGGAAGAGATTGTCTGGGTTATTCATAAAGACTAATCGCAACACCTATAGAAAGAATACCTGCCTATCTTTGTTGAACAAACTGACAACATGATATAATGTAAACTTTATTGGGATAGTATTATCAATATACTATAAACGTTGCTTATAATTTTTAATCAAAAAGAGTTTAACTGAAATGGCTGACCAAGAATCCACTATAAGAGGTTCTGAACTACGCTCTTCCTCCGCAACAGAGGAAGAAGAAAGCCGTGATGCTCAGCTAGAATTCAGTATTACCGCCGACAAAATGGCGGCTTTCATCTCAAGCTATACCCCCGCGCAGGGCAACGGCGCACCTCTTTCTATCGAAGTAATGGAAAAAGAACTTGAAAAGGCTGGCTATAAAGGGCAGCTGGACCCCGACGGCGCAAGGTTCGCGCTGCAAAGAGCAAATGAAGGAAAATCCATTCTGAATGTTGCACTTGTTCGCGGAGCATATCCGCAAGAACCTGAAGACGGAACTATTATAGGTGATGCCGATTTCAGTCTTCCTGTTTTGCCCGGTATGATTTTCGGAACACTGGTCCCTCCCGTCAAAGCTTCAAAAGGTGCCAATCTTCTTGGCGAAGAAATTCCCACAAAAAAAACCACCACTCCCGAAAATATTACAGTTGCTGCTGGTGGAGGCTGCTCTCACGACAAAGAAATAAATGCTCTTGTTTCGGATACGTATGGATTAGTGCAGATAATAGACAATCAAATTTATGTTGAGTCTCTTATTCACGTTTCAGCAGATGCAATGCAGGTCAGAGCAACACTTTTTCCACGTGACTGCTTCGGCGCAACCATTACATTGCAACGCATAGAACCCGCTTTGCAAGCCATCGGAATTTCACGCCCGCTTCTACTGGTGGCAGGAGAATCTGCACTTAAAACAGCCAGAGAAACCGGAATTGCGCAAGAGTCCGTTATTGCAAAAGGAACTGAACCGATTGCAGGCAAAAACGGCTGGTTTGAATATGAAAGAGAAGAAACCAAGTCTATCGGCACATCACTTGATAATGATCGTATAGATTTCAAAGAAAGGGGCACACACCCTATGGTGAACCCCGAAGATATCATAGGCAAAATTCATCCTCCTGTAGAAGGCAAGGCGGGTGAAGATGTATACGGAAGACTGACGCCTCCTCCAGGCGGCCAGCCTTTCGAAATTAAACCGGGCGCGCACGTTGCTCCCATGCCTGACGGAATAACCTACAAGGCCTTAGCCACCGGCATGGTTCATCTGGAAAAGGGAGAACTCTCTGTAATAGATGTTCTTGTCACACAGGGAGACGTAGACTACTCCACCGGAAATATCAGACTCGAAAAAGGCTCCGTGCATGTTACGGGATCAATCCGGGAAGGATTTGTCGTAGAGGTCCCCGGACATATTCTCGTCAAAGAATCTATTGAAGGAGCGGAAGTCAACGCCGGCGGAGATATCGACGTTAGCGGCGGCATCATCATGGCCGGAAAAGGACATCTGAAAGCTGGTAATAACATAACAGCCCAATTCGCAGCCAATGCCCGCATTGATTGCGGAGACGGACTCACTATAGCTCATGAACTCAGTAATTGCCTTGTCCGTTGCAAAGGACCTATCACGGCTACAGCGGGTAAAGGCGTTATTCTGGGGGGGGCCATTGCTTCTGCTACGGGCATAGAAGCCAACGAACTCGGCTCTGACATTGGTGTTCAGACAGTTTTAAGTATAATATCAAGGGCGCCTGTTAACAAAGAAATGGTTAAAGAGAGAGAAGATCTTCGAGACAGATTAATGAAGATCAACACTGCAATCGGGCAGAGTTCCGACGAAGATATTCTAGCGCAAACTCCATCAGATAAAATTCAGCAAATGGAAAAAATTCTTCTTCTACGCGCCCAGATCAAACGTAAACTGAAAGATGTCCGCAACAAACTGTCTCACGATCTTGCAGATTATTATCAATCACTGGAACGATTATCTATCAGAGCCAAAAGGGCTGTTCATCCGGGCGTGCAAATAAAAATCGGGGGCAAAGCCCTTACAGTTACCCAGCCCATGAACAGAGTTAAATTCTATTTTGATTCAACGACCAGAACGATTGCTGCTGTAAACCTTTAATCACCCCTTTCGGGAAATCAATCTTCCCGTACTTTCCGGCATTTTATCAAAATCAAAACTAAGCGCTGTATCAAATGTATCGACCAACTCTCTTTTCTGTTCCAATTCCAGCTCTGTACGAGGTGAGGGTTCTGGCAACCACGGCCCGGGCAAAGAAGTTTCAGGTATCAAATAAGTGCTGACTTTATTTTTTAAGACATTCTCATTAATTTCTTCCCAGAGCGGAACCAGCCCATTTTCCACGCCGTCTAAAAGATCGCGAACCTTTTCCGGCTCAGCGCCTATAGCAGAATAAAACACATCTGAATCGAACCAGAGAACCTTATCCTTCTCAGCTTCTCTAAGCCCCATCCATTCGTAATCAACTCGATTATCATCAATAGGCTTGCGCCACATATCTGCAAAGCCTTCTCTGAAAAGGTCTTCGGACGGCAGTATAGTTTTACGCAAGTCATTGTAAGCATCGGTAAATGAGCCGATATTTTCTTCCATCTGAGAAACAGCATCCACCACCCGCAGAGGCAGAGTGTCGCCGAAAGACTCTTCAAGCTCAACAATAACGCGGCCATGATCGAGAGCAAATTCTCCGGGAGCGCGGGTTTCGCTAACTCCGTTAACCACCATAACCGAATCTGTGCCGGGCTGAGATGTAACATTCAGCCCCAGAACTTCCAGACCGGCGTCTGGCTCAAGAACCAGTCTTTCACCGAGTTTTGGAGATACCGCAGTTATGGACACAGCTTTCCCGTCGATCAGATAATAATCATCTCCGGTGTATACAGGGGATGGAAGCTTTGTATCGATAACTTCAGCCGTAATCTTTTCGGATGTTCCACCGGCTGCGCTTTGAATACTGCCTAAAACAACCTCCCATGTGTCGCCTTCTTCAACACTGAAATCAAGCGTTCCTGATTCTTCTCCTATGGAATAACCTATGGAGTGAGAACCGATCGCCAATGTCGATACTGCATTAACGTCAAAGCCCTTGCTCACAAATTCCGAGACAGATCCAGCCATTGTGCCGGATAAATCGTAACGTCCTTCTTTTGCTGACCCAATAGGCAACAACGTGCCATCAAGCTTGAGGTGGGAGATAAGGTGTCCGCTGGTATCGCTGAATGAAAGCTGGCTGTTAATTTCACTTTCAGTGCTGCCGTCATAACCGCCGACGATATTACTGTTATTGTTGCTGTAGGCGGTATTCACAGAGAAGGCCAAAGATGAGCCGACTCCAAGCAGATCGTCAAGATTTGCTCCCGGAACATTTTGAGTAAATTTGCGAGCCTGAACAGGAAGAGTGCTTTCGTTTACCGCGTCACGGACGGCTTCAAGAACTGCGTCATTATCCATCCCGCTTTCAACGGTAATGTTCAGCTCCTTGGTTGCGGAGCCGTATGACATATCAAACTTATATATTCCCGGATCAAGAGACGTTCGGGAACCTCCCGTAAAACCACGGGAATACGTGCGGTAATAACGGGCAAACTCATTTTTAGGAGTTACAGAAGCTGAAATTTTATTATCAAGGAAAGGATCATTTACAACCAGACGGGCATCATTCAAACCAAAGCCATCATCAGACCAGCGAAATTTACCAAGGGACTCGCTTAAACTTTTGATGCGGCTTTGCACTTCCATGACTGTGGAACTGCCGGTTGATTCATATTTATTTTTAAGCGCAGCGCGAGAGAACCTGTCATCCCAATAAGAACTTATTAATGTTCTTTGTGGAGATTCAACAGTCTCAGTCTGTCCCGTCAATACGAGATTCGTTCCGTCCAGATTCAGGTCCGCCACTCTTCGGCTCCCCGTAATACACGTGAGAAAGACACAACCCCTGCGGAGGAGCTGTGGCCGGTGCTAAAGTTCTATCTTTCGCCTCTAACACTGATCGGACAAAACCCGGCTCAGCTTTACCCCGGCCTATATCCACGAGGCAGCCCACCATGTTGCGCACCATCTGTTTTAAAAAGCCTGTCCCGCACACCTGCAACTTAATTTCATGCTCGTTTTCACCGGGAAGGCGGACAAATTCAAGAATGGTTCTGATCGTATTCTTCACCGGAGTTCCGACATTCTGAAAAGAAGCAAAATCGTGTTCACCAAGAAAATATTTCATGGCTGTATCAAGAGCATCAATATCAAGCGGACCGCATCCCCACACATAATTTCGACGACATGGGAACAAAAATTTATTTTCCAGCCAAAGAGTATAAACATATGTTTTACGAATTGAACTGAACTGAGCGTGAAAAGATTCATCGACATAAGCCACATCAAGGACTGTCACGTCGTCCGGCATAATAGCATTCAAAGCCCGCTGCCACGGGACTTCAGCCCTGCTTTCAGGCAACGTAAAATGAACGACCTGCCCCAGAGCATGAACACCGCTGTCAGTGCGACCTGATCCGTAGACTCGTACAGGAGCACCGGTTATCCGCGAAATGGCTTTCTCAAGCTCATTTTGAACAGTCCGTACTCCCGGCTGAATTTGCCAGCCGCAAAACTTAGTACCATCGTAAGCAATAGTTATTTTGATTCTTTTCAATTTTAAACCGATTAAGCCCTTATCTATGCAAATATTAATGCTCCAGCCGCAAAATACAGCTGGAGCAATTATTAAAAACTTATTTATAAAACTTCAGACTGCTAATTTCCAAGAGGAACCTGAAGCTTGGTCAACTCTTCGGAAAGAGTCGCAGCTTTCTTCGGTGCAACAAATCCGAGGATTTCACCGGCATTACGTCCCCGCATGCCAGACAAAATCTTGACAGCCAAGCGTGTATCCAGTGATTCAATAACCAGAGCCGCACTTTTAGGCTTCATAGCTGTATATACACCGACCAGATGTTTAATCTTCTGATCTTTGAGAACATCAGCATCAGCAAGCATTTTCTTAAGACGAGTTTCAAGACTGTTAAGTTCAGCAAGTTTTTTATCTAAATTCTTTTCAAGAGTACGAAGAGATCTCTCTTTACGAGCCAACTCGTCCTCTTTGCTCTTAAGAGCCTTCCAGTCGGCTTCCGGCATCCTTTCAGGACGTTTATCCACTTTGGAAGCCGATTCAGCAGCAGGCTTGTCTTTAGCCTCTGCAGCAATGGCTTCCGGGGCAGAAACTGCGTCACGCACCACACTGCTTTCAATTACGGCTTCAACCACATTTTTAGCGGGAGTTTCCAAATCAAAACCTAAAGCACCTATAAGAGAAAGCTTTAAAAAAGCTAATAAAACCAAGCATACAAGAATCTTAGAAAGTCTTAGACTTGAACCGAAGCGTTGCCATTTCGTCATACTCTTTCTGCTCTTTAAGATTTTCTTCTTCATAGTATTTTTTCGCCTGATTCTCTTTGAGTTTTTCCAGCAACTTACGGTCTTTTGACTTTTGAACAGCTTCTGTACGGCATTTTTGCAAGTTAAGGGCCAATTGCTTAAAACGATTTTGTGCCGAATACAGATCTTTAGTCAAAGCATCATCATACTGCCGCCACAGCCACAAATTATCTGCGGAGAGCTTCTCGTATTCTTTTTTCTGATGATTTATCTTTTTTTCTTCGATTTCGAAGACGACTTTTTTTTGTTCGGTGTGCAGTTTATGAGCTTCGGCTAAAGCCAAACGAGCCTGTTCCTCGATTTGCTTTCTAAAATCGAGAACTTTTTCAAGCTTAAAAACATAAGGCTTCGCCATTATAGATAATTACCCCAACTAGGCAGGACTATTTACTTTCTTCAGGTTTGCCAGCAAGGCCGCAATACCCTTTATTGCCATCGCAGGAACGCCACATCATACACATGACACCCTGACAGAATTTCATTTTATCATCACTTGTCATAAGATACGGACAATATTTGAACTTAGCTTCACTTTCTGAACAAATCATAAAACCTTCCTGATAAAAAAGAAGCAGAATTAATTCTGAACAACCGCGTCATAAATCAAACACTGTTTGCCCATAGCCCGTTTAACGTATTCCTTTACAAGGATACCGATGCGCTCTTCTCTTGTAAACGAATTAGCATAGTTCCCGTTTGTGTAGACTTCAGGGAATTTATCGGAAAGCACTGGATTCTTTCCGGCAAGAGCTTCTATGCTTTTTGAGTATTCTGAAATATACTTATCAATTTTCTGATCTGACATGGACTCAATCCCTTTAACCTTTTCAGAAAAAACTGCAGCTTCAGGGAGTTCTTTTGATTCCATCAACGCGCGAAAGGCATTGGCAAAACGCTGACTGCCTTCAAATATATGCTTGGGACGGACAACATTAAGCCCTGCCCAACCGGCACGGAGCCACTTGAACAGATAGTTGACAGTATACTCAGGATTATTTTTATCTTGTATATAGACTGAAACAGAAATGGAATCGTACATAAAAGTATCCATCCAGCCCATGCCTCCGGCCGTCAGACCGGGAATTCCACTATAGAAATAATTCCACTGGTTATCGTCCATGACAAGACCTTTCATTCCGACGCTAGACTTATCAGCCTGTCTGGCAATCGAAAAGAAAACATTACGCCCTTCGTACTTCATAAGCACGAGCAGACGGTTCAGGTCATATCTGTAATATGCGCCGCCGAAAGAATCCGGAGTATTCACCTCAAATTCTTTCCCGCGCCAGACTTTCGGAACTTCGCAGTCATTGAGAGATTTCCAAGGCTTACCTTTGTCTGCAAAAAACTCACTATCAGGATACCAGCCGCTTAGACGGATAACCGAAGGGTAAACTGCGTAGCCGGGGATTTCCGGATTATATGTATACTCCAGAATCCTCTTTAAAGAAGCCTTTACGTTGATGCGCATTCCGGCGCCGTTAGCAGACTCATACTTGGGAAGTTTGATTATTTTATCAGTGGGAGCAGATTCATCCACGTAACGGATCAAAGCATTTACCTTGCCCGGGTCAAAATATTTTGTTTTGACCGACAAAGTATCCAAAAGGTAATCGATACCTTCAGACACAGGCTCTGGAAGCTTAACTTGTTTTTTTTCTTTGTCTTTTTTACTTGATAAAAAAGCAGAACACTCGGCATTATTATTGCCGAAAATAAACATTGAAACTATAAGAACTGCGAGCATTGCTGCAGTTTTTGAAAACACCCGGAGACACATCGGGCTTAAATTAATGAGCATTTTTTTATTTACCTTTCCGCTTTACATGAAGCAGTTTATAAACGTGTATCTTTACTAAATAAGCACTTATTCCCGTATTGGCAACCCTTACGCATCAAGGGTTTTATTGATTATAAAATCAGTAAGCTCTACATGCACATAACTATAATCAAGCAAAATAGATGCCCATGACGAATTCACATATTATTCAAAAACAATACAAAGACCTACTCAAGATATTTAAATTACACGAAAGAGCTTTTGTTGCATTTTCAGGTGGAATTGACAGCTCTTTGGTAGCTAAGGCGGCCTTTGATGCTTTAGGAGATAAGGCTTTTGCCATAACAATTGATTCTGAACTTACTGCGAACCGTGACATTTCATTCGCCTGCCGATCAGCAGCCTCTATCGGTATTAACCACCAAGTTATTAAAATATCAGTGCTTAAAAATTCTCTAATCAGCGATAATACAAAATCTCGCTGCTACTATTGCAAGAAGGCTATTATCGATACCATTAACAGATGTCCGCTTTTTGACGGCAGTCACGCTGACGACCCTGTTGACCGGGCCGGTTTAAAAGCCATTCGTGAAGCATCCGTAATTTCGCCTTTAGCTCTTACCGGATTTACTAAAAAAAATATCATCGAAGCGGCCGGTTTCTTACAATTGCTCTCACTTAACCGACCTTCTAACAGTTGTCTCGCAACTAGAATCGAAACAGGAATTCCTTTAACAGCAAAAAAAATCTTCATGGTAGAACGAACTGAGGAATGCATGTTTGAAGCAGGGGCAAGATGGTGCCGCGCTAGAACAGATGGGAATAAATTTCAAATAGAATACGGATCTGACTCGCCGCTTGATGAATTTAATATAAAGGCAAAACTGACAACGTTACTGCCGCAAGTGAGTCAAAAAAATATTCAATTTATTATAAAAACATAAAAAAAGGCACCCAACAAAGATGCCTTTCTGTTCAACAGTCGAGTAATCCTTTTATTCTATAGATATACACTCCACAGGACAAGAATCCATAGACTCTTGAACGCAGTCCAAATCGACAGCATCTTCTTTAATCACTTCAGCTTTTTCGCCATCTGAATCAAGTGCAAAAACTTCAGGACAAAGTTCTACACAAGTTTCGCAACCGATGCATTCATCTTGATCAATTACTACTTTCTTAGCCATTGTAAGCCTCCAGATCTTTGCAAGAAGTATAATATTAATAGACGAAACAAATTAAGCACAAACTGCTTATGCTTTGCAAGTCTTTCCTGTAGGTTCCTACATTTCAAATGCTCTTGAAATTGTACATAGTAAACATTTTTCTATCTTATAACTCATCAGTATCAAGAATAGAAGGAAAAGAATCTATACTCCCTTTAATTCTCGTAATCCTGAAATCGACAATCATTCCTCTCCAGCTCCTAAGACCCATTATATTTGAATCTTTTTACAACTTAAACGAACGATTTTTTTACTTTTCCGTTCACTCTTATAAGATTTTTGCATTTTATTTTGCTTCAACAATTAAAAAATAGTATAGTGATAAATAGTATTCTCTATTAACTACACAAAGGAGTTATTATGAAAAATTTATTGTTTGTTTTCTTCTTAGGATCGTGTCTCCTTCTTGCTGCTACTTCAGCTTATTCATCAATGACTTCAAGTGCGAAAACAGAAGAATTCATTCTTGTAGCAAAGAATAATGACAAAAAAGAGATGAAGGAAACGCGGAAAACAGAAAAAAAGGAAAAGCGAGATACTCGAAAAGAGGAAAAGAAAATAAAGCATGACACGCGCAAGTCTGACAACAAAGCAGCCCGTGATGAGGCAAAAGAAGAACGCAAAGAACGTAAAAAAGAAGAACAACTTAAACGCGAACAATTAGATGATGATCGTAAAATAAAAAAGCAATCTGACAAAGAAAATCGTGAAGAGAGAAAAACAAAGAAAGAACAAGATCGAGACGAATACAAGAACGCAAAAAAAGCCAAGAAATCTGGCAAGAAAGGTAATAAGGATTAGTTCGCTGCTTTGGTTTCCCATAACTAATCCTGAACAGTGCATAGATGAATAAAAAAGACTCTCAATCCGTTAAGGCTTGAGAGTCTTTTAAAAACGCAAACTAATTACCTGAAACAATAGATTTACTCGCCGAGATACGCCTTTTGGATATCAGGATTGTTTAAAAGCTTATGAGCTTCATCTTCCATAACAACATGCCCGGTCTCAAGAACATAACCTCTGTTGGCCATGCTCAGCGCCACCTTTGCATTCTGCTCTACCAGAATAATTGTTGTCCCAAGCTTGTTAATCTCTTTGATAATATCAAAAATCTGCTTAACAATCAGCGGAGCAAGTCCCAAGGAAGGCTCATCCAGTAAAAGGACTTTCGGCCTGCTCATCAAGGCCCTGCCGATAGCAAGCATCTGCTGCTCGCCGCCTGACAAAGTTCCGCCGGCCTGCCTGCATCTTTCACGAAGGATAGGGAACATGCCGAAGACTCTTTCTTTGTCATCTTCAATTTCCTTATCATTTCTGAAAAAAGCCCCCATATCGAGATTCTCTTCAATAGTCAGACGCGGAAAAATCCTGCGCCCTTCAGGAACCTGACAAAGTCCCATTGCAGGCAATTTATCAGATGCAACCTGATTTATCCTTTTACCTTTGTAAAAGATGTCACCGCTTGTGGCATGAACAATATTACATATCGTCATGAGAGTTGTACTCTTACCCGCACCATTCGCGCCGATAATCGATACAATTTCCCCTTCATAAACTTTAATATTTATACCTTTGAGGGCCTTAATGCTTCCATAACCGGCCTTAATGTCCCGTAATTCTAATATTGGTTCAGTCATGACTTAATCCTTTCCAGCACGCATTTTACGTGTGGGTGGTAAAAGTCCCTGAGGCCTGAAGAGCATCATAAGAGTCATTACTCCCCCGAAAACCAGCATGCGATATAATTCAAATTCTCTGAATATTTCCGGAAGTGCTATAAGTGCCAAAGCTCCCAGAATAACGCCCGGAATTGATCCCATACCCCCGAGAACAACCATGGAAAGCACCATTGCAGATTCGAGGAAAGTGAAAGATTCAGGGCTTACAAATCTCATCCGTGCAGCATAAAAAGCCCCGGCCAGACCACCGAAACACGCCCCTGTACAATATGCCAGAAGCTTCATGTAAAAAGTGGGAACGCCCATAACTTCTGCAGCTGTTTCATCTTCACGAATAGCTTCCCATGCTCTACCTATACGGGAATGCTGTAAGCGATAAACTGCAATAATCGTAAATACTACAAGAAGAAGTATCACATAGTATACAAGTGAAAGTTTTTTAAGCCAGAGATGTTCCAGAGTCATGCCATTGGTAAAATCAAACCAGTAAAATCCGGGAGCCTTAATACCAGTTATGCCATTAGGACCATTGGTCAGACTCATCCAGTTATTAAGCACCATGCGACAAATTTCAGCAAAACCCAGCGTCACGATAGCCAGATAATCTCCCCTCATTCTCATAGAGCAATAACCGATCAGCCATGCTCCTAAGCCCGCAGCAGCAGCACTTATGGGCAGACAAATCCAGAATGAAAGCTGAAATTGAACTGAGAGTATAGCGTAAGTATAAGCTCCGATGCCGTAAAATGCGATATATCCAAGATCGAGCATTCCTGCCAAACCGACAACCACATTAAGGCCAAGGCCGAGACAAACGTAGATCATACAGTTTATCGCAACATCCTGAGCATAACGCCCGGTGAGCTGAGGCAATAAAGCAACACAACCAATGCCTATAACAAACCAGACGGCAAGAGGCACAACAGAGGAAGCACTTTTCATGCTACCCGCTACTGCTGACACAGGTCTGGATATAAACTTAAATGCTCCGGCCTTATTTAATTGATACAAAAACAATATAAATGAACAGCCTAAAGCGATTCTCCACCAGACATTAAATGTTCCGGCAATCTCAAGGCCTTCAGGCTTAACGCCAAGCAGGGGCCACAACAGGATGAACAGCCAGACCATTCCTATCCCTAAGGAAGTCCAGTGTTTTTTAAACTCTGGTATCGTCAACGTTCTCTCCCATGATTCCTGAAGGTCTGAAATAAAGAACCGCTATAAGTATCACGAACGCAAATACGTCCTTATATTCACCTGAAATATAACCTGCGGCAAAAATCTCTACCATTCCAATAATAAAACCACCGATCATCGCACCGGTAATATTTCCGATACCACCTAATACGGCAGCAGCAAAAGCCTTGATACCGGGGACAAACCCCATATCGTATCGAACTGAACCATAATAAAGCCCGACCATTATTCCGGCTGCAGCAGCAAGACTGGCTCCTATTGCGAAAGTGATACTGATTGTACGGTTGGCATTAATTCCAACAAGCGCAGACATTACTTTATCCTGCGCAGTGGAGCGCATCGCCTTACCTATTCTGGTTTTAAAAACAAGAACATTAAGGGCCACAAGCAAAAATGCTGTCAGACTTACAATAAAAAGCTGCATGTACGAAAGCATTACATTACCAAGCTCAAAGCCACCCTGAGTCAACTCGGTAGGATAAGGCTTGTCATACACTCCCTGAGTAAGCATCAAACCGTTCTGAAGAAAAATAGACATACCCAATGCGGAAAGCAGAACAGAAAGTCTGGATGAGTTTCTCAGTGGTTTATAAGCTACCTTTTCTACAGCCACAGCAAGCATTGCGCAGTATGCCATCGCCAGAATCAAAGATCCTGAAAGACAAACCCATGCAGGAGCCCCCTGAGACACAAGATAACTCATGAAAATAACGCCTACATAACCGCCAGCCGCAAAAAATTCGCCATGAGCAAAGTTAATGAGCTGAATAATGCCATACACCATAGTATAACCGAGAGCGATGAGCGCATATACGCTACCGAGTGTTATACCATTGATGAGTTGTTGAATAAAATATTCCATGGATATCCGGGGGCTGTTCGTAATAGCCCCCGTCAATTAAGACGGGGGCCGGTCATTGCTTAAACTCTAGTAAAGCTCACCAGTTGCTGGGTTCCAGTAATTACGGAACTTTCCGTCTTTAACAGTACGGATAATGTAGTTAGAACCGGAGTCTCCGTTAGCTTTAAACTTAACGTGCTTTGTAGCACCTTCATAATCAAGCTTCATAAGCTCAGCTTTAACTTTAGCCGGATCAGTGGAACCGGCAGCTTCAACTGCTTTCAAGTATGCAATAGCACTGTCATATGCATAACCGGAATAAGCACCGGGACTACCGAACTTAGGCTGATATGCAGAATAGAATTCTTTGTATGCAGGTGCGTTGTCATCGATATAACCGAAGGTAAGATATACATTTTCAGCAGCATCTTTTGCAATTTCGATCAACTGAGGATGATAAACTGCATCCTGTGCGAGAACAGCAGCCTTTATACCCATGCGCTTTGCCTGAATAAGCATCAATGCACCAGTAGCTGAATTCTGCATACTCATGTAAAATACGTCAGGTTTTTCTGTTTTTACTTTAGTTAAAATAGCTGAAAAATCTTTATCGCCCTGATTCACATGCTCATGGCCAAGAACTTTCAATCCTGCAGCAGCACTCATTTTTTCTACACCGTCAGCAAGTCCCTGTGAATAAGCAGTCTTATCATCTACAACGTAGATAGATTTAGCTCCTAACTTTTCGATCATGAATTTTACGGCGATTGCACCCTGATCATCATCACGCCCGCACATGCGGAACATATAAGGAAGACCGCGGGAAGTAACTTTTTCATTAGTGGAAGCAGGTGTAATCATGATGATGCTTTCTTCATCAAGAACTTCAGATGCGGGGAGGGTTGCGCTGGAACAATATGATCCGATAACGCCGTTTACGCCTTCATTGATCAGTTTATTTGCTGTGGCTACTGCCTGACGGGGTTCGCATGCAGTATCCTGTGGAAGAACTTCAATTTCGTCAAAACCGGCAATGCCACCGTTGGCTTTAATAACTTCAACAGCAGTTAAGACACCGTTCTTAATATCATTACCATCAGCTGCGTAAGGGCCGGTTAGAGGCCCCATTGTACCGACTTTGAGTGTTTTTGCGAATGCCATGCCGGAACCGAGCATTACTACAGCCGCGGCCAGCAAAACGGTCAGAAATAAACGTTTCATAAAAGCGCCTCCCAAAAGTAAATATGGTTAATTACCGAGATATGCCTCAATTACAGCAGGATTCTTCTGAATTTCTTCAGGATTTCCCTTTGCAATCATTACTCCGTGATCAAGAACAACAAGTCTCTGGCAGATTCCCATGACAACTTTCATGTCATGCTCCACCATCAACACATTTATCCCTCTACCGGAGATTCTACGAATGGTTTCCATTAACTCGGAACTTTCAGCAGGATTGAGTCCTGCCGCCGGCTCATCAAGCAGAACCGAACTCGGCTCTGAAGCCAAAGCGCGTGCTATCTCAAGCCGCCTTTGATGACCGTAAGGAAGGTTGGAGGCGACTTCATCAGCGAAGTCCTCCAGTTCGGCAAACCGTAACTCTTCCATCGCCTTTTCTTTAATTCTTTGCTCTTCACGCTTCTGACGAGGAGTACGAAAAATCGCGCCAAGCACCCCGCACCCAGTGCGGGAATGTTGAGCAACCATTACATTCTCAAGAGCTGTCATATTCTGGAAAAGACGAATATTCTGGAAAGTACGGGCGATCCCCTTTGCAAGCACCTGATACGGCTTGAGCCCTTGGAGACTCCCACCATCATAAACAACATCACCGCCGGAAGCATTGTACACTCCGGTAATAACATTAAACACCGTGGTTTTACCTGCACCGTTGGGACCGATAAGCCCTACAATTTCCCCCGGCATAAGAGAGAAGTTAACCTCTGACAAAGCCTGCAATCCGCCAAAACGGACGCTCACGTCGTGTAAATGTAGTTCTGCCATATTGGTAACACCTATACACTTTATTGTTCTCGGGATCAAGCACTTGTACGATTTTTATTCCGTACTAGCCCGTTCTAATGATTAATTATTCGTACAACTATTGATTCATCAAACATTAATACTGCATTAACTTTATACAATAACGAGGAATATTAATACATCAGAGTACAAAAGCGATCAACGAATCAAGTTTATTATTAAATAAAGATGGATGCATTCGATAATCCAGTGAAATTCTATAGCATCATTCCTCTTTTCTTTCAAATATCATTTACAATCTACTTTTTTGAATCACTCTATATTAAATGATCCACCTCTTCTTTTATCAAGCGTGTATTTAACAAGGTAAAACGTATATTTTATTCTACTACCAATCTATTTAAGTAAAATCTGCTCTGTTTTCTATCCATTTGATGGATATTCGTACAGGATGAAACAAACTGTCTCGAATGAAATTAGTACGGGCTGTTGAGCTTATTGCCATATATAATTCGGCAAAAAAAAGCCCTGTCCGCTAATGCGGACAGGGCTTTTAAAAACTTCAACCTAAAAGGCTAAAGACGGGTAGATCGCTCTACCAAGAGGAGTCACCGAATGGGTCACTACCGAAACCGAAAGAATCAGCAGGAGTTCCACCTGTTTCAGGAGCATTAGAGCCTCCAGCTGCAGGAGCTGCGCCGTCAGCAGGTGCGCCGGCAGCAACAGTTACAACACCATTCTTTTTAACGTCTTCGATCAAAGCGAGAAGTTCATCAACTTTGCCGATGTACTCTTCAACTTTAGCCTGAGAAGTAACGATGACTTTGTCGCCTTCGCCTTTTCCGGAAGCTTCAAAAGCTTCACATTTGCCTTTGAATTCAGCGAGAGCTTTATCGGAAACACTAAGTTTTCCTTCTGCTGCTGCAAGCTTAACTTCAAGATCTTTAATAGTATCAGCCTGTGCTACAACGGTAGAACGGTAGTCAGCAAGTTTAGTGAAAATGCTGTCAACCTGTACCATCACGTCACCTGGAAGAGCGCCTACAGAAACGTTCTCGCCAAGACCTGCAACCTGACCTGTTTTCATTTTAGCTAGTTCAGGATGCTGTTCATAAATCCAAGCTTTTGCAAGAGCTGCTGCAAAAGGTTCGAATTCAGCGTCAATATCCTTCTGTGTCATATAGGACAGAAGTTCCTGAACGGAGTTATTGCTTTCGCCACCTTTAACATAAGCTACAAATGTGCTCATGGGGAAAGTTTTACGTGCTTCAGACATGGTTAAATCCTCCTTGCTCTATTACAGAGTAAAAGTCTTTTCTTCACGGACCGGCATTGGTAGACGGCCGATGTGTTTTGCATAAGTTAAAGCTGCAGTCCTGTAGACCAGATGTCCAAGCTTGGACCACGGCAGATAGACAAACATCATAAACACGGCGACAAGATGCACATAGTACATGGGGTATGCAAGAATCGCGATGCCGAAGAGGCGAAGCAATTCACACATGATACCAGTTCCTGCAATTGTCCAGATAAGTCCAAGTAAGTACCAGTCATAATAGGTAGATACATGCGAGGAATCATCCTGATTCAAGCGGCGTTTGGTAAGCAGCAACAGTGAATAAACAAGCATTACTGCGCCAATGTTGGCAAGAATCTTAACCGGGTGCCACAGAGGCATCGGAGTATGACCGATAGCGGTAAGGAAGGGTATAACCTTTCCTCCCCAATGGGTAACAGCAACTATGCCTGTTACTACCATCAAGCAGATGAATGCGAGCATAAGGAACCTATGTCCATTAAACTTCTGTTCATCAGCTTCATCGGATTCACCGCATTCTTTCCATTTGGAATGTGTCAGAAGTTCATTTCTGCAAACATCCACAAAGCACACCAAAAGACTTGGTCTTTCAGATTTATCACCGACAGCAAAGACCTTTGGTTGATCTGCGAATGATCCGATAAGGTTTTTTACTCCTTTATAGAAGGTCCAAACCATGAAACCGAAAGCAATCATGAAGATCGGGTCAATAGTAAAATCGCCGGGGAAAAGATGCCCGTAAACGACTTTTCCATCTTTAAGAGGGAAGAAGGAACCACGAACTCCTGCCATGATGAACCAAATCACCATGTAAATAGCTGCCGGGATAGCAATAAGCTTCGGCAGATGTTTCGGAGAGCTCATCCACTTACCAATAAAGGTTGGAGTTGCTATCTTCTGATAGGCTAGATTACGCATAGCTGCGAGCAAATCAGCAGGACGTGCGCCACGTGGGCACAAGTCGGAGCATGCTCCGCAGTTATGGCAAAGCCATATATCGATATCCTTAACAAGTTTATCTTTTAGGCCCCACTGAGCCCATACCATTTCCTTACGCGGATAAGGGTTGTCAGCAGGCGACAGAGGACAGGCTACACTGCAAGTTGCGCACTGATAGCACTTTTTGACTGCGTCTCCACCGACTTCCTGGAGCTCTTTGATAAACTGCAGATCCGGTTTGATGCGAACATCTTTTTCCATATCGCGTCTACCTCCTAGTAGCCCTTGAACGGGTTGGGACCAATCTTGATCATGTCATTAACAAAGGTATCGATAAGGTCAGAAACCTTGTCGTATTCGTCAATGGCGAGTTCGGACTGGACAACACGTTCAGGTTCGACGCCAAGTCTCTTGAGAGAATCAGCAACGTTTTCCATACGGCGGTTACACAGTTCAGAACCTTTCACAAAGTGGCACTGATAATCTTCACCGTACTTACATCCGAGCAACAGAACTCCATCAATACCCTTACTCATAGCATCTGCAATCCAGATGGTATTCACAGAGCCGAGACAGCGAACAGGAATTACACGAACATAAGGGGACCAGCCTTTACCTCGCATGGCAGCCATGTCGAGTGCAGGGTAAGCATCGTTTTCGCAAGCGAGCACGATAAATCTAGGACCACCTTCTTCCATGTCATCAGGTACTTGAACCTGCTTAATCATGGAACCGATCATGTCGATATTGTAATTGTCAAATCCGATTACACGCTCAGGGCAGGCACCCATACAGGTACCACAGCGACGGCAGCGTGACGGATTCGGCTTTGGTGTTCCTTTTTCATCATCATCAAGTGCACCGAAAGGACATTCTTCTGTGCAACGTTTACACTGTGTGCAACGCATGAAGTTGAATACAGGATAGGTATTGTCACCGGAGCGAGGGTGAACAGCTACACCGTGATTGGCGGAGTTGATACACTGGATCGCTTTGAGAACAGCACCGGCTGCATCTTCCCTTGCAAGTCCCATAGTCATGGGCTGACGAACACAACCGGCGGCATAAACACCGGTACGGCGTGTTTCATAAGGGAAACAGATGTAATTGGAATCTGCAAATCCGTCGAACTGTTTGAGATCGGGGAATGCAGGTCCTTGTCTATATACGAGGTTGATGGTCGGATCGTGAGCAGTGGTTGGAACCATGCCTGTAGGAACAACGACCAGATCAGCCTGAATTTCAATATTTTCACCGAGAAGAGTATTGCTTGCAGCAACAACCATGGAACTGCCCTCTTCCGTAATGGAAGTAACAGTACCTTTGGTCAGCATGATGCCTGGATCATCCTGAGCAGCACGATAGTAACGCTCATTCACACCCGGAACCATCATGTGGTCATAGATGATGTATGCAATGCCGTTTGAGTTCATTTCACGAACGTAGTTGGCCTGCTTGAGAGCTACAAGACTGCTGAGTTCTGCGCTGTAAGGAAGATGTTTATAGGATTCCATATCCTCGTAAACGAATGCGTCTTCTTCTCCCTCTACTTTTGCAGCATCAGCCACTACTTTTGCGTCAGCGTCATCAGAAGCAACCTGCTCGTCAGAACGATTAGCATAAGCATCTTCTTCTGCTGCAAACTTTGCTTCACTGAGGCGTGTATCAAGAACAAAAGCAACAGACGATGCGTCCATTTTTCCTGCTTTGACCATTGCTTCAAATTCAGCAGCAGTAACAACTTTGGAAGAACCGTAACCCATAGGCTCAACATACTTAGTATCCTGAGGAACCCAACCGGTAGCAAGAACAAGTGCACCAACTGGCAGTTCTTCTTTGCTGGAACCAACTGTTACGCTGGCTGTATAATCACCGGGAGCACCTTCAAGAGTATCAAGATGAGCGGATTTTAGAACTTTAATTCTGGAGTTTGATTCAACTTCAGCAATCAGAGCTTCAATTCCGGTTTCATGAGCTTCGAGGTAGGGATATGAAAGTGGGAAAGTCTTATACATAGTGGCAGCTTTACCGCCAAGAGTATCAGCTTTCTCTACCAGAATTACGTCGTGGTTGGTCTTTGCTGCATAAAGAGCTGCGGTAAGACCGGTAAAACCACCACCAAGAACCATAACAACCTTAGTAGAACCTATAATCTGATTTTCAGAGGTGTTACCTTTGGTTAGTTTAGTGATTCCCATTCTGACATATTCATTTGCCATTATTTTGAGGAGTTCAGGAACTTCTCCGTTTGGATCAGGCAATGTGCCGTCAGGGTTCCTGAAAACCTTGATGCACTGTTCACGTAGATTAACACGTTCAACCATGACGTTGTCAAAATTGAAAATGTCCCAATCTACGCGAGGGCTTGTGCCGCAGATACAGACTGCATCGACGTTGCCAGCGTCGATATCTTCCTGAATAAGCTTTCTTCCTTCTTCGCTGTTTAGTCTCGGGTGACACTTGATCACCGGACACTCGCTTGCGCAAACCTTACTGACTACTTCAGCAAGGTCTTCAGCTATAAGGTAAGGAGAAATGCTTGCTTGGTCGAAATAAACTCCGATTTTTTCGGGCACGTCGACTTACCTCCCTATCACCGTTTGAATCGCTTTCAGAGCGGCGGCGGTACCTGACTGGGCTGTCTTTGTGACGTCCAGAGGTTGCCTTGCACACCCGGCGGCGAAAATGCCTTGTTCTTCTCCGCCTATAATGAAGCCCTGATCATCAACCTGCACTCCGGAAGGAACCGGAACACCTGCGAGACTAGGCTGCATTCCGGTAGCCAAGACAATGAGATCATGCTCATTCTGCGCCTTAATACCGGTTTCAGCATCCTCAACTGTGACGAGAACATTGCCAGAACCGGAAACTTCGATAACTTCAGCGACCTTACCTTTAACGGCGTTGATCTTGTCATCAGAAAGAATACGTTTGGCAAATTTATCGTAACGGCCCGGAGTACGAAGGTCGATGTAATAAACAGTAACCTTTGCATCAGGGTACTGCTCACGAACATAAGCGGCCTGCTTCAAAGAAGCCATGCAGCAAATGTATGAACAGTAATTGAGATGATTTTCGTCACGTGAACCCGCACATTGTACGAACGCGACATTTTTTGGCCGAGCACCGTCAGAAGGACGGACAATCATGCCGCTTGTAGGACCACTGGGAGCTGCAAGACGTTCCATCTGCATATTAGTAATGCAGTTCTGTACAGTTCCAGCACCAAGATTTGAAAGTTTAGTTACATCGTAAGGCTTCCAACCGGTAGCATAAACGATGGAACCGACATTGAGAGTGATGACCTTTTCTTCGTCTTTGAGATCGATAGCATCGATTCCTTCGAGAAGTTTGAGGTCAGCATCAGTACAGTTTTCCTTTTCAAGGACGTATCTTGCGGGGAACGCAAAAGGAACATCCATGTAAAGGGCTTTACGGTCACAGAGTTTGAATTCGAATTCATCGGTAACGTTATTGGAAAGTTTTGCGATGACTTCGGTTAAATCAATACTGCCGGGACCGACATACCTAGGCTTGATGCGGATTTTGACTTCAAAATCCCCTTTAGAACCACTGATGGATTCTACTTCAGCCAAGGTAAAGAACTTTACGTTCTTATTGTTTTTGATTCTCTGAAATTGAATCTCCAGACCGCAGGAAGGGGGACACAGCTTTGGAAAATACTTATTCAGCTGCATCACTCGGCCACCCAGGAATGGCGCCTTCTCCACGATGAAGACTTCATGGCCTACTTCAGCGGCTTCGAGTGCAGCAGTTATTCCGCTGAACCCGCCACCAACGACAAGTATGCTTTTTGACATTCTCTATCCTCCTGAACTCTTTGAGGCCTTAGCCATAAAATGGCCCAAATCCGGACACCGACCGCTTTGGTCGCAATTCGGATTCAGACCATTTCAGCGCTCCCGCCAGATAAGAACGGCTGCGGGCCGTTAAGCCCGCAGCCGCGTAGTCTCATGCCTATATTAAACAGGGATGATCTGGTGGTATGCTTTCTTGAAAATGACGGTTTCGCCTTTTTCAACATCGTATTTGGAGTTTACGAAGCATTTCCAGTTGGTGTCATCAAGACCCATGAAGTCTCCGCGGTAGTAGAATCCAGGATAACGGGATTCTTCACGGAAGCTGATGTGCTGCAAATGCAGGCGTACAGTCCACAATCTGTGGAACTGTTCCCAACAACGCATCAATTCGTGGAGGTCACGTGCAGCCAATTTCAGACTATCTTCTTCCAGCATTCCAAGAAGCTTGAAACCTGTAGTTAGAAGAGCGCCGGAAGTGACGTACATTGTTCCACAACCACCACCGTACTCATCGGTGCACTTTACGAGGCGCATCATGAAGTTCTTAGGAGTGATATAACTAGGATTGACAACTGGGCAAGTAGAAACAGATTTGCCTGCTTCGTAAGTGTACCAAGGCTGGTACAATTCTTTAGCGAGGTCAGCAATGTTTTCTTTCAGTGTTGGTTTGAAGTCTTTGTGATCTACACACCAACGAACCATCTGCTTACCAACTATACGGCCTTCAGCATGTGAACCGGAAGAGAACTTATGGCCGGAAGCACCGACACCATCAGCACAAGTGAAGAGACCGTTAACAGTAGTCATACGGTTGTAGACTTTACCGTTATCAGCTTTCACTTTGTAATCTTCAGGAACCCATTCTTCGTCAGGACCGGATGTCCAGATACCACAACAACCGGAGTGAGATCCGAGAAGGTATGGTTCAGTAGGCATGATTTCAGAACCAGATTCTTCTGGTTTGATATTCATACATGCCCAGAGGTTGGC